>NZ_CP146100.1:2589642-2917500 GCF_037023755.1 Saccharopolyspora sp. SCSIO 74807 | reverse complement strand
CTGTTGAGTTCTCAAAGAACACACCCACACCAGAACCCCAGCACCAACCAGGCACCAAAACCCCGGGGAGTCATCTCTTCGTCTTGCTGATGTTTCAAACTCTAGCAGGCCCGAACCCCGCCGTTCTCAGGGGGGTCACCTCACGGTCACCCGCGCTGAACCGGCCCGCGGTCGATCCTGCTTTGAAGTTCTCCACCGCCCGCGGCCTTTCGGCCCCGGACTCCGCCACCGCCCGGTCCGTTTCGTTTCCGGCCCGTTCCGCGCTGACGGAGAGAAACTTACAGGCCCGGGAAAACATCGTTGAAACCGCCCCCCACTTGATGCTGAAACTGCAGGTCACGCCCGGCAATTGCGGCATCACCCGGATGGAGGCTTGCGGAGGGCCCGTCGGATGAGGCTGCCGGGGCGCCCCACCTTCGGGTGATCACCGAGCGTTCCGCGATCGATCGCGCCCGCGCGCCGGTAGCGTCGATCGTCGACCAAGAGGGCCGACCGACAGGACGGGGGTAAGCGGTGGACTCGACACCGATCTACACCGAGTTGCAGGAACAACTCATCGACCCGGAGGAGAACAACTGGAGTCTGAGCGCTCCCCCGGAGTTCGCCGCGGCGCTGGCCGAGAACGCCGAGCCGGCCGCGACCGAAGCCGAACCGGCGAAGCACCACAACTCCAAAGGCCGCGGCAAGAAGCGCAGGCACCGCGCCGACGACTGAGTCCGCGGCGAGCTCGCACACGCGCGCCCGCGCGAAAACGGACCGCGAGAACGAAGACGGGCCGGGAACGACAACAGGCCGGGAACGAACACTGGGAGCAAGAAGAACCGCATCGCGGAAGACCCACGATGCGGTTCTTTGCGTCTTGCCGTCGGTTCGGCCTGCGAACCGGTCATGACGCCCGGCCGCTGCGGTACCGGGACCAGGAGCGGAAGTCAGTCCACCGCGGACGAGAATTGCGGCAACGACACCGCCGGGACCGCCGCGGTCTGCCCGTCGTCCTGCTGATCCTCGTCCCGCTGCCCGCGCTCATCGCGCTGTGGCAGGGAGGCGGCGGGGGATTCGACGACCTCGGTTTCCGGTTCCTCGGCTGCCGGCTCGGCGTCCTGCTGCTTGCTGAGCCGATCCTTGGTGCGTTGCGCGGCGCCCCGGATCTCTTCGGTGAGCGCGCGGTTCGCCTGGCGGGCCGCGCGTTCTTCGCGTTCCTGGCGTTTGCTCGGTGCGGCGGGTTCTTGTTCCCGCTCCTTGCCGGGCACCGTCGCCCGCTCGATGTAGCGAGCCAACAGCGTCCGCAACCGCCGCGCATGTTGCTCGCTCAGGTCGATTTCGTAGGTCACGCCGTCCAGCGCGAAAGTGACGGTCTGCTGGGCTGGCGACCCGTCAATGTCGTCGACGAGTTCGACCTGAATCCGCTCGGCCATGATCACCTGTCTCGGGAACGTGCCCCGTCTCGATCCGCGACACCTGCAGGCGAGACACCTGCGACCCTGACCAACGTTGTAGCACGCAGCATCGCTGTTGTCTCGCGGTCAACGATAGAACAGCACCACCGGCGGTTGAGAACCGCCGTGCGGGGGCACGTGGTCCTCGAGCCGTTCGACTCCCAGGAGCCGACAGCCACCCGGAGGCGGGGCCGACGGGCGAACCACCCGAGGCCACGGTAGCCGATCGCCGCGAAATCGAGAAAGTAATATGCAGCACAAGCAGCCGAGTAGCGGATCCAGGTAGCGCAGCCGCGCACCCGGGACCGGGGTGGCACATTTTCGCAACAATCGTTTATTGTTCCCCCGCTCTTCGTCGTAAGCTCTTGCGCGAAGGCCAGGAAAAACGAACCGGGAATCGAGGGTTTACCAGTGGCGCAGAAGGTCACAGTGCAGCTCGTCGACGACGTCGACGGGTCGGAAGCGGAGTCGACGGTCGAGTTCAGCCTGGACGGCGTCGACTACACCATTGACCTGTCCGCCGACAACGCCGCCCAACTGCGGGACTCGCTGGCGTCGTACGTCTCCCACGCGCGCCGCACCGGCGGCCGGAAGCGGACGGGCGGCAAGGCGGGCAAGTCCCCCTCCGCCGCACCCACCGCGGCGGATCGGGAGCGCAACCAGGCCATTCGGGAATGGGCGCGGACGCAGGGGATGCAGGTGTCGGATCGGGGCCGGATTCCCTCGGAGATCGTGGAAGCCTACGACAAGGCCAAGTGAGGCACCCGGGATGTTGCGAGGGCCGCGGCGGACCGGAACATTTCGCCGCTAGCCGCGCGCGAACCTCGCAACATTCCGCCCGCTGCCGCGAACTCGCACCCGGGTTCTCGGCGGCCGCCGGGAATGGCCGAAACGAGCGGCTCGGCAGATCTCCCCGCAACCGGGTCCCGGCCGGGTTGGCCACGTAACATGCCGGGCATCCCGGAAAGGAGAGGCGAGCAGCGGTGGACTACGTGGTGACGGCCGAACTGGAACCGCCGGCGGCGGTCAAGGAACTCGACGCCTTGCAGCAGCAAGGTGTCGTCGCGCTGCTGGATCGCAGACTCGCGCTGGTGGAGGGCGTCACCGGTCCGGAAGAGACCGACATCGACGTGCTCGACTTCCGGATCTCCACCCAGCCGGACCGGGCGAACGTGGTGCTGGTGCTGGACGCCCCCTCGCTGGCCGCGGCGGAATGGGCGGGCGCGACGGTGCTCGACGAGCTGCTCGGCGAGATCGAGCAGCTGTCGTCGTGGACGGTGGCCGACTCGTCGGTGCGCATCACCGAGGACGAGTTCAATCAGAGCCTCGCAGGGGCCGACGAACTCACCGCGCCGGACAGCGCCTCCAGCGAGCTGCAGGCCGCGGTCGAGGAGGCGCTGGAGTCCTCCTCGGCGGAACCCGCTTGGGAGACCGAGCGCTGGCGGGACACCTTGCTGGAATGCGCCGGTCGGCTGCGCGCGTTCGGGGCGGAGGCGTTCACCCCGGAAAGCACCGGCGCTGCGGAAGACGCCGCCGCGGGAAAGGCCGAGCTGGCCGCGGGCGCGCTGATCCACGCGGTCCGGGTGGTCACCGACGAGATCTTCTACGACGAGCTGTCGCTGGCGATCAACAACGCCACCGTGGACGAAGCCGCCGGCCTGCTGGTGCTCGAAGAACTGCCGCCCTGCTACGACCAGCGTTACGACTCGACCTTCGCGCGCGCGTTCCTGCTCTCGTCCGCCGCGGTGTCCGAGCGGCTGGCCGCGACGGAATGGGTGCCGCCGCGCTGCGTCGCCGAGGCGCTGGCGCTGCGGCTGATCGTGCACGAGGCGCAAGTGCTGCTGGAAGCCGCGGAACTGCTGGAGTGGGCCGACAGCGCGCCGATCTTCGCGAAGTTCACCGCGGCCGCGTTCACCAGCACCGCGCACGAAGAGCTCTACGACGTCGACGTGCAGCTCGACGACAGCGCCGAGGAGACGTTGACCGCGGACGTCGAAGCCGGGCTGCGCGAGCGCGGCCTGTCGTTCGACAAGTGGTTCAGCCCCGCGGCGGGCACCGGCGCGCTGCACCCCTACTTGCACTTCCTCTGAAACGCGAACCGCCCGCCGGACGCGGTGTTCCGGCGGGCGGTTCGCGGTCGGCTCAGCTCTGCTGGCGCACGGCGTGCGGTGGCACGGTGCAACCGATGAGGCTGGCGTCGTCGATGGTCTGCGGCTGGTACTTGCTGTTCGGCAGCGCGTCCAGCATCACGTTCGTCGGGTCGTCCACCGGATCGGCGCGGCCGAACAGGAACGACCACTCGTGCTCGTCGGAGCCGAAGTAGGTCACCGTCTCGAACACCGACCGGAACCGGTTGTAGGACCGGATCAGCGTCTCGTTGCGCCAGATCGTGGGGCAGCCCGCCTGGAACGCGACGACGCCGCCCGGTGCGAGCACGGTTTGGCAGCGTTGCAGGAATTCCAGGCCGTAGAGCCGGTTGTGCTGCCCGTCGGCGTCCTCGGCCTGCTCGTCCGGCAGATCCACCACGACGAGGTCGTAGCCCTCCGGCGGGGCCTGGTCCAGGAAGCTCCAGCCGTCGGCGTAGTGCAGGGTGATCGGACCTTCGCCGCGTTCGAGCGCGGGCAGGTCCTGCGCGCGGTAGCCGTAGGGCAGGTGCTCGGCGCAGCGGCGGACGCACTCCTGGTCGATGTCCACGTGGTCGACCCGGGTGGCGCCCGCGGCGACCGCGAGCTCGCTGACCACGCCTTCGCTGGAACCGATGATCAGCACCTGGTCCAGCTTGCCTGCCAGCAGGAATCCGGGGACCACCATCGCCTCGTGGTAGACCAGCTGCGAGAACTCGGTGCTCTGCCGGTCGTCGTCGCAGAACAGCGAGGCGCCCTGCCCGGTGCGGCCGATCAGCACGTGCTGGTAGGCGGTGTCGCCCTCCCACAGCACTTCGTCGACCCGCCAGAGCCTGCGCATGTCGGCACCCAGGGGTTCGCTGACCCAGCGTTGCCCGTCGAGTTCGATCAACGGTGCTCCTCCTCGAAGATGTCGCCCGCGTTGGGGGATGTCGCCCGGTGGGGCGGAGAACGCGCCCGGCGGGACGAGTGTGGCAGAGCGCGCCGCGCAGGTGGGGTGTTCGGCCGCGGCGCGCCAGGATGTCGCGCGCGCCCGGCCCGGACCGCTGCGCGTGCCGGGCGCCGGCGCGCCGCATCGTATGTCCATTGTGGAGCGTTGCTCGCCGGCCCACGCTGCGGCGGGCCGGCGAGCACCGGTCACGACGCCAGTTCTTCCGGGTAGTCGCGGCCCCGGCGGATCGTGCGGGTGTTCACCGACTCCGGCCGCAGCGCCTCGGCGAGCAGCTCCACCGCGCGTTCGGGTTGCGCGGTGTGCCCGCAGGTGAACACGTCGATGAAGATCGAGCCCTCTTCGGGATAGGTGTGCAGCGAGGCATGGGATTCCGACAGCAATGCCAGCACCGTGACGCCTTGCGGTTCGAACCGTTTGGCGATCACTTCGCACACCGTGGCCTGCGAGCGGCTCAACGCACTGTGCAGCGTGTCCCTGAGGAACTGCTCGTCGTCGAGTAGCTGCTCGGCCACGCCTTCGAGCTCGGCGAGGACGTGCTGCCCGGTGAACAGACCGATGGGCTGCAGGGTTCCGGCATCAATCGACATCTATCGACCTCCCAACATTTCACAGATTTCGCCTGGTGAACGTGTTTCGGTAGCTACCGCTGCGGCCGGGCGGGGCCGCAGCGGTCAGGGTCGCTCGTGCCCGTCGATGCAATAAGTGGGCAGCGGCGGGAAACCGTTGAACCCGACCGAGGCGTAGCTGGCCGTGTAAGCGCCTGCGCTGAGCAGGTCCACGACATCGCCGTCGCGCAGCGTGCGCGGCAGCTCGTAGCCCGCGCGCTGGTACAGCACGTCGTCGCCGTCGCAGGTCGGTCCGGCCAGCACGACCGGGCCGGCCGGGTCGCCGTCGCGGGCGGTGCGCAGCCGGTAGGTGATGGCTTCGCCCTCGGTCTCGGCGAGCCCGTTGTAGCGGCCGACGTCCAGGTAGACCCAGCGCCGATCGCTGCCGGTCTCCGCGGCGACCAGCACGACTTCGCTGCGCAGCACGCCGGCGTCACCGACCAGGAAGCGGCCGGGTTCGATCAGCAGTTCCGGGCGCTGCGCGCCGAATTCGCGGTCCAGCGCCTGTTCGATGCGCTCGGCGTAGTCGGCCAGCGGCGGAGCGGATTCGGTGTATTCGGCGGGAAGTCCGCCGCCGAGGTTGACCATCCGCAGCGCGACACCGCGCTGCGCGGCGCCGTCGAAGACTTCGCGGGCGGCGCGGATGCCGTGCTCCCACGCGGCCGCGTCGTGCTGCTGCGATCCGATGTGGAACGACACCCCGCAGGGGTCGAGGCCGAGTTCGGCGGCGCGGGCAAGCAGCCGCACCGCGGTTTCCGGCGGGCAACCGAACTTGCGGCCGAACGGGGTGCGAGATCCCTCGTTGTCCACGAACACGCGGCAGAACACCTGCGAGCCCGGCGCGGCTTCGGCGATCTTGGCGAGGTCGGCGTCGCTGTCGGTGGCGAACAGCCGCACGCCCTGCTCGTAGGCGCGGGCGATGTCGGCGCGCTTCTTGATGGTGTTGCCGTACGAGATCGATTCCGCGGCGGCGCCGTGCGCCAGGCACAGGTCGATCTCACCGGGGCTGGCCACGTCGAACGAGCTGCCCTGCTCGACCAGCGAGGAGACGACTTCGGCAGTGGGATTGGCCTTGACCGCGTAGCAGATCCGCGCGTCCGGCAGCGCCTCGCGCAGCTGCGCGTGGCGTTCGCGCACGACCGCCAGGTCCAGCACCAGGCACGGGGTCGGGAGTACCGCGCGGTCCAGGTGTCCCCGGATCCGTTCAGCTGAACGTGCCGCGCTTCCGGCGACGGTCTCGTCGCTCGGGCGGTCCGTCACACCGGTGGTGGCGGACAAGTCGGTCAATCCCGTTACCTCCGTGTTCCGCGTGGCCTCGCGTGGTTTCCGGGTCCGGTCGACGCAGCGGGGCGCTGCGTGCCGACCAAGCAGAGTACCGGTCCGAGCTGCGGATTACGAACTGTTCGGGTGACTTCCCCCGGTCGTCGGAGTGGATTGTGACCACTCCCACGACTCACCCGCGGCTCGCGGCGGCGTCTTCGGCCGCGAGCCCGAGCGCGAGGTGGAAGTCCACTCGGGTCGAGAAGTTCCCGAGGTCCCTGCCGGTGATCCGCTCCACCCGCCCGATCCGGTACCGCAGCGTGTTCACGTGGATGTGCAAGCTCCCGGCGCAACGCGACCAGGAGCCGCCGCATTCCAAGAACATCCGCAGCGTCCGGACGAGATCGGCGGCGTGCGCCGCGTCGTAGGCGAACAGCGGCCCGAGCACCCGCTCCCGGTAGGACGTTCGCAGCTCGGCGGGCACCGCGGCCAGCAGCGCGCGGTGCGTGGCGAGTTCGTCCGCGGGCACCACCGAGTTGCGCGGGGCGCGTTCGGCGAGCTGCAGCGCGTAGCCGGCTTCCTCCACTGCGGCGCGGAGGTTGCCCGGGTCGCGGACGTCGCTGATGCCCGCTTGCGCGCGCAGTGCGAGTTCGGCGTGCGTGAGCAGCTCGCGGAAGCGGTCCGGGAGTTCGGCCAGCCGCCGCTCGTCGGCGGCGAACACCGCGGCGGCGCCGTCGCGCAGCGGGGCGGTGACCGAGGCGAGTCCGGTGGCGGCGGCGAACTCGCGCAGCACGGCGATCGCGTCGGCCGAGTCCGGCTCGACCACCGGGTCCTGCCCGGTGGACAGCAGCACCACGCGTGCCGGCTCGCCTGCCGGGAGGCCGACGGTTTCCAGTCGCGCCACGACTTCCGCCGCGCTGGAGGTGCCGTCCAGCAAGCGGCGCAGCGCGGACTCCACCGACTGGCCCGCGATCTGCCGGGCCTGGTCGACCCGGGTGCGCACCAGCGCCGCGACGGTGGCGAGCTCGGCGGCCGCGGATGCGGCGGAGCGCACCACGACGAACCAGTGCGCGATCCGCGGGCCGCTGCCCTCCCCGACCGTGCGCACCGCGAACTGCTGCGTCGTGCGGCCGGTGAGGTAGTCGCGCACCAGCTCGTCCCGCTGCGGCAGCGGGGCCGAGCCCGCGACGATCCGGCCGGTGGCCGACAGCGCCCAGCAGTCCGCGCCGAGTTCCGCGGCGGCCCGGTCGAAGACCTGCTCGAGGTCGGCTCCGGCGGCCACGGCCGCGACCCAGTCCCGGCCGGGGGCGCGGTTCGCGGCCATCACCCGCTCGGACAGCGTGCCGAAGCTCAGCGCGAGCGGGACCTCCACCAGCGGCACGCCGCGCCTGCGGCAAGCCTCGACCAGGTCGGGCGGGGTGCTGCCGAGGCGAGCGGTGCCTGCGGCGAGCGCGGCCACGCCCGCATCGGCGATGGCGGCGGCGAAGCGCTCGGAGTCGTCCGGGCCGGTGCGCCACATCATGCCGGTCAGCACGAGTTCGCCGCCTGCGAGGTAGCGGCGCGGGTCCAGCAGGTCGGTGATGTAGACGCCGCGCAGCACCGGGTCGCCGGCCTGCGCGAGCGGGGACAGGCCGAGCTCCGGGTCGGCGAGCAGATCGCTGAGCAGCACCCCGACACTGTGCACCCGCGGCTCGCGCCAGGTGAACGGATCGGCCCTGAGCCGCTGAGCGAACCGCTCTCGCGCGGACGCCGACACGCCCGGGCGCCACCCGCTCGGCGCAAGCGCATCCGGAGTGAACGACCCGTTCGACCAACCTAGTGGGGCGAACGGGACTCTCACTCACTTCCGCAGCCCCAAGGCCGACGCGCCCGGGCGCCACCCGGCCCGCGCAAGCCGTCCGCAGTGAACGACCCGCTCGACCGACCCAGTGGGCCGAACGGGAGCTGCACTCGCTTCCGGGGGCGGGGTGTTCGTAGGAAGGTACGAAGATCGGCGGGTTCGGGCGTCCCCTTTTCGGAGTTTTCACCGCTGGTCAACGCGTCGGCACCGGTTGTGTACTGGGGCTCGGAGAGACGGCCGATGCGGGAGGCGAACGTGGAATTCCTCCGTCCCGACTCGTGGCGCGAAGCCCTGCGGCTCAGGGCCGAGCGACCGGCGGCGACCGTGCTGGCGGGCGGCACGGACGTGATGGTCGAGGTGAACTTCGGGCACCGCCGCCCGGACGCGCTGCTGGACCTGACCGGCATCGGCGAGCTCGCCGACTGGTCGGAGTCGGCGGGGCGGCTGCGGATCGGCGCCGGCCTGCCCTACACCCGGCTGATCGACGAGCTCGGCGACCGGCTGCCGGGGCTGGCGATGGCCGCCCGCACCGTCGGTTCGCCGCAGATCCGCAACCGCGGCACGCTCGGCGGCAACCTCGGGTCGGGCTCACCGGCCGGGGACGGCCATCCACCGCTGCTGACCTCGGACGCGCTGGTCGAGGTGGAGTCGGTGCGCGGCAGTCGCACGATCCCGATCACGGAGTTCTTCACCGGCGTCAAGCGCACCGCGCTGGCCGAGGACGAGCTGATCGCCGCCGTGCACGTCTCCCCCGCTTCCGGCCCGCAGCAGTTCGCGAAGGTGGGCACCCGCAACGCGATGGTGATCGCGGTGTGCACGTTCGCGGTCTCGCTGCACCCGGAGTCGCAGCGGGTGGGCACCGGCGTCGGGTCGGCCGGGCCGACGCCGTTCCGCGCGACCGAGGCCGAGGACTTCCTGGCCGCGGAGCTGGACTGGGACGCCGGTGCACTCCCCGAGCGGACCGCGCAGCGCTTCGGCGAGCTCGTGTCCGCGGCTACCCGGCCGATCGATGACGTGCGCGGCACCGCCGACTACCGCAGGCACGCGGTCGGCGTGCTGGCGCGGCGCACGCTGCGCAGGGTTTGGCAGGACTACCGCACCGGGAGGTCGCAATGCGCCTGAAGCTCACCGTGAACGGCCGCCCGCACACGGCCGACGATGTGTGGGAAGGCGAAAGCCTGCTCTACGTGCTGCGCGAACGGCTGGGCCTCGCGGGCTCGAAGAACGCTTGCGAGCAGGGCGAATGCGGTTCGTGCACGGTGAGCCTGGACGGCGTCACCGCGTGCGCCTGCCTGGTCGCGGCCGGTCAGGCCCACGGCCGCGAGGTCCGCACGGTGGAAGGGCTCGCCGACGGCGAGCGGCTCGGCGAGGTGCAGCAGGCGTTCCTCGATGCCGGTGCCGTGCAGTGCGGGTTCTGCACGCCGGGGTTGCTGGTGCAGGCCGATGATCTGCTGTCGCACCGGGCTGCGCCGTCGGATGCGGAGATCCGGGAGGCGCTGGCGGGCAATCTCTGCCGCTGCACCGGCTACGAGAAGATCATGGATGCGGTGCGGCTGGCCGCCGAGCGGAAGGCCGCCCATGGCTGAGCGACCGCAACGACTGGTGCTGCACGGCGCTTCGGTGGCCACTGTGGACGGTCCGGAGCACGCGGAAGGGCACGTGGTGCTCGACGGCGACCGGATCGCCGCGGTCGGGTCGGGCAGCCCGGAGTCCGGCGGGCGGCGGATCGACGTCAGCGGGTGCCTGATCACTCCGGGCCTGGTCAACACGCACCACCACCTCTACCAGTGGGCGACCCGCGGGTACGCCGCGGATTCCACGCTGTTCGAGTGGCTGACCCGGCTGTATCCGGTGTGGGCGGGGCTGGACGAAGAGGTCGTGCACGCGGCCGCCTCCGCCGGTTTGGCGCAGCTGGCGCTGTCCGGTGCGACAACAGTGGCCGACCACCACTACGTGTTCCCGGCAGCAGGCGGCGACGTGTTCGGCGCCGTCATCTCGGCCGCCCGGCGGGTCGGGCTGCGGCTGCACGCGGTCCGCGGCTCGATGGACCGCGGTGCGTCGCACGGCGGACTGCCGCCGGATTCCCTGGTGGAGGACGTCGACAACGCACTCGCCGGGACCGACGAGGCGATCGCCCGGTTCCACGATCCGGCGGCGGACGCGCAGATCCGGGTCGCCGTGGGGCCGTGCTCCCCGTTCACGGTGAGCACCGAGCTGATGCGCCGCAGCGCCGAGCTGGCGCGATCGCGCGGCGTGCGGCTGCACACCCACCTCGCGGAAACCGTCGATGAGCAGCGGCAATGCCTCGCCGAATTCGGCCGCACGCCCGCGGAGCACGCCGACGAGCTCGGCTGGCTCGGGCCGGACGTGTGGCTCGCGCACACCGTGCACCTCGCCGACGAGGCTGTCGCGCGACTGGCCGAGACGGGCACCGGCTCGGCGCACTGCCCGAGCTCGAACGGCCGCCTCGGCGCCGGTGTCGCACCGTTGCGCGCGATGCTCGACGCCGGGGTCCACGTGGGGCTGGGCGTGGACGGTGTCGCCTCCAACGAAGCGGGCGGTCTCGGCGAGGAGATGCGGCAAGCGCTGCTCACCGCCCGCGCGCAGCACGGCCCGCGCGCCCTGTCGGTCCGCGAGGCGCTGTGGACGGCGACGCTCGGTGGGGCGCATTGCCTTGGCAGGCAACAGGAAATCGGCTCGCTCACGCCGGGCAAGCTCGCCGACGTGGCGGTGTGGGAACTCGACGACCTGGGACACGCGGGCATCGCCGACCCGGTCGCCGCGCTGGTACTCGGCCCGCTGCCAAGACTGCGGTTGCTGGTGCGCGGCGGACGGATCGTCGTGCGGGACGGACACCTGCTCCCGGTGTCCGAAGTGGACCTGACCCGGGAACTGCGCGGCGCCGCCGACCGGATCCGGGCGAACGCACAGGAGGTAGCCCGATGAGCGGCCCGACCCGCAGCCCGCAACACCTCGACACCGGGATCACCGGCGGAGTCGGGGAATCGCCGATCCGCCCGGACGGCACGCTGAAGGTGCGCGGCGAGTACGCCTACTCCTCCGACCTGTGGGCCGAGGACATGCTGTGGGGTGCCACGCTGCGCAGTCCGCACCCGCACGCCCGGATCCGCTCGGTCCACATCGGACCTGCGTTGCGGGTTCCCGGCGTGCACGCGGTGCTGACCGCCGAAGACGTGCCGGGCCCGAACCGGTACGGGCTGAAGGAGCAGGACCAGCCGGTGCTGGCCGAGGACGTCGTGCGGTACAAGGGCGAGGCCGTCGCGCTGGTCGCCGCCGACCACCCGGAGACGGCGCGCCGCGCGCTGGAGCGCATCGAGGTGGACTACGAGGTGCTCGACCCGGTCCTCGACGCCGAGCTGGTCGCGCACGACGACTCGCTGCCGAAGCTGCACGAGCACGGCAACGTGGTGCGCCACCAGGTGATCCGCAAGGGCGACCCGGCCGCGAGCGCCGAGGTCGTGGTCTCCGGCGTCTACACCGTCGGGATGCAGGACCAGGCGTTCCTCGGCCCGGAGTCCGGGCTGGCGCTGCCCGCCGAGGACGGCGGGGTGGACCTGTACCTGGCCACGCAGGACCTGCACTCCGACCGCAAGCAGACCGCGGCCGCGCTGGACCTGCCGGAGGAGAAGGTGCGCATGACGCTGTCCGGCGTCGGCGGCGCGTTCGGCGGCAGGGAGGACCTGTCGATCCAGGTGCACGTGTGCCTGCTCGCCCTGCACACCGGGAAACCGGTGAAGATGGTCTACAACCGGGAGGAGTCGTTCCACGGCCACGTGCACCGGCACCCGGCGAAGATGTACTACGAGCACGGCGCCACCCGGGACGGGACGCTGGTCTACGTCAAGGCCCGGCAGTACTTCGACGGCGGCGCCTACGCGTCGAAAACCCCCGTGGTGGTGGGGAACGCGAGCACGCTCGGCGTCGGGCCGTATCGAGTGCCCAATGTGGACATCGAGTCCTGGGGCCTCTACACCAACAACCCGCCGTGCGGTGCGATGCGCGGGCTCGGCGCGGTGCAGCCCACTTTCGCCTACGAGTCCCAAATGGACAGACTGGCCGATGAGCTGGGCGTGGACCCTGCTGATCTGCGCATCCGCAACGCGATCGCGCAGGGCGACCAGATCCCGACCGGGCAGCGGCTGGACTACCCGGCGCCGGTGGCCGAGCTGCTGCAACGGCTCAAGACGATCCCGCTGCCCGAGCAGCCGCAGCACCGCGACATCCGCGACCTGCCGGGCGGGGTGTCCAACACGACGCACGGCGAAGGCGTGGTGCGCGGGATCGGTTACGGCGTCACGATCAAGAACATCTGCTACTCCGAAGGCGCCGACGACTACTCCACCGCGCGGGTGCGGCTCGCGGTCGTCGGCGGCGAGCCGCTCGCCGAGGTGCACACCGCGGCCGCCGAGGTCGGTCAGGGCCTGGTGACGGTGCAGCAGCAGATCGCGCGGACCGAACTCGGCGTCGAACGGGTCGTGATCCACCCGAACGACACCTCCGTCGGCGCCGCCGGGTCGAGCTCGGCGTCGCGGCAGACCTACGTCACCGGCGGGGCCGTGCAGACCTCCTGCGCGGCGGTGCGGGGTCTCGTGCTGCAACGGGCGGCCGAACAGCACGGTCTCGAACCGGGCTCGCTGTCGCTGGCGGGCGGCAAGGTCGTCTCCGAACGGGCCGGGGTGCTCGCCGACCTCGCCGACGTGCTCGGCGACGAGGTGATCGAGCTGACCCGCGAATACCACCACCGGCCGACGTTGCCGATGGACGCCGACGGGGTCAGCGAGCTGGTGCAGGTGCAGCACGCCTTCTCGGCGCACCGCGCGATCGTCGACGTGGACACCGAACTCGGGCTGGTCAAGGTCGTGCGGCTGGACTGCGTGCAGGACGTCGGCAAGGCGGTGCACCCCGAAGCGATCATCGGGCAGGTCCAGGGCGGCTCCGCGCAGGGCCTCGGGCTCGCGGTGATGGAGGAGGTGCAGGTCAGCGGCGGGGAGATGCGCAACGCGTCGTTCACCGACTACCTGATCCCGACGATCCTGGACATGCCGCCGATGGAGATCGACATCATCGAGCGCGGCGACCCGCACGCGCCCTACGGCGTGCGCGGCGTGGGCGAGCCGCCGACGATCTCGACCACGCCGGCCGTGGTCGCCGCGATCCGCGCGGCCACCGGCCATCGGCTCACCCACGTGCCGGTGGCACCGCACCACCTCATCTGAGCGCGGGTCTTCGAACTTGATCGCTCGGCGGAACCGCAGGCACCGCCGACCGGCCTGCGCAGTTGACGGAAGCGGCTGAGGCCGCTTGAGAAGAGCCAACACCAGAACCGGGACCAGGCACTGAGCGGCCGACCCACTTCGCGCGCCCGTGCGCGTTTCACGAGAAACCGGGAGAGATCTGTGTCCACCGAAACCGATTCCGCGGCGAGCACCGACACCGGCTGGACGGCCGAAGCCGTGCGGATGGCCACCGGCAGCGTCGACGAAGGCGGCGGCCCGTTCGGCGCGCTGGTGCTGCGCGGCGGTCGGCGGATCGCGAGCGGCACCAACCTGGTCACCACCGACCTGGACCCGACCGCGCACGGCGAGGTGACCGCGATCCGCCGCGCCTGCCGCGCGCTGGGCACCTTCAGCCTCGCCGGGTGCGTGCTGGTCAGCTCGTGCGAACCGTGCCCGATGTGCCTGGCCGCGGCGTTGTGGGCGCGGCTGGATCGGGTGCTCTACGCCGCCGACCGCGAGGACGCTGCGCACGCCGGGTTCGACGACCGCGCGTTCCACGACCTGTTCCGCGACCCGGGCAAGCCGTGGCCCACCGAGGTCCGCCAGATCGCCTTGGACGAGCGCAACGCGCCGTTCGACCGGTGGCTGGCCAAGCCCGACCGGGTCGAGTACTGACGCCTGCCGCGGATCCGCGCAGGCCGCCGACAGGTTCGACAGGCGGCGATCAGCCGGTGATCGGCGCCGCAGCTGCGCGAACCACCTTCCGCACGCTGCCACCGAGGTAGCAACTCCCGAACCCGAGCCCGGAACCACCGGGCCGCGCCGTCCTGCGCGAAAAACCCGAAGTCGCGAACGGAGGCTCAATGCTGCGCCAGAAGTCCGCCCCGATCGACCGCTACTTCCGCATCACCGAGCGCGGTTCCACCGTCGGCCGCGAGTTCCGCGGGGGCCTGACCACGTTCGTCGCGATGTCCTACATCGTGCTGCTCAACCCGCTGATCCTCGGCTCGGCCGCGGACCGCACCGGCGCGACGCTGAACACCACCCAGCTCACCACGGCCACCGCGTTGTGCGCGGGCGTGATGACCGTGCTGATGGGCGTGGTCGGCAACGCGCCGCTGGCGATGGCCGCCGGGCTCGGCGTCATCCCGGTGGTGGCGTTCACCATCGCGCCCGCGATGACCTGGCCGGAGGCGTTCGGGCTGGTGGTGCTCGCGGGCGCGGCGATCGTCGTGCTGGCCGTCAGCGGCCTGCGGGAGCGGATCATCCTGGCCATCCCGCCGCCGCTGAAGACCGCGCTCACCGTCGGCATCGGCCTCTACATCGCGCTGGTCGGACTGGTCAGCGCGGGGATCGTCACCCGCAAACCGGACTCGGCCGGAACCACCGTGCCGGTGCAGCTCGGCAGCGGCCCGGACGCGCACCTGGTGGGCTGGCCGAGCGCGCTGTTCTGCCTGACGCTGCTGCTGATGATCGTGCTGGTGGCCCGTCGGGTGCCCGGCGCGATCCTGCTGGCCATCGCAGTCGGCACGGTGGCCTCGATGCTGGTGCAGGCGGTGTTCGAGGTGCCCGCCGAGCAGTGGGGAGTGATCATCCCCGAGGTTCCCGGCTCGCTGGTGTCCGCGCCCGATCTCGGCACGTTCGGGCGCGTCGACCTGTTCGGCGGTTTCACCTCCGCCGGGGCGGTGGCCGGTGCGGCGTTCCTGTTCACCCTGGTGCTGTCCGGGTTCTTCGACGCGATGGGCACGATCACCAGCGTGAGCCGGGAAGCGGGACTGACCACCGGCGCCGACGGCTCGGTTCCCGCGATGGGGCGAATCCTGCTGGTCGACGGGTTCGGCGCGGTGGCGGGCGGAGTCACCGGCAGCGCACCCAACACCGTGTTCCTGGAATCGGCCGCCGGTGTCGGGGAAGGCGCCCGGACCGGGCTGGCCAGCGTGCTCACCGGACTGCTGTTCGTGGCCACGACCCTGTTCACGCCGCTGGCCGGAGTCGTTCCCGCGCAGGCGGCGGCTCCGGCGCTGGTGCTGGTCGGCGGCATGATGATGGCGCAGTGCAGGCACATCCCGTGGGACGACGCGAGCTACGTGCTGCCGGTGTTCCTCACCATCGCGGTCATCCCGTTCACCTACTCGATCACCAACGGCATCGGTGCGGGCCTGATCGCGTTCTGCGCGATCCGCGTGTGCACCGGCAGAGCCCGGGAACTCGGCGGGCTGCTGATCGGTCTGTCGGCGGTGTTCGCGCTGTACTTCGGGATCGAAGGCGTGGAGGGAATGCTGCGGCTGGGGTGATGAGCAATGGGGTGATGAGTAATCTGCCGCCCATGCGAACAGCAGGTGTCGTGCTGGCGGCAGGCGCGGGCCGCCGGTTCGGCAAGCCGAAGGCGCTCGTCGAATACCGCGGCGCCCTGCTCGTCGACCGGGCCGCTCAGGTGCTCGCCGCAGGTGGCTGCGCACCCGTGCTGGTGGTGCTCGGCGCCGCGGCCGACGAAGTGCGCAGCCGCGCGCAGCTGCGGAACGTCTCGGTGGTCCCCAACCCGGAGTGGCCCAGCGGCATGGGCTCGTCGCTGCGCGCCGCGCTCACCGCGCTCGACGACGAGCCGGACGACGTCGCGGCCGCGGCGGTGCTGCCCGTGGACATGCCCGGAGTCAGCGCCGAAGCCGTCCGCCGGGTCGTCGCGCACACCGCCGAGGACGCCCTCGCCGCTGCCGCGATCGAGCAACGACGCAGTCACCCGGTGTTACTGGGGCGTGCGCACTGGCGGGCAGCAGCGGAGCGCGCGATCGGCGACGCGGGTGCGCGCGGTTACCTGCGTGCGCACGACGTCACCCTGGTGAGCTGCGACGGCATCTCGGAAGGTTTCGATATCGACAGTCCCGAAGACCTCGCTGACGGCTAACCCGTAGAGTCGGCGGTCACGCTGAGGTGACTCGGCGGCCACGGCCGAGGCCGCGACGCCCGCAAGGCAGGCGCGCCACCCGGCCGATGCGCGGAGTCACCGTCCGCAACCGCGCGACGGGGAGGCAACATGGCAACGGGACACATAACCGCCAACTACGTGCCGGACGGCGACGACTGGTCCGTCACCGTCTCGGCCGACGGCAACACCCGAACCGCACGCGCACCCGGTCTCATCGCAGCCAGGGACCAGGCCGACCAGATCATCGAGCACCTCGCCCCGAACTCCAGCGGCCGCGTGGTGATCCACCTGCTCAACGGCGACGGATTCGCGTTCAGCACGGCCTACCTGCAGGCCCGGCACGGCCTCTCGGACGAGGCGACGCGGCAGGCCGCGGCCGCCGCCGACGCCTCCAGCAACGCGCCGCGGTGATCCGATGCGCGCACGCAGCCCGTCGCCCTCTCTAGGATGGATGCCGTGAACGCACCGACCAGCAGCCCGCCCGGGCGCGGGCGCCCCCGGGACGCGACCCGGGACGCAGCCCTGCGCACCGCCGCCATGGAGGTGCTGGCCGAAGTCGGCTACCGCGCGCTGACCATGGACGCGGTGGCCGCGCGGGCGCGCGCGGGCAAAGCCACCATCTACCGCCGCTGGGAATCCAAGCTCGACCTGGTCATCGACACCTGCACCGAGCTGGTGCAGCGCAACATCCCCGAACCGGACACCGGCAGCGTCGCAGGCGACCTCGGCGAATTCCTGCGCGCCTTCGCCACGTTCCTGACCGGCCCGGCGGGCAAGGCCGCCCAGGCGCTGGTCGGCGAACTGCCGCACGAGAGCGAACTCGCCGCCGCGTTCCGCGAGTCGTTCCTGCTCCCGCAGCGCAACGTGCTGCGGCTGATCATGGAACGGGGCACGGAGCGCGGCGAGATCGCCCCGGACGCCCCGGTCGACACGGTCGTCGAACTGGCCGGAGCGGGTCTGCTGCACCGCCTGATGCTCACCGGCGAACCACTGGACACGCGTTTCGTGGACCGGCTGCTCGGCGAGGCCCTGCTCCCCTTGTTGCGCAAGCAGCGCTGAACCGCGCACGGGCGAACCGCTAACCTCGCGAACGAGCTGAGGAGGTCGGTTTGTCGCGAGGGAACGTGGCGCAGCTGCACCGCTGGCCGGTGAAGTCACTGCGCGGAGAAGCCGTCGGCGCGGCGCGGTTCGCGGACGGCGGGATGGTCGGCGACCGGGCGCACGTGCTGCGCGACGAGCGGGAGAAGCGATCGGGCGCGGTGCTGACCGTGCGGCAGAACCCCGCGCTGCTGCACTGGAGCAGCGACTACGGCGCGGCCGCCGACCCGGCGCTGCAGCCGACGCTGCACGACGGAGCGGGCACCGACTGGAAATGGGACGACCCCGAACTGCCCGCGGCGCTGACCGAATCCCTCGGCATCCCGCTGAGCCTGCACAGCGCCGCGGGCAACCAGGACCGCGGCCCGACCGTGCTGGTCACGCTGCAGTCCACGCTGGACGCGCTCACCGCGGAAATGGGCGACGAAGTGGATCTGCTGCGGTTCCGGCCGAACGTGCACCTGGACGCGGACATCGCACCGTTCGGCGAACTCGACTGGGAACCCGGCACCACCGTCACCGCGGGCGAAGTGACCTTGGAGATAACCGGGGAACGCGCCGGAGCGTGCGTGCGCTGCGCAGTGCCCAGCTGGGACGCGCGCGGACGAACGCGCTGGAAAGCGCTGCAAACCCGGCTGATCGACGAACACGACAACAAGTTCGGCACCATCATGCGCGTGGTGCGCGGCGGAACCGTGCACCGCGGAGCCGAAGTCGCGGTCATGCGCCCGGAGGGCCGGTGACCCGCCGGGCGCACCCCGCCGCAATCACCGGAAGATCTTGCGCACCACGATGACGGCGACCAACGCACCGACACCGATCGCGACGTACCGCACCCTCGGGTCGTTCAGCCGCTCCTGCACGCCGGCCTTGCCCTGTTCGACGAACCGCTTCGGATCCGCCTTCGTGCTCAACTCGTCCAGCGTCTCAGCCAGCGCGTCACGAGTCTTCTCGATTTCGCGCTGGATCGCGTCGGGATCACGGGCCACGCGGTCCTCCTCCAAGTACACCCTGCTGCGGACACCGTAGATCACACGCCCGCAGCGCACCCAGCGACCGTTCCCAGTGTCCCGACCGCCTCCCGGCACCGCCGGAGAACAGCCGAACCGCCCGGTCGGGGACACAACGGACATCACCACCCGTTAAGCTGGCACCCCATCGGGGCCGTAGCCCAATAGGCAGAGGCACTAGGTTTAGGTCCTAGGCAGTGTGAGTTCGACTCTCATCGGCCCCACGAGGCGGCGGATGCTGCTCACCGCGGCTGCGGATTCGCCGCCGCCCGTCGTATTAGTTGCGGGGGCCGAGCCCCCGCAGGCCCCACGGTGCGGTGGTTGCGCTGCGTCGGTTCCGCACCGGCTGGTCACGAACCAGCCGATCAACGAACCCAAAACCACGACACGCTTTGAGCGCAAAGCGGCGGATGCTGCTCACCGTGTCGGGAGGGTGTTCGCGGTGTGCAGCGGCGGCCACACTCATTCGCGAACGGTGAAAACGTCCTGGGGCGACGTCGGGTGACAGGCGGATCGCGCCCGACCTGAAGGAACTTCGTGGCCGAATCCCGCGCGGCGGGGCGGTGAGCACGTCCGGGCAGCGCTTCCCGGGAGCTGATCGTCCTCGCGGCGATCCGAGTGCAGCGCCGGCTCTCGACGCGGGCGGTGGCTCAGAAGGGCTGGTGGGCCAGGGAGCGGGCGTAGTTGACGCGGGCGTTGAAGTCCATGGCGGCCGCTTGGGCGAACACCGGGACCTGCACCGTGTGCAGCAGACCCGGACCTTGCACGGTCACCTGGACCGAACCATCGGTGCGCTCCTCCTTCGCCAGCAGGAACAGCAGTCCGAGGAAGCAGAACAGGAAGAAGATCACCGCGCACACGATGGCCCACGCGGGAATCCCGCTGTTGGTCCGGGACATGTCGGTGAAGGTCCACGTCGTGCCGACGATCGGCGCGCGGCCGGACGGGGTGATCACCTCGTCCTGCGTGCAAGCGATGTCCCCGATGGTGACCAGGACCGGAGCTGAACTGGCGAACGGATCCACGGACGCGAGAGTACAAGTCGACGCCTCCCCGCGCGGGCATTTTCGGATCGAACCGGGGATGTCCCGGCGGAGAAACCCGCACGAAAACGTTGCGGCGGCGCGGAAAATTCAGCATTGGTTGCGAAATCAACCGGACGGAGGCCGCGCGAAACCCTGTCAGGGATCTCGGACATCGACTAAGATGATCTTGACCCCCGGGAGCTGCGCCCGGACGCAGCCGCACCGTCAGATGGGCCGAGATCAGCATGGACGACCCCGAGCGCACCCCCGGAAGCGAACCGTCGTCGCTACCGCCCGAGGTGGACACCTCGGTTCCCAGCGTGGCCCGCATCTACGACTACGCGGTCGGCGGCAAGGACAACTTCCGCGTCGACCGGGACGCCACGTACGCGATGCTGCAAGGCGTTCCGGACATCATCACCACGGCGCGGGACAACCGCGCCTTCCTCGGCCGCGGCGTGCGATACCTGGCGCGCGAGGCGGGAATCCGGCAGTTCATCGATTTCGGCAGCGGCCTGCCGACCCAGCTCAACGTGCACCAAGTGGCGCAGCAGGAGAACTCCGGCGGGCACGTCGTTTACGTGGACAACGACCCCGTCGTGCTCGCGCACGGGCGGGCGCTGCTCACCGACGATCAGCGCACGACGGTCATCCAGGCCGACATGGCCCGGCCCGCGGCGGTCCTCGAGCACGACGACACCAGGCGGCTCATCGATTTCGCGCACGAGCCGGTGGCGGTGCTGTACGTGTCGGTGCTGCACTGCCTGCCCGACGAAGCCGAGCCGCGGCAGGCGGTCGCGACCATGCTCGACGCGGTGCCGTCCGGGAGCTACCTGATGATGTCCCACCTGGTCAGCGACGACGCCGACGCCGCGGAATTCCTCACCCGGTTCATGAACGAGCAGACCACGTGGGGCCGGGTCCGCACCGAAGCCGAAGTCACCGCCCTGTTCGACGGGCTCGAGGTGGTTGATCCGGGACTGGTCAACATCACCCGCTGGCGGCCCAGCGAGCAAGAACCGGCCATGCACACCGACGCCCTGTTCGACTACGAGATCCCCGCCCGCCCCGAGCTGGAGAACAAGATCTGGGAATTCGGCGGCATCGCCCGCAAGCCCTGATGCCCCGCAAGCCCTGATGCGCTGACCCACTCGCTGCGGTCATCGCGGATCGGTCGTGAACCAGCGGCGCCGACGCGGCTACGTACCTTCCGAACGACGAAGGAAGGACGTCGCATGTCGATCGGCACCGCGCAGCGAACCACGGCTGGTTTCGGCACCGTCGTCGCAACCGAGCTCTACCGCGCGCGCCACGGGCCACTGCTGTGGCTGATGCTGCTCAGCCCCGTCGCGCTGGCGCTGCCCATGCTGCTCGCGACTGCTCTCGGCGGTGACTGGGAGCAGTGGCAGGGGCTGGCGCTGATGGGCTGGGGCGGCCTGCTGCCCGCCGTCACCGCGCTGGCCATCGGGCTCGACGTGCGCCAAGACCGGG
Source organism: Saccharopolyspora sp. SCSIO 74807 (assembly GCF_037023755.1). Lineage (NCBI taxonomy): Bacteria > Bacillati > Actinomycetota > Actinomycetes > Pseudonocardiales > Pseudonocardiaceae > Saccharopolyspora > Saccharopolyspora sp. SCSIO 74807. The sequence goes on along the minus strand of NZ_CP146100.1, from coordinate 2,896,500 downwards.
ACGCGTGGCTTTTCCTGCTCGCCGCGCCGGTTTCGCGGAACCACCTGGTGCTGGGCAAGGCCGCCGCGCTGGTGGTCGTCACCGCGCTCGGCAGCCTCGTGCTCGGCATCGCGTTGTGCGCCGGTGCGCTGCTCGCGGGCCTCGCGTTGCCCACCGGGCCGCTCACCGGAGTGCTCGCGATGTGGGTGGCGCTGTTCGGGATCGCGGGCCTGCTGCTGCTGCTGGCGATCAGCTTCGGTTTCCCGGTCACCGTCGGCGCCGGAGTCGTCGGGGTGTTCGCGGGCCTGCTCACCGCGGACAAGGCGTTCTGGTTCGTCAATCCCTTCGGCTGGCCGCTGCGCGCCATGCTCCCGTTCGGCAGGCGGCTGGTGGGCGTCGAGATCCCGGACAGCAGCCCGCTGGCCGCCACGGGGCCGGTTCTCACGGCGATGCTGCTGTCACTCGCGCTGGCCGCCGCGACCATCGCAGCGGCCTGCGTCGTCCTGCGGCGCAAGGAGATCTGAATGCCGTCGCAGAACCGGCGCGGACGGCCACCCGCGCAATCCACCCCTACCGGCCGCAGATCCTCGGGAGGAACCGCCATGTCCATCGCTGCCCGGAACACCGCCGGGCTCGGCACCATCATCGGCACCGAGCTCTACCGCGCACGCCGGGGCTCCCTGGTGTGGCTGATGTCGCTGACGCCGCTGGTGATCGCGCTGCCCATGGTCATCTCGACCGCGCTCGGCGCCGATTGGCCCGAGTACCGCGGTATGACGCTGACCGGCTGGGGAAGCCTGCTTCCCGCGTTCATCGCCCTGCTCGTCGGGATCGCGGTCACCCAGGACCGGGAGGCCTGGCTGTTCCTGCTCGCCGCACCGGTAGCGCGCAACGGCCTGGTGCTCGCCAAGATGGCCTCGCTGGCCGTGATCACCGCGGTGCCCAGCCTCATCCTCGGCCTCGCGTTGTGGATCGGCGGAATCAACAGCGGAGTCCCGGTTCCCGGGGACGCACTGGCGGGCGCCGCCGCGATGTGGGTGGCACTGCTGGGGATCGCCGGGCTGATGCTGCTGCTGACCCTCGCAGCCGGGATGGCGACCACCATCGCCGTCGGCGTCGTCGGCGCGTTGGCGGGGATGCTGACCGCGGACAAGGCCTTCTGGTTCCTCAACCCCTTCGGCTGGCCGCTGCGCGCGATGCTCCCGTTCGGCCAAGTGCGGGCGAACGGGGTCGCGCTGCCACCGGGGAGCCCGCTGGCCGACCTCGGGCCCGCGTTCGCCGCGATGCTGCTGTCGGTCGTGCTCGCCGCCGCTGCCACCGCGCTGTCCTGCATGGTCCTACGACGCAAGGAGATCTGATGAGCACCGCACTCGCCGCCGACGACATCGTGAAGAGCTACCGCAGCACCCCCGTGCTCCGCGGGGTCTCCTTGGACGTCCCCACCGGCTCGGTCACCGGCCTGATCGGACCCAACGGTGCCGGGAAGACCACGCTGCTGTCCATCATCGGCGGCCTGCGCCGCCAGGACAGCGGGAACGTGTCCGTCTGGGGCAGGCCGCGGCAGGCGGAGACCTTGCACGACGTGGGTTTCCTGCTCGACCACCCCGGCCTGTGGCCGTTCCTGACCGGCCGGGGGAACCTGCTGGTGCACGCACGGCTGCGCGGCGTCCCGGAGTCCAGAGTGGACACAGTGCTCCGCCAGGTGGACATGGCCGAGCACGCCGACCGCAAGGTCGGCAAGTACTCGCTGGGGATGCGCTGGCGGCTGGGAATCGCCATCGCGCTGGTCGGCGATCCGCGCGTGCTGGTGCTGGACGAACCGACGAACGGTCTCGACCCGGTCGGAATCCGGGACATGCGGGCGTTGCTGCGCTCGCTGGCCGACGAAGGGCGAGCCGTGCTGATCTCCAGCCACCAGCTCTACGAAGTGGCGCAGATCTGCGACCGCATCTCGGTGCTGGTCTCCGGCACCATGCGCTACCAGGGTCCGCTGCACGGCCTGGCCGACGACAACGACCTGGAGGCGGCGTTCTTCCGGCTGATCGACGGCGCCGCCAAGTAGGGCGCCGGGGAAGCCGCCGGCCCGTGCGGGAAGCGGGACCTCAGCCGCGGGGGCGCGCACCGCACGGGCGGAGCGCGCTCCTGGTCGTGCCGGGCCGCCAAGCCTCCGCCAGGGCCCACACGTGCTGCACCGTCGCCGCCGCCCCATCCGCACCGGTTGCGGCGGGCGGAGGTGCGGTGACCAGCAAGCCGATGCCTTGCCGGATCGTTGCGGTCTCGCCCGCCCCGGCCACCAGCGCCGCCCGCAGCAGCACCGCCAGCGAGTGCGAGTCCTGCGCACGGGCCGCGTTCACCAACCGGGCTTCCAGCGCGAGCACGACCCGTTCCCGCAGCTCGCCGGCGAGTTCGGAGCTCAGCGCAATTCCGGTCACCTGGTCCGCGAAGTACTCGTCACCGGTGTGCAGCATCGAGGACCAGTCGAGTTCGACGGCACCGTTCGCCGGGACCGGCAGGGCCTGCTCGGGGTCCTGCGGACAACGGCGCAGCGCCACGTCGGCCAACCGCCTGCCCAGCGCCGGTTCTCGCCCCTCGGCGGAGTGCAGCGACGCGCGCAGCGCGCTCAGCCGATCGAGCAACCGAGCACGGTGATCAGCCACGGGACGCCCTCCCGGAGGCGGCCATGACGGCCACCATGGTGGTGTGGAAGCAGGTGCCGAACAGGTACGCCGCCCGCTTATCACCGTCTACTTTGGACAACACAGCGGAGTCGTGCAGCGGGCTCGGCACCGCGCCGTCCGCTCGCTGCGCCGAGGCGATCCGCTGCCACCCGTGCTCGACGAGTCCGCGGCAGTGCACGCCGAGGATGTCCGCGCACAGCAGCAGCTCCCCCGCCAGATCCAGGTCGTCGCGCGCCAAGCACGCACCGAGCAGCACCGACACGGTGCGGCCCGCCTTCTCCCGATCCGCCAGGTCCGATCCGGACACCGGCCGGGAGCCGAAATCGGACAGGTAGAACAGCACGTGAGTCAGCGCGTACACCTCGTCGTCGGCGAAGGACAACGGCCCTTGCCGGGTGGTGAGCACGCTGTTCCGATGCGACTGATCCGTCCGGTACCCGCTGCGGTCGAAGCCGCCGAGGTCGAGGACGTAGCGCAGTTCGAGGCGGTTCAGCGCGGGCCGGTCGGCGGCGAACAGCTCACCGGTCCCGGTGTCCAGCACGGCTTGGACCAGCGAACGCGCGCGGGCGGGAGCGCGTCCTGCATCGGTGAGCAGGGCGACGAGATGCGCGTGGTAGGCGAAGGCCGGTCCGCCCCGGCTCAACTCGTCGTGAAATCCGGTTTCCGCGCAGACGGCCTCGGCCACCCGGTGCGCGGCCGTGCCGATCCGTTCCGCCCGTTCGGCGTGCGGGCCGCCGCGCAACAGGCGAACCAGGATCAACAGCTCCAGCAGCGGGGCGGCGCGGAACCTGCGGGGTGGCAGGAATCGTTCCCAGCGCGCGGGCTCGAACCACTCCAGATTGTTCTCCAGCCAGCGCAGCCCGTGCTCGGCCACTCGCTCCGCGGAGCCGGTCACCGCCCGCTCACCTACCCACGCGCAGCCGGACCGCGACACCGGCCACCGCGCCGAACGCCAGCAGCAGCACCAGGTCGAAAAGCGGATTCGCCTGCCCACCACCCGGCACCTGCTCGCCGGCGGCGTTGAGCAGCACGTGCCGGACCAGGTCCACCGCGTAGCTCATCGGGTTCACCCCGACGACCGCGGTCAGCCAGCTGGGCAGCTGATCCGGCCGGAACACCGCGCCGGACAGGAACAGCATCGGGAACATCAGCAGCGCCACGCTCGATTGCAGCGTCTGCACCCGGCGGATCGCGGTCGCCAGGAACAACCCGATCGCGGAGAACACCATGCCGGCCACCGTGTAAGCCAGCGTCGCACCGAGGAATCCGCGCAGCGTCAGCGGAACCGACAACAACGGCGACAGCAGCAGCATGATCGCGCTCTGCACGCACACGATGATCCCCGTCGCGACCATCTTGCCCGCGGGCAGGCACACCTTCGGGGTCGGTGCGACCTGCATCTCGCGCAGTACCCCGAACTCCCGATCCCACGCGTAGCCGAGTCCCGAGTTGATCGCGACGGTGACGATCTGGATGGCTATCACCCCGGGGAAGACGTAAGCGCTGAACGGCAATCCCCCGTCCGGAGCGATCATGCTGTTGAAGCCGACGCCGAACACGACCACGACGAAGACCATCTGCATCGCCTGCGTCGCCAGCATTCCCGGGTTGCGCAATTGCCGGATCAGATCCCGCTGCGCGATCACACCGATCGACCGGAACGCGCCCACCGCCGCGCGCTCGCCCAGCCCGCTGCTGCCGCTCGGACGCTCAAGCAAGTTCGTCATCGCCACCTCCCGGGCCTGCACCGCCGCTGCGGGTGGCGGACAGGTAGACGTCGTCCATCGTCGGGTGCACGGCGCGCACTTCCACGACGCCGGTTCCAGCGCACCCGACGATCTCGGCGATCGATTTCTCGGGTTCCGCGCAATCGACCCGGAGAGCACCGGAATCCGGCGAGACCCGCCAGCCCGCGGCCACCAGGTTCGCGCTAGCCACCGCATCGTCCTGGGTGCGCAGCAAAACGCTCGACCTGGCCAGACCGAGCTTGAGCTGATCGGCGGAACCCCGGCGGACGAGCCGCCCGTCGCTGATGATGACGATCTCGTCGGCGACTTCGGCCTCGTCCATGTAATGCGTGGAGAACAGGATGCTCACGCCCAGTTCGTCGCGCATCCGCCGCAGGTCGTCCCACACCTTCGCGCGCGCCTCCGGGTCCAGGCCGTTGGTCGGCTCGTCCAGCACCAGCAATCCCGGCCCGTGCAGCAACGACCGCGCGACCTCCACGCGACGCGCCAACCCCCCGGAGAGGTTCCGGACGGCGTCCGAACGCCGATCGGCGAGCCCGAACCTGTCCAGCACCGCATCGATCCGTTGCCGGGACTCCTTGCTCCGCATCCCGAACAGCCGGGCGTGGAACCAGAGGTTGCGGTACACCGACAGGTCCTTGTCCAGCGTGCGCTCCTGGAAGACCAGACCGAGCTGGGCGCGGGCGGCGACGGCGTCGTGCCGGATGTCCCGTCCGAAGATCCGGATCGTCCCCGACTCGCAAGGCACCGCGGTGCTGACGGCTCCCAGCACGCTGGACTTGCCCGCCCCGTTGGGGCCCAGCAGCGCGGTGACCTGCCCGGCCGGGGACGAGTAGCTGAACTCGTCCACCGCGAGCACCGACGGGTAGCGCACCACCAGCCGGTCGATTTCCAGCGCGGCCACCGGGCCGGCGTCCGCGCCGGTCCGGTCCATCACCGCAGTCCGAGGCACCACTGCCATACCGGTGCACCCCCTTCGTCGTCGTCCGGATGCGCTGCGGCGTGCAGCGCGGCGGCCACACCGGCGGCCCCTTCGAGCAATCCGGCCACGTCCACGGCCTTGTGCACGCGTCCGTCGCTGCGCTGCCCGCCCGGGTAGCGCATCAGGTGCGGGAAGTGGAATTCCGCCCGATCATCGCCCAGTTCCAGCACCGAGCGCACCAACCGGGCCGTACCGGCGAGCAGCTCGGCGGAACCGGTATCCACCCCGATGCGGGTGCAGATCGCCAACAGGCCCGCGTATCCGTGGCAGATCGTCGGGCCGTCGACGGCCCACTCCGCCTCGTCCCGCCGCAGTGCCGCCTGCAACGCGGAGACCGCTTCGGCCGTCCACTCGGGCCGGTCCAGCGCGGTACCGGCCGCGTGCAACCCGATCGCGACGCCCGGTGCCCCGTAGCACCAGGCAGTGCGGGTGATCGGGCGGGTCAGCTCGCTCGGGCCCGCGATCTGCTGGGCCAGTCCGATCCGGCACGGCCAGTACGGACCTGCGTCATCGGTCAGCTTCCAGTGCAGCAGCCATTCGACCGTGCGGGTGATCGCAGCGCGGTGCCCCGGCACCTCGTAGCCGTACGACGCCGCCCGGGACAGCACCGCGAGCGGGCCGGGCGCACCGTGCGCCAACCCGAGGTTGAAGTCGCCCTCCGGGTAGTCGGCGCGGTCGCGGTCGGTCGGTTGCGCCTCCGGCGGCACCCACCACCCCGGTACCTCGTGTCCCCGGACATGGATCGGTTCAGTGCAGCGGACCAGGTGCCGCAGCCCGGCATCGAGGGCTTCGCGCACCCGCGAACCGGACTCGGCCGGATCGCGCGCGGATTCCAGCAACACCCGAACCGAACCGGAAACCCCGTTGATCAGGTCGTACCCGGACCAATCCACCCCGGCGCCCTGCTGGGCCCGCAGGTGATCGACCTGCGCGAGCACCAGCTCGGCCAACCGGCCGGCCAGTTTCGCCCGCATCCGGGCGTAATGACCGCTGCCCGCCGCCGCGGCCTGCGCGGCCGCCAGCAACGCCGCCGGGCCGGCGAACAGCCCGCGGTGCGGCGTGCTCGGCAACGCCTCCGCCGCACGGGACAGGTGCTCGTGCGCGGTCGCGCGCCACCGGGTGTCCTGCCGTGCCAGTTCGCCGTAGAACGCGGCCACTCCCGGCCAGCCGTTGGACAACGTGACCGGCGCCCACATCACGTTCCCGTAGATCGGATCCCGGTTGTCGTCGCGGCCGGCGACCGCCGCTACCCGGTCCGGATCCGCGAGCTTGTCCGCGACCACCGCCACGGCCTCGTCCACTCGGTCCCGGTCCGCCGCCGCGATCGGTGCGGCCGACTCCGTCCGGACGTTCATCCGGTGAACCTCCTTCGGTTCGCGTTGTCCTGCACCGCTCCTCTGGCCAGCGCGATCACCTCTCGTTCGCGCGCGCTGTCACCGCCGAACAAGCGGTTGCAGTGCATGTGCAGGAGGCTGCCGAGGAAACGTCCTTCCTCGATCCGGCAGTCACCATCGACCCGCTGCCGGTCCATCTCCGCGCGCACCGATGTGACCAGCTCGTCGCGCCCTCGCAGGTGGCCGAGCACTTTGGCGCCGAACACCGCTGCCGCCAGCCCGGTGCTACCGCCTGCCGGATCGACCAGGCCCGCCCAGTACGCGGGTGAGCGGCGATACCGCTTCGGCAGGTCGCGGCGGGTCCCGGTGCGACCGAGCCAGAACTCCGCCGCACCGGCGCCCGGATCGGTCCCGGGTGGGCCGAACGCCTCGGCCAGTGCGGCGACCGAGATCGCGGCGAGGGTGTCCAGGTCGTAGGGGCATTCCGGGTCCGCCGCCAGGCTCAGCAGTTCGATCGCGGCCGCGCTGTCGGCCTGGAAGAGCCGCTCGACGGCGGGCGCCAACCGGATTCCGCCGTAGCGCTCGTACTCCGGGTCGTACTGGTCGATCCGGTGCGTGCGCAGCAGGCCCTCCTGCTGCCAGTCCAGCAACGTGCGACCGAGCTCGGGTACGACATCGGACCACAACCGGTGCGGTTCACCGTGCAACCGCAGCCGCAGGTGGTGTCCGTCCGGATCGGTGTAGCGCAGGAAGAACCACCGGTCCGCGCCGAGTTCGCGGGCCGTGTCGACGAGCGCGCCGAACCGGTTGCGCAGCAGGTCGTCCTGTCCCCGCGCGGTGCCGTAGAGCTTCAGGTAGAGCCATTCGCCGCCCGGACCGTGCGCGCGCTCGCGCGGCTCCCGGTAGGCGGGAGTGGCCGCGCGGCGAGGTTCCGGGTCGCGTCGCCGCAGCGGCACCACCACTTCGCCGACGTGCCCGGCGAGTTCGCCGTGCAGCCAGCCCTCGTGCTCACCGGCCACCTCGTGCACGACCAGGTCCGGGTCCTTGCGCACCTCTTCCAGGAGCAGCTCGACGTGCCACGGGTCGTCCAGGTCCAAGCCCAGGCGTTGGTCGTTGCTCACGATCAGCACGTGGCGCGGCACGTCGTAGCGCGCGCGCCACCGCGCCACCGCCTCCGCGGGGTCGCGCCCGGCAGCCGCTTCGCGCACGTCGTCGAGCCGCCACACGGCGGGGGCCAGCACGAATCGGCCGAAGCGGATCCGCGGCACGAACGGTGAATCGGCCAACCGGCCCCACTTCCACGGTTCCCACAACCGCTGGCCTTCCAGGCCGATCTCCCACAGCAGCCGGGCGGCGTTCGGAGCCTGCGCCGGGGCGCTGACCATGTTCGCCAGCACCGGGGTCAGCTCCCGTCCGGTCGGCAGGTGCACCGCGCACAGCCGTTCCAGCGTCGCGCCGACACCGATGTCGCCGAGCCGGATCTCCGCGGCACTCGGCGAGTCGAACACGCCGACGCCGATCCGGTGCCCGGTGTCGGGCGCGGTGTGCGCCAAGTTCGCCGCTTTCCCGGAACGGGGCAGGAAAGCCAGGTCCGCGCGCAGCGCTCCGGCCACGTGCGTCGGCAACGCCGAGCACTCCTCGTGCAACCGCCGCTCGTGGTCTGCGTCGAGGGCACCGGCGAAGCGCATGAAGGTCGAGCCCGCGTGGTGCGAGCCGGGGCTCGGCGACAGCGACACCAGGAATTCGCCGTCCAGCAACCGCTCCGCGGAAGGGGCCGCGACCTGCACGGTCACCTCGCACGAATTCGGAACCTGCGCGGGCTCGGCCGCACCCCGGCACAGCGCGCGCATCGTCGAGGCGTCCACGACCACCTCGCGGTCGCCGCTGCGCAGCGCGTCCGCGAGCAGGCGGTGCAGGAGGCGGTCCCGGTCCCGGTCGGGTTCGGCCTCGGTCCGCGCATCCGGGACATCGCTGTTCGGCCAGGAATAGCCGGCGGGGGGCCCGAGGCCGACGTTGCCGTCCAGCAGGTCCAGCAGCGGAACCAGCCGATCCGTGCCGTAGCGCTCCAAGAACTGCGCGTGGTAGTCGCGCAACGCGTGCAAGCCGATCTTCGGGGTGGAGGTCCGCCACATCAGCTCGGCGGCGCCGGCCACCTCCGCGGCGACCGCTGCGGGCAGGGCGGTGCTCCCGGCGAGCCGGGCGTCCACGTGCAGCGGCGTGGGGTGCTGGTGGATGCGCTGCGCATCGGCGACGGTGTCCGCGAGCGCGGCCGCCCCGGACCCGGCCGGGATGCGGTCGTAGGCGGCGATGCGATCGGCGAGTTCGCGCAGTTCCAGGTGTCGCTGCGCCACCGGAGCGGCGTTCGCGGCGTCCAGCACTTCGCACAGCCGGGTCAGCGGGTCCGAACCGTCCAACGCCGGGCGCAGCTCGGTCAGCAGCACTTCCTCCGCGATCAGCGAACTCAGCAGCCCGCGCACGCGCTCGCGGGCACGCTCGCCGAACTCCGCCACCAGCCGTTCGGTCAGCTGCCCGAGCCGAACGGGCTCGGCCCCGAGCTCCAACGCACGGCGCACCGGTGCGCTGTGCCGCACCGACACCCGGGCACGGCTGTTACGCCCGGGAACCGCCCCGAAGGTCGATGCGCAGTCCAGCACCACCCGATCGCCGCGCACCACGAGCGCCGGATGCGCGTGCACGCGCAGCGCGGGCATCTCGACGGCACGGGTCTCCAGCTCCTGCACGACCCCGAGCAACCACTGCATGTCGACCTGAGTGCGGGTGCGCTGGCTGCCGCGCGCCGGTGTCCGGGGCAACCGCCCGGCATCGACGTCCGACTCGAAATCGCCGCAAGCCACACCGGCGAACAAGCCGAACGGCGTCGGCCGGGTGCGCATCCGCAGGTCGTAGCGCAGCACCGCGAACGCGGCCCGCCGCAGCTGAGCCGGTTTGACCGCACCGCCGTCGCCCGCGGCCACTCGAAGCAGCAGTCCGCGCAGGCTGGGACTGGCCAGCGCCAGCGCTTCCATCAGGTGCTCGTCCTCGACCGCTCGCCGCAGCAGCCGCGAACACGCGGCCTGGGCACCGGCGTCGGTTTCCGCACCGGTCAGCTGCGGCCGGGTGGCACCGAGCGGGGCGCGGAGCAGGTAGAAATCCCAAGCGGCGAACAGGTCTTCCCGAAGCGGCTGGGCGTGCGCTGGATCGTCCATCCCGGACTCCTCGACTCGCGGGCGGAACCGCCGGGGCGGGCGGAACTCGCCCCGGCGGCATCCGGAATCAGCAGCAGTGGCTGCAGTTCGAGCCGCCGCCCTCGCTGGTGCACCCGGGGGTGCAGTACGAAACGCTGGTGACGGCGGGGTTGGCCATGGTGGCCTCGAAGCCGACCTCCAGGTCGAGGTCGAACAGGTCGACCTCGGCCTCGGCGACGGCCTGGTCCGTAGCAGCGGACATGGTTACCTCCGTGATGGATCGGTGGTGCCCGGCGGGCACCTTGATCGAATTCGGCTGCACTCCCGGCCGGTGCCGGCCCCAGACCCGGTTGCGTGCAGCCCGTTCAGATCAGCAACCGGATCTCGCCGCGGCAACCGATCCGGGCCGGAATGGCAGAACTGGCAGTGCCCGTGGCGGATCTGCGGCCGCCGTCCGCCGCCCGGAAGATCGAAAACGGTGGATGTCGCCGTGAACCTTCGCGAATGCCGGTGCTACGTACCTTCACTGAGGGATTCTGGTCGCTCGAGACCGGAGGCGATGGGAAACAAGGTGACTGAGGCAGGCACGCACTCGGCCGGGCTGCTGGCGCGCGTCGCCGAAGGCGACGAGGAGGCGCTGGGCCTGCTCTACCGCGAGCACGCGGGTTCCATGCTGCGCTTGATCGGGCGGCTGACCACGAACCGGGCCGAAGCCGAGGAGATCTTGCAAGAAGCCTGGCTGGCGGTATGGCAGTCCGCGGCAGCCTTCCGGGGTGACAGCGCGCCCCGCGCCTGGCTGCTCGGCGTGGCCCGCAGGCAAGCGCACAACCGGTTGCGCCGCGCCGCGCTGAGCACGGCGGAGCTGGACGCGGCGGCTCAGGTGCCGCAGGCAGGCCCGGACGTGGAGGACCGGGTGCTCGCGGGCATGGAGTTCGAGCAGGTGCTCGCGCGCGTGCGGGACCTGCCCCGGCATCTGCGGGAGGTGCTGGACCTGGTGCTCGTGGAGCAGCTGTCCTACCGCGAGATCGCCGGAGTGCTCGACGTGCCGGTAGGCACCGTGAAAAGCCGGATGTCCCACATAAAACGGGAACTGGCGCAGGGCACGCACTGGGAGTCCACCCATCGGCCACCGCAGGAAGGGAGCAGGCGATGAGTCACCTGGACGCCGACGAGGTCCTCGAGGCGGCTCGGCAGCAGGCCGCGGGCGGCCGGGTGCGCTCCGCGGACCACCTCCGCGAATGCGCGCGGTGCGCGGACGGCGTCGCCGCCATGGCGCGGTTGACCGCCGCGGGCGAAGTGCTGGCCGCGGAGGAGGATCGCGAGCTGGCGGTGCCCTCGTTCGAGCACGTGCGGGCCGCGTTGCCGGGGAACCAGGCCCGCACCGGCCCGCAGCGCGAACCGGCGCCGCGGGGCGCGCCCGAGCGGCGGGGGAAGCAGCTCCTGCGGTTGACGGCCGCGTTGGTGTGGGCGCAGCTGGCGCTGCTGCCCCGCCTGCTGCTGCCCGCCAGCGCGTTCGCGTTCGCCGCTGCGGTCGTGCTCGCCACGGCGCTGCCGGAAAGCTCGGCCGGGCTCCGGGAACACGCCTTCGGCGCGGCCGTGGTGCTGATCGTGCTGGCCGGGTCGCTGACCACGTATTCGGGTGGGCGCGATCCGCGCACCGAGCTGCAATTCAGCCTGCCCATCGCACCCCCGACGGTGTTCGTCTGCCGGGTGGTGGGCGTGCTGGGCCTCGACGTGCTGCTCGCGGTGCTCGGTTCGGTCGCGGTGCACGTGTTCGGCGGGTCGCCGAGCCTGGCCGGTGTCCTGGCGAGCTGGTTCGGGCAGGCGTTGCTGACCGTGGGGGTCGCCCTCGTGTTCGCGGTCGCGCACGCGCCGGCGACCGGCACGTTGGCGGGCGTGCTGGTGTGGCTGCTCGGTTCGTCCAGCGGTCTGCCGGAAGCCGGTGGGCTGGGCGGAATCCTGCGCCCGGCGGTTTCGACGCTGTGGACCAGTTCGCCCGCGGTGGTCGCGCTGGCGCTGGCCCTGCTGGCGATCGCGGTGCTGGGGATGCGGTTCCCCCGGTTCGGGCCGCGCCGGGAGGGGAGCTGAACCATGGCCGTGAACCGCATCGAGCGGCGGCGCTACGTACCGGGTATGCGTTCGTTGTCGCGGTACGAAATGCGCCTCTGCGGTCCTGCGGTGCTCGCGGTACCGCCGCTGGCGGGCATCACGGTGGGCATCGCGTCCTCGCTGGCCGGATGGCAGTCGTTGCTGCTCGGCGAGGTCCTGCCGGTTCTCGTCGCGCTTCCCGCCGCGGCGGTCGCGGATGGCGATCCGCTGCGCGAGCTGCACGAGACGCTGCCTCGTCGCTACGTGCGCACGGCTGCTTGCCGGCTGGGGATCGCGGCGGGTGCGGTGCTGACCGGTGTCGTGGCCGCTGCGGTGCTCTGCGCCGCGTTCGGCGGAGGCGCAAGCGTGCTCGGGCACGCGGCCGCCGCGTTGTGCTCCGCCGTGCTGCTCGTCGGCATCGGCGCGCTGGTGGGCGCAGCGTCCTCGTCCGCGGCGGCCGCATCGACCGCGATGATCGCGGTAAGGCTCGGGCAGCTGCTGCTCGGTGACCGCATCCTCGGCGACGGCGCCGCGCGACTGCTGGTACCGGCCTGCGTCGGTTGCGCCGCGCTCGCGCTGGCGCTGCGCCGGTTCGACTCCGGCGCCGACGTGCTCGGCGCTGCCCGCAGCGGGGCCGGGTCATGAGCGCGCCCGGAGTCCGGACGGTGCTCGCCACCGCGCGCTACGAGGCGCTGATCGCGCTGCGCACCAAGGCGCTGTGGTGGTCGCTGCTGCCCCTGACCGCATTGGCGCTGCTGCTCGCCGCCACGTCCGGTCGGGTGGTCGGCGCCAGCGACCCGGTTCGCCGGGTGGCCGAGACTTCGCTGGTGTTCAGCCTGCTGTGCACGCTGGGCATCGCGGTCGGCCTCGCCGGACGACTGGCCGGGCACCGCCGCAGCGGGTTGACCGATCTGCTCGACGCCACCGCCGCGGGCATCCCGGCGCGCGTGGCGGGCTCGCTGCTCGGTTCACTGCTGGTGGCACTGGTGCCACCGGTCTGCGGTTTCCTGCTGCTGGTCGTGGTGACCTCGATCAGCACGGGCGCCCCGGCGGCGGTCGGCGCCGGGCTGCTGGCGATCGTGGTGGTGCTGCTGCCCGCGAGCCTGATGCTGAGCAGCTTCGCCGCGATGCTGGGCGTGCTGCTGCCGGTTGCGGCCGCCCGCGTGCTCACGGCGGTGTTCTGGCTGTGGGCGACGGTGCTCAACCCGATGCTGCTGCCGGTACCGACCGCGACCGGCACGGTGCTTTCCCCGCTGGCGCGGTACCCCGCCGCAGCATGGCTGCACGCGTCACCCGCGTCCGCGACCTACGGCCTCAGCGGCGCGCTGCGCCCAGAAGTGCACAGCGCCACAGCCACGGCGCAAGTGCTGTGCACGCTCGCCGCGAGCGCGGTTTTCCTCGCGGTCGCGGCGATCCGGCTGAACGCACGTACCCGAGTTCCGAACCGGAGGGCACGATGGATGTCTCGCTCAGCGCAGTGACCAAGGTCTACCGGGGTGGCGCCCGCGTGCTCGACGGGCTCGACCTCGAGATCGGCGAAGGGATGCTCGGCCTGCTCGGCGCGAACGGGGCGGGCAAGACCACGTTGATGCGGTTGCTGACCACGGTGCTCAAACCGACCAGCGGCCGCATCGCGGTCGGTGGCCACGATCTGTCCACCCGTTCCGGGGTGCACGCGGTCAAGCGCATGTTGGGCTACCTGCCGCAGGAACTTTCGCTGTACCCGGAGCTGACCGGTGCCGAGTTCCTGGACTACGTCGCGCTGCTCAAGGGCATCGGCGACCGGGCCGAACGCCGGCGCCAGACCGACGACCTGCTCGATCAGGTGGGAATGCGGCAGCACGCGAAGCAGCGCATCGGCGACTACTCCGGCGGGATGAAGCGCCGGATCGGCATCGCGCAGGCACTGCTGGGCGATCCCGAGCTGCTCGTCGTCGACGAGCCGACCGCCGGACTCGATCCGCAGGAACGGATGCGCTTCCGCGCGCTGCTGGCGGGGCTGTCCGGCGTCCGCATCGTGATCCTGTCCACGCACATCCTCGACGACGTGGCGCAGAGCTGCCCGAACGTCGCGGTGCTCGGCGACGGCAAGGTCGCCTACCACGGCAGCACGGCCGGGCTGACCTCCGCGGCGTCCGGCCGCACCTACCTGGTGCCACCGGGACGGCCGGTTCCACCGGATTCGACGGTCGTCAACGCCGTCGCCGGCCCCGAAGGCACCGAATACCGCGTGATCAGCGAGAACCCCGTTCCGGGGGCGCGGCAGGTGGAACCGTCGCTCGAGGACGGCTACGCGGCATTGGTGCGCAACAGTTCCGACAAGATGGCGGTGAATTGATGAGGACGTTGACGAAGCTGGTCCTGCTGGGATCCGCGGCGCTGGCCCTGACCGGGTGCGGTGGCGGTGGCCAGGGCACCGCGGAGGCGGGTGCACCGGTGCCGATGCCGCCCGCCCGCAACGGCGAGCAGCCGATCAGCGCGGCGAACATGGGGCACTTGTGGCCGCTGACCGTGCCCGGCGGTGTGCTCACCTGCGTCGGCGACAACGAGGCCGTGTTCACCGATCCCGGTGGCCGCTCCTACGCGCTCAACGAGCGCGCCGAGCGGCACCACCCCAGCATCGAGCCGCTGCGCGCCCAGGGCGAGGGCAGCGAGAAGATCAGCCTCGGCGCGTTGCGCAGCAAGACCCTGAAACTTTGTCCCGAGCAGCGGTGAGGCGGCCGGTTCCGCGCTGCGCCGCTCGTCAGCCCGCACGCCGGCTGGTGGCCAGCAACGAGCGGAGTTCGGCGCGGCTGGAAACTTGCAGTTTGTCGTAGAGCATCCGGATCCGCCGGTACAGCGTCCGCTCGGAGCAGAAGAACCGCCGGGCTATCGCGGAAACGGTCTCCTCGCTGCAGAGCATGTTCTTGAGCCGGTCCAGCTCTTCGTCGTCCATCGTGGGCTCGCCCGCGAATCCGGCCGCGCGCTCGTACGGCGCCATCAGCGCGTTGCTCACCCGGGTGTCCGCATCGGCACGCGAATTCCCCGCGTTGATGGCGGTGGCGCGCACGGCCTCGAGCTGGGCACCGACCGGGATCGCGAGGTTCAACACCGAGGATGCCCCGTGTTTGATGGCGGAGTACGTCTGGTGCCCGTTGTAGTCGTGCACCACCGCGACCACGGGTGAAAGCCAATGCCCGCAGTCCCGCAGATTCGAAATGCAGGCGGCCTGGTCTTCGCTGGTGGCGGGCAGAAACACCGGATTCCCGTTGTCCGCCAGCGCCTCCACTCCGGACGCCTCGAAGAACTCCACGGCGAAGCCGAACTCGGGCAACGGCAAGGTGCCCACCATCCCGGATACCAGCGCCTTCAGGTGCGCGTGCACCCGAGCGGTAAGACATCCGGGAAGGTGCTGCGCACAGGCCTGCGGCCGGCGCTTGGCCGGTCCGTCGGCGGGCAAGTGCGTGATCGCGCGCGCGTCGAATCCGTTCGCCGGGCGCGGACAATCGAGCTCATTCGTTCTCCCCACAGCGACACCCCAGTCGAGCACAAGAAATCATGGCCAGGCGCAGCCGCGGCAAGGTCCCCAGTATGCCGAAGCGCGCCTTCCGAATAACCCCAGGTGGTACTGAACGCCGTCACCTTAGCACAGCAAGATCCATCACGGCTCGCTGATCGGACGGCCGTTTTCGGCGCATGCGCTCGAACCCTCGGTTGCGAAACCGTGCACCCGATCCTTCGGATCTGCACCTCCGGCTGCACCGCGCCGCAATGCGCGCGGAACTGCCAAGAACTGCCATCCGGGTGTCGACCGGCTTTCCCGCAGCCGGTCCGATGCGAGTCTGGCCACCGGTTTGTCCACAGCGGTGCAAGGAGAGGAAGCGACGATGGACTTCGCCACCGCCCGGACGCTGGTGCGCGCCGCGACGCTGGGAATCGACGACCTGGAGCGGGCGATCGCAGCAGCGGGTGCCTGCCCGGCCGTCGACTTCCTGCTCGACGAAATCCGCCCGCGGCTGCGGCTGTCCGAGCTTTCCGAGTTCGACCAGGACACGATCGTGCGGCTGTGCCTGCAAGCGGGCGCGGAGACGGTGCACCGGGACTTGGTCGTGCGGCGGAACGGATCCGGCTGGGCGTTCGGTCCGTCCGGCGAACATCCGGTTGCGGCGGCCGCGGTCATCACCCAGGACCTCGCCGAAGCGCTCCGCGGAACCGTCTCGCCCTCCGGCGCGAGCGCGGCGACCCGTTCCGTGCAATGGCGGGACGCGGACGACTTCACCGCGTTCCACTCCCCACCGGCCGCGTTCCGCGTGGTGCAGCGCTTGCTCGCGGCAATGGAGCGTCGCGACGACCGGGACCTGAGCGCGCTGGCCGCGCACCACGGCTCGGACAAGTGGGGGCTGCACAACTACACCCCGCACTACCAGCGGCACTTCGAGCCGTTGCGGGACGAGCCGATCGTCTTGCTGGAGATCGGGGTGGGCGGCTACCAGGACCCGACCGGCGGGGGCGCATCACTGCGCATGTGGCGGGATTTCTTCCCGCGGGCGCTGGTGTACGGATTGGACGTCGTCGACAAGAGCGCACACGACGAGGGACGCATCCGGACGCTGCTGGCGGATCAGGCGGATCCCGGGTCGCTGAGCCGCGCGGTGGAGCCGATCGGGCGTCCGGACATCATCATCGACGACGGCAGCCACATCAACAAGCACGTGCTCAGCACGTTCCGCGCGCTGTTCCCGCTGCTGCGGCCGGGCGGCAAGTACGTGATCGAGGACCTGCAGACGGCGTACTGGCCGAGCTTCGGCGGTAGCGAGCAGTCCACCTGCGATCCGCACACCACCATCGGGCTGCTGAAGGACCTGGTGGACGGTCTCAACCACCAGGAGCTGACCGAGCGCAATCCCCGCAGCAGCAGCACGACCGACACCCAGATCGCCGGGGTGCACTTCCACCACAACCTGGCGGTGCTGGACAAAGGGCTCAACCTGGAGCCGGGCGCGCCGTCCTGGCTGGCCCGGACCCAGCCGGAGTCCTGATGGCCGCGCGCATCGCCGTCATCTGCCCGGCGTTCAACCGCTCCGCGGCCATCCTGCCGACGGTGGAAAGCGTGCTGGCGCAGACGGTGCAGGACTGGGAACTGCTCGTCGTCTCGGACGGCAGCACCGACGACACCGACGAGGTCGTCCGGGCGGTGCGCGATCCGCGGGTGCGACTGCTCCGGGTGGCGAACCACGGCTGCCCGGGCGGGCCGCGCAACGCGGGTCTCGCGGCCACGTCGGCTCCGTACGTGGCTTATCTGGACCACGACGACGTGTGGCTCCCGAACCACCTCGAAGTCCTGCTCGGAATGCTCCAAGCCGGTGCGCCGCTGGCCGGGACCGGATGTGTGCGGGTGGATCCGTCCGGACGGGTGCGGCACCGCTCCGGAGTGCTGGATTCCGTCTGGCACCCGGAACTGCAGGTTCTCAACGCGATGTACGAACCGTCCCGCGTGGGCCACGTGCGCCCACTGGTCGCCGAGGCGGGCGGCTGGAGCACGGCCGCGGCCGGGTTCGAGGACTGGGACTTGTGGACGCGGCTCGCCGAGCGGGGCGTGGACTTCGCGGTAGCAGCGGACCGGACTTCGGTGCTGACGCTGGAGGACGGCAGCAGGCGGCACCTGTTCAGCCCCCGGCACAGCATCGGGCTGGCCAAGACCGGCGCGGAACGGGACGCGGACCGGGTGCGCGACCTGCTCGCCGGTGAGCACGGCCGCGCCCGGGCCGAAGCGGCGTACCTCGCCGACACGGAAGCTTGGTACGTCGACCTCTGGGATTCGGCGCGCTGCGTCCGGCCGCCCGAAGTGCGGCGGGTCGACGTGCTCGAAGCGGTGCGCGCGAAGCTCGCTTCCGACGAGGCCGGCTCGTTCCTGCACGGCTTGGTCACCGTCCCGCACGCGGGCGGGTTCGTGCTCGCACTGCCCACGGCGGTGCTGAATCCGCAGCACCGCGGCCGGATCCGGGAGCTGCTGGCCCGCCGCTGCCCCGCGCAGCTGCGGTTGCTGCGCGAACTGCGCGCCCAGGCATCGACCGGTGCGCTCTGAACGACGTTCCGCCCGGCCGAGCGCACACCTGCGGAGCACGCCGAAGCGGGCTCCGCGGCAGTCCTGCCAACCGCCTGCCAACGGCCGCGCGAACCGGTGTGCCGGGTGATCCGCGGTGCCAGGCTCGGATCGCGATCGGGTCGACCGCCCGACGTTCCGCAACGATTCCCGAGGAGGGGATTTCCGTGACGGCTCTTCGCCGCATGTTCATCGCCGGCGTCACCGCTTGCGCGCTCGGCGGCCTGGTCGTGCCGACCGCCGTTGCCGCGACCGGCACCGCGCAACCGGCGCCGGCCACCGAGATCGGGGTCCGCAAGACCTGGCACGCGACCGTGCAGTGCCACATCGTGCGCATCAGCGACAACCACGTCATCGGTTACGACCGAGCCGACGGCGTGGGCAACACCAAGGACAAAGCCATCACCGACGCTGAGCGCAACGTCCCGGTGCCGCAGGGACACTACAAGCGCCACTGCGACCCCAAGCGGATCTGGTAACTTCCAGCAGCTTCGTTCCGCTCCTCCGCTGATCAGGTTGGTGTGCGATGTCCGAGGAAAGTGGAATCTGGGAAATCCGGCTCGGCATTTACGCCACCGAGCAGCAGGCCGAAGAAGTCAAGGAGCGCATCACCAGGCTGTTGTGCCCGGATCCCGACCACGCTCCGCCGTGCCCGATCCCGTGGTCGGTACGGCTGATGCCGGAGGATGCGGACAGCTACCCGGCGCTCGCCGAGCAAGCTCGCATCGAAGGCCACGACCAGGGGTGAGCGGCCCGGTGGACCGCAGCGACGGCCGCGGATGCGGGCCGCATCGGGGTTCGCACCCCGGTGCGCCCGCCCGCCGGGCCGGGTGAGCTGGGCCGATACCATGGTTTCGTGAGTACAGCGGTGGACGAGAATCACGAGGACCTGCCGGAGCAGATGCGCATCCGGCGGGAGAAGCTGGAACGCCTGCGGGACAACGGCGTCGACCCCTACCCGGTCGGTTACCCGCGCAGCACCTCGATCGGTCCGATCCGCGAGAAACACGACGGCCTCGAAGCCGACCAGGGCACCGGTGAAGTCGTCTCGGTGACCGGCCGGGTCATGCTCTACCGCACCGGCGGCAAGCTGTGCTTCGCCACGATCCGCGACGACACCGGTTCGATCCAGATCATGCTGGCGCTGGACAAGGTCGGCGCGGACGAGTTGGAAGCCTGGAAGGCCGACATCGACCTCGGCGACCACGTCGGCATCACCGGCGAAGTGATCACCTCCAAGCGCGGCGAGCTCTCGATCATGGCGGAGAGCTGGACGCTGACCTCGAAGTGCCTGCGCCCGCTGCCGGAGAAGCACAAGGGCTTGACGGATCCCGAGGCGCGGGTGCGGCAGCGCTACGTCGACCTGCTGGTCAACCCGGAGGCGCGGCAGCTGGCCCAGCAGCGTTCGCGCGCCGTGCAGGCGTTGCGCTCGGTGCTGCTGGAGCGCGACTTCCTCGAAGTCGAGACGCCGATGTTGCAGCAGGTGCACGGCGGCGCCACGGCGGAGCCGTTCACCACCCACATCAACGCCTACGACCTCGACCTGTACCTGCGGATCGCGCCGGAGCTGTTCCTCAAGCGGCTGGTGGTCGGCGGGATCGAGAAGGTCTTCGAGATCAACCGCAACTTCCGCAACGAAGGCGCGGACTCCACGCACAACCCCGAGTTCACGATGCTGGAGTTCTACGAGTCCTACGGCGACTACGACACCGTCGCCGAACTGACCACCCAGCTCTACCGGCACGCCGCGAAGGCCGTGTTCGGCGACCACGTGGTGCGCCACCCCGAGCACGGGGACGTCGACCTCGGCGGCGAATGGCCGTCGATCACGCTGTTCGGCTCGGTCTCCGAGGCCCTCGGCGCGGAGATCACCCCGCGCACCCCGGTGGAGCAGCTGCGCAAGCACGCCGACGAGCGCGGGATCGGCTGGGACCCGTCGTGGGGGCCGGGCAAGCTCGTGGAGGCGCTGTTCGAGGAGCTGGTGGAGCACACCCTGATCCAGCCGACCTTCGTGCGCGACTTCCCGCTGGAGACGAGCCCGTTGACCCGGCAGCACCGGGACGACCCGCTGCTGACCGAGAAGTGGGACCTGATCGGGTTCGGCATGGAGCTCGGCACCGGCTACTCCGAGCTGGTCGACCCGGTCGAGCAGCGCAACCGGCTCACCGAGCAGTCGCTGCTGGCCGCGGGCGGTGACCCGGAGGCGATGCAGCTCGACGAGGACTTCCTGCGCGCCCTCGAGTACGGGATGCCGCCCACCGGCGGAGTCGGCATCGGCGTCGACCGGATGCTGATGGCGTTCACCGGCAGGGGAATCCGGGACACGATCCTGTTCCCGATGGTCAAACCGGTCTGACCCGCGCGAAGCGAACAGCCCCGGCGCGCACGGCGCCGGGGCTGTTGCGCGCTCAGCGCTGTTCGGATGCCGCCGGTGCGGCCGCCTCCGGCTGCTCCCGAGCGTCCACCAGGCTCAGCCCGGTGATCTTGTACGACAGGCCGCGCTGCCCGGCGGTGCTGAACAGGCAGATCAACGACACCAGACCGAACAGCTGGCCGAGGAAGCCGAACGGGGACTCCCCGCCCATGCCGATCAGCAGCAGGTAGCCGCCGACACCGGCGAGGCTGCGCACCAGGCTCACCGACGGCCGAGGCTTGGCACCGTCCGCGGTGACCGCCCGCAGCTGCACGATGCGCTGGCCGACGCTGCTCGCGCCGCCCGCCAGCGGAAGCACGATCACCAGCAGCAGCCACGGCAGCCAGCTCCCGAGCACCTCGACGAGGCCCGCGCCCGGGATCTCCCTGGTGGGCGGCATGTTCCCGCCGAACAGCTGGCCGTTGACGGCCATCAGCACGACGATCCCGGCCGTGGCGCACAGCGTGCTGCTCAGCTTGATGATCGCCAGATCGCACACCGATGCCAGCAGCCGCCGGGACCAGGTGATCGGCCGCGGCTGTCCCGGCGGGGTGGTGAGCCGCTGCCCCGGCACCGCGCGCAGCGCAGGGGCCGCCCACGCACCTGCCAGCGCCCCGGCCGTGTTCATGATCAGGTCGTCCACGTCGAACAGCCGGTAGGCGCAGGGGTACAGGAACCAGATCCCGGTTCCCTGCGTCGCCTCGATGAGCAACGAGACGCCGAACCCGACCGCGGTGGTGATCAGCACCGACCGCCCGAACAGGTAGCGGACGAACATGCCCAGCGGCACGAACAGGCCCACGTTCAGCGCGATCTGCGTCAGCGCCGGATTGCTCAGCACCGAGAGCACACCGCTGCCGGTGGCTTCCTTGCGCATGTCGTTGAGGAAGTTGAACGGGATCCACTGCGGACCGCCCGCTCCCTCGGTGGCGCAGAAGTCCGGCGTCAACTGCGGGAACGGCAGCAGCACGTAAGCCACCAGGGAAACGCCGTAGACCACCGCGGCCAGCGCCAGCGCCAAGTGGCCAGCGCCGAGCTGGCCGCGCCTGCGATATTGCCGAGCCACGTACGGCACGAACAGCACCACGGCCAGCGCGATGCCTGTCACGATCCCGATCAAAGCGGGCAGCAGCCGCTCGCTCACCATCGTCCTTCCGGTAGGTGCAGGAGGTTTTCGTCAGCCCAAGTTGCCTATCAGGGCACCGAGGACCAGCAGGCCGCAGATGATGGCGTTCGCCACCCGGTGATCGAGGAAGATCGCCACGAACTCCCGGATCGTGGCGCTCGGCCAGAAGTAGCGGGCTGTCGGCGAGCCCACCACGTCCCCGTTCACCGACTCCTTGCGGGCGATCCGCGCGGCGCGCATCACGTGGTAGTTGTTCGTCACCACCAGGCAGCGGTGCTCCGGCACGCGCTGCTGCATGAGCGCCTTGCTGAACCGGAGGTTCTGCTCGGTGCTGCGCGAAGCGTCCTCGACCAGCAGCCGGTCGGCGGGAGCTCCGCGCTCGAGCAGGTAGTCCGCCATCGCGCGGCCTTCCGCGATCTCCTCGCCCGGCCCCTGACCACCGGAAGTGATCAGCACCGGGTCGTAGCCCTTCGCGCGCTGCTGGTGGAACACCCCCAGGCCCTTGTCCAGCCGGGAACCCAGCAGCGGCGGCACCCGCCGCCCGCCGATCAGGCCGGAACCCAGCACCACGATGAAGTCGGCCTGCTTGCGCGGCGGGAACAGCCCGTAGAAGAACGAGTACAGCAGGAAGCACACGAACTGCAGCGACACGAAGCCGAGCACGGATGCGACGGCGCTCATCACGGCCACCAGCGGAGGCCACTCGGTCAGGTTGGCGAGGCTGCGCAGCACCAGGTAGCCGAGGATCCCGATCCCGGCGAACAACGAAAGCAGGTTGCCCAAGCTGCGGCCTTCGCGGCGCAGCATCGTCACCCCGTTGAAGATCAGGAACACCGCCAGCACCAGCGGCATCGCCACGAACGCGAGCGCGAACCCCACCGCGAACAGGACCGCGGCCTGCGGCGAGAGCATCGCCAGCAGCGCCCCCGCGCCGACGATCGTCGCCAGGATCGCGAAGAACAACCAGAGTCCGTTGCGCACGCGGCGCCGATCGCGCAGAACGCTCAGTCCGAACAGCAGGTACAGGACTGCGGCGGGAGCTAGGACGAGGGGCGACAAAGCAGTCACGGCTGGAGATCTTAGCCGTGGCACCTCACCCGGCGGTGCCAGGCAGGGAAATCCCCCACTCGCGGGCCGTACTAAGTGGACGGTCGTCAGCCGGGCGCGGGCGGCTGCGGGATTTCGCGGCCGCAGTCCGCTCCGACGCAGCCCTGCGTGCGGTCGAGCTGGCGGTCCAGGAATTCGCGCACCTGCGCGTAGCGCGCGTCGTCGTGCCGGGAATTCAGCTCGTACGGATCGATGGCCAGGTCGTAGAGCTCGTGCGCGCCGCTGACGTAGCGGATGTAGAGGTAGCGGTCGGTGCGGATTCCCTCGTACGCGGCGGACAGCACTTGCCCGTGCTCGTCGCGGGGCTTGGCCGGTCGTGGTGCGGTCGCGACGTCCTGGTCGAGATCGCCCGCGCCCGCGGCGCGCCCGGCCTGCACGTCGTCGGCGGGCGCTTGCTGCCGCGCACCTGGACGAACGGGTTCCGGCAGGGCGCCTGCCGCGGCCTCGTGCAGGATCGGTCGGCCGGTTTGCCTGCGCGGATCCTGCGCGAACGGCAGCAGCGAACGCCCGTCCAGCGCCAGGCCTGGACTGGTGCCGCCGAGGTCGGCGATCGTCGCGGTCAGGTCCGGATTGCTGGTCAGCTCGGCGGAATGCCCGCCGCGCGCGACGCCCGGACCGCTGATCATCATGGGCACGTGCGCGGAAGCCTCGTGCGGCAGGAACTTCCCGGTCGGGATCTGGTGCTGGCCGAAGAAGAACCCGTTGTCCGAGGCGAAGATCAGGTAGGTGTTCTCGAGCACGCCCTGCTCGCGCAGCGTGTCGATGAGCTTGCGCACCGCCTCGTCGACGGCCAGCAGGGATTCCAGCCTGCTGCGGTAGCTCTCGGTGATGCCGGCGGTCTCGTGCGCCGCGATCTGCGGATATTCCCGGAGGAACTTCGGCTTGTCGCTCATGTCCGCCTCGTTGAACGACGGGTCCGCGGGCAGCGGCACGTCCGCGAAAGCTCCGGCGTGGCGCTGCGCGGGACGCGGGCCGTCCGCGATCCGGAACAGGTCGCCGTTGTCCGGTGCACCCGGCGTGATCTCGCCGTGCGGTGCCAGGAAAGCCATGCTGAGGAAGAACGGGCTGCCCGCCTGCGACTGCCTGCGGATGAAGTCGGCGCCTTTGTCCCGGTACACGTCGGTTTGGTAGTGCTGCGGATCTTCGTGCCAGTAGTCGCCGTAGGTGCGCAGCGCGCCGTTCTCGTTCAACCGGTACCCGTACATTTTGTAGGTGCTCGGGTCGACCGAACCGCGCCATTCGTCCCAACCGGGCGGCACGTGCGTCGGGTCGTCCTCGCCGTAACCGTTGGGGTACTTCCCGATGTGCGAAGTGGTGTAGCCGGCGCGTTGCAGCCACACCGGCAGCGTCTCGGCCTCGTTGAGCTTGTCGTAGCCGCCGAGCGGGTCGGCGTTGTGCCGCACGCCGTTGTTGTGCGCGAACTGTCCACTGAGGAACGTCGAGCGGGAGGGGCAGCACAGCGGGTACGAGGCGTAGTAGCGGTCGAACGTCACGCCCTGGGTGCCGAAGTACCGCTGGGTCTGCGGCATGAACCGCATGCTCTCCAGCCACTGGTCGTCGGTCATCACCATGACCACGTTCGGTTTCCGCGGCACCGGGCTCGCCTGCGGGGGGACCGACTGCGGCTGGCCCGTGCACGCCGCCGCCACGAACGCCAGGACCAGCAGCAACACCGGCCGTCTCCGGCGCGGGACGCGGCGAGCGGCAGCCATCGGGACCATGACTCAGTTTGGTCCCCGGCACGCACAAAGTGTCAAGATCCGCCCCTCGCACGGAGGAACGGTTGCAGTGGCATTTCGCGAGCTCTTTTGATCTTTATCTTCTCAGCGGCGAAGCCGCTGACCGGCGACCACGCACGCAACCGGACCACCGGCGGGTTCTCAGCGGCTTCCTCGCGAGGACAGCGATTTCGCCGCGTAGGGTGCTACGTCAGAAATCGATCCCGCAGCGAGGAAGCCGCTGAGGTTCCGCTACCGGCACCGCCACGCAAACCGCTCTGAATGATCTTCAATATCCATCGCCGCCGAAGAAGATTTCTTCGATGTGGTCCGCCGTGTCGGACACGAAGGTCAGCGGGTCGATGAACTCGTTGATGTCCAGGTTCATCAGCGGGATCGAGTGCCGCAGCACCACGTGCTCGCCCATGATGACCGCGCCGCACACGACGGAGGTCTCGCCGATCTCCGCGAGCAGCCGGTGCAGGTCCACATCCGCGACGCGCCCGCACACCGAGGCGATCTGCACCCAGTCCTCGCGCTTGTCCAGCTCCTCGCGGCAGATCATGATGACCTGGCTGCGGTGGTCCTCGTACTCGATGAGGATCCGGATCTCGTCGCCGGTGTCCTCGATGACCTTGTACTCGGAGCGGACGAAAGTGGCGATGTCGCCCCAGGTGGCCATGTTGCTCCTCAGCTCGTGATCGTTTCCGACACGAACGGTAGTGCATCGATCACGCCGCCCGGAACACGGCGACCGCGTGACACCGACTCCCGTTTTCTCCAGGAGTGAACGGACTGTTCGACCAATCTAGTGGGACCAACAGTCCGTTCACTCGGCCCGAGTCGCCCGGATCGAGCGGTTCGCCCGTGTGTCGGCCGCACGGTTTCTCCAGGAGTGAACGGCCTGTTCGACCAATCTAGTGGGACCAGCGGTCCGTTCACTCGGAGCGGGCCGGGTTCGGTGCGGCTCCGCCACCGGCACCGCCGCGTTGCTGCTCGCGAACGGAATCCTCAGCGGTGCGCGGGGAATTCGACGACCTGCTGGTAGGTGGGGCGGTTCTGCCAAGTGGCCTTGTCCTGTGCGATGCCGCCGATCTTGTTGTGGATCAGCGAGTCGGCGCACCACTGGTCGCCGGGTTCGCAGTCGCCGTCGCCGGGGTAGGTCTGCTCGGGCGGTTCGGCGTCGGCCGCGGCGAGCGTGTCCAGCAACGTCTGCCGGCATTCGCCGAGATCCCCGCCACCGCACAACGTCTGCTTGCCGTTGACCTCGGGGAACCCGCCAGGCACGGGTTCGCCGAGCGCGCCGCGGATGTTCTTCGACACCTGCCCGTACCAGCCGTCCAGGAACGCCGAGCCCTGGTGCTCCTGCCCGACGTGCTCGCCCGGCTGGGCGTTCTGCCAACCGGAAGGCGACTCGTTGATCTGCTCGGCCTCGGTGAGCGCCCGGAACGCGTCCGGCCCGACCGCGGGTTCGAAGATCCCCCGCGTCAGCAGCGGCCACCACGCGTCCATGAGCTTGATCGCTTCGTCGTGCTCGTACTCGTGGCTGCCCGGTTCGGTTTCGGTGCGCTTGCCGCCGTCGGCGAGCCAGGCGCGCAGCGACTCGATCCGCCGGGCCGTCCCCGGGTCGTTGACCGGCGCGGATTCCAGCACTCGCAGCAGATCCGGCAGCACGCGCTCGGCCTTGAGGTCGGTCAGCGCCGCGTCCTCCATGGCCTTGGTGAGGTCGGCGCGATCAACGTCACTTCGCTCGACCAGGTCCCGCACCCGCGAGTCGAGCAGGTCGCCGCGCTGCACCGCGCCCATGTTCGGCAGCGCACCGGCGGTTCCGGGCGCTTGCTTGTTGTTCCAGCTGATCAGGTAGTCCTGATCGACGACCTGCGGATGCTGCTCGGGCGGCGTGTAATCCGCGGTGTTGGTGTCCGGATCCCAGCCGCGCCAGTCGAATCCCGACCGCACCGGCATGTTCGAGTCCACATCGGACGGCCGCTGCGGGTTGTCGCCCGAGTTGAAGTAGGCGGTGTGCGCGGAGTCGGCGTAGAACCAGTTGAACGTGTAGTTCACGTCCTGCGCGGCCCGCTGGAACGCCTGCGGCGAGGTGATCACGTTGGGGTCGTTGAACTTCTGGAAGCCGATGATGGAGTCCACCTCGTGCTTGAACGTGGAGCGCGCGGTGGTGTAGGCGACCGGTTTGCCGTCGATCGTGGCGCGATGCGTCACCGGCCCGTAGCGCGTGCGCAGCGACACCAGCCGGTAGGAGCCTTCCGAGGTGTCGTCGCCGAGGTTCGGTTCCCAGGAGTTGCGCCGCTCGACCTGCTCCATCGGCAGGCACTCGCCGCGGAACAGGTAGTGGCCGGAGTCCTTGGTCACCGGCCGCCCGTCCGGTTCGCACAGCTCGACGGCGTAGGTGTCGATCATGTCCTGCGCCGCGGTCGTCGCGCTCCACGAGTAGTCCTGGCCGCGGCCGAGCAGCGTGTAGAAGCTCAGGCCCGCGAACGACGCGCCCTTCGAGGAGATCCCCGGCCCCTGCAGCTCCTGCAAGGTCAGCAGCTGCGGGGCGAAATACCCGGTCTGCGGCCCGAAAACGGCCACCGGGTTGCCGCTTTCGGTGTGCGCGCCGGAAACGGCCAGCGCGTTGGACATGCCGCGCGGTTCGGCCAGGTCCGCGGGCACCACGCCGTCGTCGAAGATGCCGCGCAGCGACTCCACCGGATCGAGGTCCGAAGGCAGCGGATGCTGGCGGGATTTCGGTTTGTCGGCACCGCTGTCCGGGTCGTTGGCCGAGCCGGTCGGGTCGAAGACCTGTTGCTGCGGAGTCACCGAGCCCGGGTCCGGCAGCGCTTCGCCGCGCGGATCCTCCGGCGTCGTCGCATACGGGAACTTCTGTCCGTTGTGGACGGTCGAGATGGCTTCCGGGTCGTTCTCCGCGCGGAAGGTGCGCCACACCTGTTCGCCGCGTTCCGGCCCGAACTTCTCCTGCAGCTGCATCCGGGCGACGGCGTGCTGCACCTCGTTGCCGCCTCCGCCGCCGAATTGCGCGCCGACCAGCGAGGCGAGCACGACGAGGTCGGTGAGCTTGAACGGCTCGATCTCGCCTTCGTTGGTGATCGCGTCGACGTGCCCGGTGGCGACGTACTCACCCGGGAAGGTCCGGTCGTGGTGCGCCTGCGCGATGTAGTCGTTGATTCCGTCCACGTAGGACTTCGCATCGGCGAGCGCCTGCTCGCCCGCCGGTCCTTCTTGCGCAGCCGAGTCGATCTGCTGCTGCAGCTCCTGCTCGGTGTACGGGGAGGTGGCGAAGAAGTCCTGCTCCAGCTTCCGGTTCGCCGCGGCACCGCCCGCGAACGGGGTCACCTCGCCGCGGCCCGCGCGGCGCAGCGCGTCCATCAGGAACAGCTTGTCCTCGGCGGTCGTGTAACCGGCGCCGAACGTCGTGCCGCCGCGGGTGCTGCCGTAGATGTGCGGGATTCCGGCGGTCTTGTCGCGGACCACCGTGACGTCCTCGCGCGGCTGGTAGCGGCGCTCGACGTCGTCCGGCGCCACGCCGAAGGAGTTGTCGTTGAAGAACTCGTTGATCGTGCCGGTGTCGAGCTGCTTGTAACCGGCGGCGAGGTCGTCGTACTTGCCGAGCTGGTCGTCGGAGTGCGGCGGCATCGTGCCCAGCAGCATGTGCCCGGCGAGGTCGGCCAGCGTCGCGTTGCCGTTCTGACCGGGCGGCAGCACGTGGTGGCACTGGTCGCCGCAGTAGTCCGGCGCGGGGTTGCGCACCGGGTCCGGCTGCGGGCTCGCGGTCGCGGGCGGAGCCAGGAGCAGAGCACCGAGCACGGTCCCCACGCTGAGCAAAGCGATGCTGCGGTGCCCTGTCATCCGATCCTCCCCGTCGATCTGCCGCGGGACGCTAATCGGCGGAGCCCGAAAATGAAAGGGTTTCACGTTCATTCTGGGCTGTTCGGGTGAAGGAGCAGCGGGGTGCGCTGCGCCGGATGCCGCTCGGCGCCGCATCCGAGGAGGCTGCCGGGTACCGCCGGATCGCTCGCCGCCGCTGGTGCTTCCGGCATCCGTCGGCAGCTCGGCGCAGTCGGCGCCGGGAGATCAGCGGGGCTGGCGTCCGGAGTTCCGCAAGCAGGTCGGCACGGCTCGCGCCGGGGCCGGCAGATCGACGCGGCTCGCGCTCGGGTTTTCGGCAGGTCGGTTCAACCAGACCGCTCCTCCCCCGGGCCGAGCGGGAACGACTCGGACGGCAGGGGCTCGGAGTGCAGCGAATCGGGCGGCAGGGAACCGGAGGGCTCCGGCCGCGCAGGCTCGACCAGCTTGAGCCGCCGCCTGGCCCGCCGTTCCCTGCGCATCGCCACGGTCTCGCGCCACACCACCAGCACCCCGTGCGGCAGCAGGTCGAATCCGCGCCGGAACAGCCACGGCACGCCCTTGAACAGCAGCCACGCCAAGTGCTGCCAAGCCCGCACCCGCGCGCCGCCGGAGCAGCGCAGGCTCACCGGGCACGGCACCGGGCACCCGGCGCCGGCCAGCGAGTCGGCCATCGCCCGCGCCAGCATCCGGTGCCCGAGTTCGGACGGGTGCAGCCGGTCCACCGCCCACGTCGCGAGCTCGTAGGCACCGGGCAGCGCGTCCAGGTCGACGCAGCACGCGCCGTGCCGCGCGACCACCGCGTCGATGACCTCGTTGACCTGCTCGATCCGTTTGCGCAGCGCGCGGTGCAGCGGCGCGGGCAACCGGAACACCCGGCCGTGGTCGTGGTACCGCGCGGTGACCACGAGTGCGCCTGCGCCGGTGAGCCCGCCGATCACCGCGTCCAGCTGCCCGCGCATCCGCGCCGGGTCGAAGTCCGAGCGCAGGGTGTCGTTCATGCCCACCACCAGCGCCACCGCGTCCGGCCGCAGCCGCAGCGCCGCCGGGTACTGCTCGCCGTGCACGTCGGCGACCCGCGCTCCGGATGTCGAGAGGTTCGTCAGCGCCGCCCCGCCGAGCGCGTCCGCGAGCAGCGGGCCGAATCCGCGCCACCCGCCGCCGGGCAGCTTGTCGCCGATGCCGAGGGTGGTCGAGTCGCCGAGCGCCACCAACGTCCGCACCGGGCGGGCGCCGGTGGCTTCCGTTCGCAGCTCGCTCACCCGCCCACCGTCGCCGCCGCAGGCTCACCTCGGGTGAGGAGACGGTGACCGGGCGGGGACGAACTGGGTAAATCTCACTGCGCGGATTTCGCCGCGCGGGTGCGCGCCCCCCATGTCACCGCGCGGGCACCGCGCCCCATGTCACCGCGGCGCTGCGCAACACGTTCAGCCCGCCGCGTGCGCGCACTCCGCGGCGACCGCGATGTTGTGGAAGTAGGCGGCCAGGTTCGCCTCCAGGCTGCGATCACCGGTCGCCGCCCGGATGTGCTCGAGCAGGAAGGGCGTGGTCGCCGGACCGCTGATGCCGCGTTCCCGGGCGGCCTGCCAGGCTTCGGCGACGACCTGCTCGTGCAGTTCCGGGTCGAGCTGCGCGGGCAGCGGGACCGGGTTGGCCAGCACCGTCGCCGCGCGCAGCCCGAGCTTGCGGCGGGCGGTGAGCAGCGCGGCCACCTCGGCAGGAGTGTCCAGGCGGTGATCCAGCGCGAGACCGGAATCCGCGACGTAGAACCCGGGGAACCGGTCGGTGCCGAACCCGACGACCGTGATTCCCAGCGTCTCCATCCGCTCCAGCGTCGCCGCCCGGTCCAGGATCGACTTCACGCCCGCGGTGACGACGGTGATCGGCAGCGTCGCCAGCAGCGGCAGGTCGGCGGATTCGTCGTAGCTCGGCGGTTCTTCGATGCCGCCCGCGGCTCCGTGGTGCACCCCGCCGAGCCCGCCGGTGGCGAAGAACTCCAGCCCGGCCCGATGCGCCAGCCAGGCCGTGGCCGCGACGGTCGTGCCCGCGGACCTCGATTTCGCCCACAGCACGGGCAGGTCCCGCACGCTGGCCTTGGCCGCGTCGGTTCCGGCGAGCCGGTGCAGTTCGCCGGGGGTGAGCCCGACCTTGGGCACGCCGTCGAGCACGCCGGTGGTCGCGGGGACCACTCCGGCGCGGCGCAGCGATTCTTCGGCTTCTTCGGCGATTTCGGCGTTGCGCGGGCGTGGCAGGCCGTGCGTGATGATGCTCGTTTCGAGGGCGACCACGGGTCTGCCGTCGCCGACCGCCTCGCGGACCTCGGCGGAGATCGCCGGTAGTTCAGGACTCATGGCCGGGTTTCTAGCAGTCGCCGGGGCGCTGCGGGCCATGGTGTGCGCTGCGGCCGGACGCGTGCGCCGGGAAAGCCCGATACTCGTTTCGCTGGAAATTGCCGCGAAAACTTTGGAATATACCCACCGGCTGCCATTTGCCCCGCAACGGATGCACCTGCGAAAACAGCGCCGCAGTGGGATTCTTACCGGATTCGGCAAAACATTGCCGAAGTCCGGCAACTGCACAAACACCTGATCGAGCGAAAGATTTGTCCGCGCGCTGATCATATTCTGGTAACCATGTCGAACTCCCCCCGCGCGCGGGCGCTGGCTGCCGAGGTCCGGGCCGCGCGCAAAGGCAGCGGCATGTCGCAAGGGCTCGTGGCCGAACAGCTCGGGTGGAGCATCGCGAAGGTCAGCCGGATCGAAACCGCCCAGCGCGGCCTGACCGCAGCGGACCTCGCCGCGATCCTCGCGGTGCTGCGCATCCGCGGGCAGCGGCGCGAATACCTGCTGGGACTGGCCGAAGAACTGGACCACCCCGCTTGGTGGGAGGCGATGAGCGGGTTGTCCGCGCACGTGCGGGCCACCATCGACGCGGAACAGCGGGCCAGCCGCATCGCCGAACTCGCGCTGGCCTACGTGCCGGGGCTGCTGCAGATCCGCGCCTATTCGGAGGCGGTGCTCGGTGGAAACGCCGCGGAATCCCGCAACACCGACGAGGCGGCCAACGTCTGGCAGGTGCGCCAGGGCATTCTGCACCGCGCGGAGCCGGTCGCGTTCGAGGCGTTCCTGGACGAGTCGGTGCTGCGCAGACCCGTCGGCGGCCCCGCGGTCGCGGCCCGGCAGTTGCGGCACCTGGCCGAGCAGCAGGCCGAGCACGTCTCGGTGCGGGTGCTGCCCACCGAACTCGGCGCGCACATCGGGCTGAACGGCGCGTTCACGCTGATCGAGTTCGAGCACGGCATGACCAGCGTGCTGGTGCAGAGCCAGGAAACCGGTGCGCTGCTGGCCGAGCCGGAGGACGACGCCCCGTTCCGCGGCTCGCTCGCCGAGCTGGACCGGGTGGCGCTGGACGTGGCGGACTCGCGTCGGCTGATCACCACCCACGCCGAGCATTTCGAGGCGCAGGAGGAAATCGCGACACTCTGAAGAATCCCGATCCGATGTGGACGGTATTCGTCGCGCTCAGTACGCAACCGTGCCACCGGAACCGCTGAGCCGCGCACAGCACCCACGTTCTCCAGGAGTGAACGGACCGTTCGCCCAATCTAGCCGGACCAACAGGCCGTTCACTCGGGTCCACTTCACCCGGAGCGAGTGATGCGCGGGCGTGTCGGTTCTTGTGCTCAGCGGAGCGGCTGGGTCGGGGTTTCGCGAGGAGTGAACGGACCGTTGGACCAATCTATTGGGACGAACAGGCCGTTCACTCGGTGAGAGGTGGGGCGCGTCGCTGGTCGGGGTCCGCGACGCGCCCCCGTCGGTCTCCGTCGCGCGGTCGGCGGAGTTCGGCCGCTGCGGGCGGGAGACCGCCCCGGGCTCGTGCGGCGGGGAGGCGGGAGGCCGCTCGAGCCCGGAGAAGCCGCTAGTCAGATCGGGGCGTGCCGGGCGTCGGCTGCGTCGCGCGCAGAATCCCGTTGCACGCCGGGCAGGTCGGCGCCGCGAACCAGTCCACTTCGGACACTTCAGCGGTCAGCTCCAGCTGAGCGCCGCACACCGAGGTCGCCTCGGTTCTGCCACTCCACCGGCGCCCCCAGAAGGCGTGGCGCACCGAATCACTGCTCGGCCGCCAGAAGTGCCGCAACGATTCCTCAGCCATCCCCCGACCCCACTTCCGCGCACGACCGGCACGCATCGCGATCGAACTCCCCGTCCGGGCAAGCGCCGCGCCGCAGATGCACCGGCCCGTAGACGAAAGCACCGCAAGCCGACGGCAACGCCCCGCCATCGGTCCGCCGCACCACATGCCATCGCGAATCCACCGGGCCGCACGAAGCCGCCCACACCGAGTCCGTCATCTCGAAATCCCCCTGGTACCGACTGTCTCTGCCGTTACCGCACCAGGTAATCATCGACTGTTCCGGAGCCGCAAGAACGCTTTCGGGGGATCTTCAACTCCCGATCTGCTCGGCATATTCTGTGGTGCATGGCTGGTACCACCCCGAAGGCGCGAGCACTCGGCGCAGAACTCCGAACCGCGCGCGATGCCGCGGGGTTCAGCGTCCGCACATTGGCCACCGCGCTGGACATCTCACACGCGACGCTGTCCCGCTGGGAGACGGGCGATCGCTCGCCGAAGCCCGAGATGGTCGCGGCTTACCTGGCGAAAGTCGACGCACCCGCCGAACTCCGCAGCGAGCTGGTAGAACTCGCACGCAACCCGGACGGCCCGCACTGGCTTTCCGTGGGGATGCCGGAGCAGCAACGGCAACTCGGCGCCCTGGTCGACATGGAGAGCACGGCAACCGCGATGACGACGGTAGCGCCGAATCTGGTTCCTGGATTGCTGCAGACCGCCGACTACGCACGAGCGATCATGGTCGCTGGCAACGTCACCGGATCGGAAATTGCGACCCGCGTCGCGGTCCGCGTGGGACGACGCGAAGCGATCGTCCGGAAGAACCCTGTGCAAATGCAGGCATTCATCGGCGAGCCGGTCCTCATGCAAACCATCGGTGGCGCCGAGGTGATGGCCGATCAGCTCGCGAAGCTGCTGGATTTCGGGCAGCTGCCGAACGTGACGATCCGGGTCATGCCGACTCGTTGTGAGTGGCATCCCGGCCTTGAGGGACCCTTCCTGCTCATGGACTTTGCGGACCAGGGTCCGGTGGTCCACCTCGAGAATCGGGTTTCCGCTCTCTTCCTGCACGAGCCGAACGACATGCAGCAGTACCGGGACGCGGCCGAGGCCATCGCGGAGGCGTCGATGAGCGAAGCGGATTCGCGCGAGCTCATCGCGAAGTTGAAGGAAGAGAAGGAGTGAAACTCATGATGCCCGAGCACATCACCAACTGGCGAAAGTCCAGCCGCAGTGTCAACACGGACAAGTGCGTCGAGGTCGGCCGTGTGCTCGACGGATCGGCGGCGGTCCGCGATACCAAAGATCGTGCCGCCGGACATCTCACCACGAGTCCATCGCAATGGTTATCGTTCATAACCGCCCTCAAGTCCGGCCGCTACGACAACTGACCGCAGCTGCGAAAAGGCGCGGGAGAACCGATCTCCCGCGCCTTTCGCGTGCGTGCGATCAGGAGTTGATCTGCTCGGTCAGCTCCTGGTTGTAGGCGCCGACGCGGCCGTAGATGCCGGGCTTGCCGGGCCGGGCGCAGCCTTCGCCCCAGGACGTGACACCGATCAGCCTGCCGTCGGCGACGATCGGGCCGCCGGAGTCGCCCTGGCAGGCGTCCACGCCGCCCTCGGGCAGCCCGGCGCAGACCATCGCGTCCGGCTTGTACTCCTGGTACGCGGCGGAGCAGTCCGCGTCCGATCGCACCGGCACGGTCGCCTTTTGCAGGTGGTCGGAGCTCTGGCCGCCCTCGCTGGTGGTGCCCCAGCCGAGGACCGTGGCCGGGGTGTCCGGCGCGTAGCCGGGGTCGTCGGCCGCGGCGAGTTCGATCGTGGGCTGCTGGACCGGCGCGGACAACGTCAGCACCGAGACGTCGGCGCCCAGCGTGGCGTCGGTGTAGTCCGGGTGCACCCAGATGTCGCTGACCTCGGAGACCGTGCCCTCGTTCCCGCTCAGCGAAGTCTGGCCGCTGAGCACGTTGACGTTCGCGGGCTGTTCGCCCTGGGTGCAGTGCGCGGCGGTGACGACCTTCGTAGGGGACGCCAGCGAACCGCCGCAGAACTGCTGCCCGTCCGGGGTGGTCAACGCGACGACGAACGGGTGATCGGCGATCTCGGCGTCCTCGCCGCCGACGACGAACGGGTTGACGTCGGCCGAAGCCTGACCGACCGACAGCGTGGCGAAAGCCGACAGCGCGACCGCGGTGAGACCCGCGAACCGCGCGATGCGTGGGGCAGCGACCATTTCGTTTCTCCTCCAAGTCGCGCCCGGGGCAGTGGGGCGCCCCGGACGTGGCGATGTCCCGGGCGACCGGCCGCGGCGCAACGCGGACTCGACCCGGAGTTCCCGGTGAAACGCCGCGTCCGCTGCGCTGCAACGGGAAACCGATCGAACCTTAAACGTCGCCGCATTCCGCCCAAAAGTCCCGCTATTTGCCGTTTTCCCAGCTCCAGCGGCCTATTGTGCGAATTCCGCGAATCGGCTGCGAGCTAGCCCGGCGGATCGAGAGGATCACCCGGAGCGCGTCCCCGGCACGCCCCGAACGCGCCGGGGACGCGGCCGCCCCGGCCGGAACTCCCACCGGCCGGGGCGCACGCCACCGGTCCCCGCACCGTGGCGGAAGCGTCCCCCTCCCGGCCCCGACCGCCGGTCGTACCGAGGACGCCGCACCCGGTTTACCCAATGCCGTGTGGCATATACCAGACCCTATTCGGGGCGGACTTCGCCGCACTCGACTGAATCGGCGCTGACCAGGCACGCTCCGAAGATCACAGGTTGATTGCGGAGCGCCGGAAGCGGTGCCCGCGGCGCAGCATCCGCTGCACTGCGGCCGGTCCCGCTGACACACCCGACCAGCGCCGATCACGCGCGATCAGCGCTATTCGAGCTGCGGAATCCAGTGCGACTCGACCGGATCCCAGCGTCCAGGCGATTCAGCGGCGAGCAACGGCGTCACGAAACGGTCGACCAGCTCGACGGCTTCGCTCAACCGCCGGTACTCGCCGAGTCCAGGCACACCGGCCGCCTCGCGTTGGTATCCGCTCTCCCAGACCTTCCGATCCGGCACGGTGAACCGCACCGGCAGCGCCTGCAACGTTCCCGCGTCACGCCGGCGGTTCGCCTCAGCCTGCAGCGCATCCCGGGCCACCCGCCCGTCGAGCGGGTCACGCAACGCGATGACGACGAGGTCGACCAGGTCTTTGAGCCGGGTCGAACCGGTGCAGCCGTACTGCTCGTACAACGCGCAGATCTTGTCCGCGACATGGTCCGGCAACGGGTATAGGAGAACGTTGGGCCAGGTGTCCGCACCGAGATCGAGGTCGATCGGCGGGTTCAACTGCCGGACACCGGGTTCTCCCAACGGAGCCAGGTCAGCTACGAGGTCGACGCTGACCATCACAACGGGCTTGCCGCCCAAGTACGGCTGGAATCGCACGCGACGGGCGATCCGCCCTTGGGTCTCCCGCGTCGTGTCGTAGTGCTCGAAACGCAAGAAGTCTCCGAGTTCGAGCCCCGCCGCCCGGCGCAACGCCTTGACCGCGTCGTCCAAACGTCCTTCATCCGGTCGATAGAAGAGATCGATGTCGCGCGAGTGGCGAGCATCCGGGTAGCGGACCAGCAACGCTTGCCCGCCCTTGAGCAACCACCCGTGCGGATCATCGACGAATACCCGCGCAAGCAGTCTGGCCAGGTAGAAGCGGCGAAGAATCTCGTTGGTGTCGACGCCTTCGGCCGAAGCGGCGGCATT
The DNA here is from genome assembly GCF_037023755.1 of Saccharopolyspora sp. SCSIO 74807. NCBI lineage: Bacteria > Bacillati > Actinomycetota > Actinomycetes > Pseudonocardiales > Pseudonocardiaceae > Saccharopolyspora > Saccharopolyspora sp. SCSIO 74807. Next base: position 2,860,329 of record NZ_CP146100.1, on the reverse strand, counting down.
GGCGCGTTTGTGCAGCGCGGCACGGAGCGCTTGCGGGCTGCGGTACGGGTTTGTCACCACGGGCTCGTCTCGTCAGTGCTATTTCGAGTGCACGCTTGTGTCCAGGTTCAGCATTGCTTCGCTCAGCGCTTCTGCTATTCGCTGTTGTTCCGCGAGAAGGCTCCGCACCTTGTCGAGTCCGGTCGTCCGAACAGCATCGATGTGGCTGCGCAGATGCTCGAGCAGCGCTCGCCCGTCGCGGCCGGTGACCCCATAGCGCCGTGCGTAAGGCGCGGCGCGGTCGGCGAGCTCATCGAGATCGACCTTGCCCGCCCGGTCGGCTTCCTGGATGACCTGCGCGAGATGGCTGGCGTCCACGCGATCGGCCATCAGATCGACGATCGTGCGCAGCACGGTCGTGATCGGCAGTCCGTCGACGAGCGTCACGTCGTCTTCGGGCAGCTCAGCGCGCCGCAGCCGGACGGAGGTGTCCCGGACGCGGCGGCGGCGCGGCACCGTCATCTCGATGCGTGGCACGACCAGATCGCCGAGTCCGTGCAGCAGCGCTGCCGAGCGATGCGAGACGACCCCACCGTCGCGATCGAGCTTCGGCCGCCGCCAGCCGGGCTGGCTCGGGTTGAGCTTCAGCCACACCGCCTTCTCGTCTTGGTGGCCGGTCATCTCGCCGGCGGACACCGCGTACACGCCGTGGCGCACCTGCGTCAGCAGCCCGGCTTCGACCAGGCGCACCAGCGTCGTGGTGTTCACGCCGAGCTCACCGGCCTGCGCGGTGGTGAGCAGCCCCCACTGGTCGCTGCTCACCTCAGCCAGGCGGGACATGGCCTCAAACACCTTCATGACACCGAACCATACGCCGCTTGCGCAACGTTTGCTACTTCCGATGAAGCTTTTGGTGCATCGAGTTGTAGTTTTCGGTGTGTCAGCGTGCGATGAGCCCCGCCTCGTAAGCCAGCAGCCCGGCCTGCACGCGGTTGCCGCAGTCGAGCTTGACCAGCATCCGCGAGACGTAGCCCTTCACCGTCGCCTCGGACAGGTGCAGCCGCTGCCCGATCTGCGCGTTCGACAGGCCTTCGCCGAGACCGGTGAGCACCTCCACCTCCCGCTCGGTCAGCTCCCGCACCAGCCGCAGCGCCCGCTGCCGGGCACCCTGCTCGCCGGAGGACGCGGCCACCAGCCGCTGCGCGGCCTGCGGTGAGAGCACGGTGTGCCCGTCCGCAGCGACCCGCACCAAGCCGAGCAGATCCTCCGGCGGCGTGGACTTGACCAGGAATCCCGAGGCACCGGCCCGCAACGCGCGCAACACGTACTGGTCCGCGTCGAACGTGGTCAGCGCGACCACGGCGGGCGGGTCGGGCAGCCGGCTGATCCGCTCGGTGGCGGTGAGCCCGTCCACCCCGGGCATCCGCAGGTCCATCAGCACCACCCGCGGCCGGTGCCGCACCACTGATTCCACGGCGGCCGCGCCGTCCTGCGCGTCGTCGACGACTTCGATGTCCGGGGCGGAACCGAGGATCGTGCGCAGGTGCGCGCACACCATCGGCTCGTCGTCGACCACGACCACGCGGACGGGCTCGCTCACCGCTGGGCCTCCTGCAGAACGCCTAGCCGTCCGAGCCGGCTTCGGCAGTGGGCACGTACGCAGGGAGTATGGCACTGACCTCGAAACCCCCGTCCGGCAGCGGACCGGCCCGGAAGGTGCCGCCGACGAGTTCCACCCGCTGCCCCAGCCCTTGCAAGCCCGCGCCGGAACCGCTGCCCGCCAGCTCGTGGTCGCCGGCCGGTGGAGTGTTCCGCACGGTCAGCAGCACCCGTTCGCCGTCGTAGACCACGCCGACGTCGACCTCGGAATCGGGCGCGTGCTTGTGCACGTTCGTCAACGCCTCCTGCACCACGCGATAGGCGGTGCGGCTGACCAGCGGCGCGACTCCCGCGGTTCCGCCCTGCTCGGTCAGCCGCACCGGGATGCCCACCGCCTCGGTCTCGGCGATCAGCCCGGACAGGTCCGGCAACGCGGAGCGCTCCGACTCGTCCGGCGAGTCCTCGCCGCCGGAGCGCAGCACGCCGATGAAGTCGCGCAACTCGTCCAATGCCTGGCAGCCGCCGGAGCGCAGTTCCTCGGCGGCGGAGCGGGTCGGCTCGTCCTGCGCGGTGACGCCGAGCGCGCCGGCCTGCAGCACCATCAAGCTCACCCGGTGCGTGACCACGTCGTGCATCTCGGCGGCCATCTTCGCCCGCTCGTCCGCGCGGGCCTGCTCGGCGAGCAGCTCCTGTTCGCGCTCGGCGCGTTCCGCGCGGTCCCGCAACGCGGTGACCAGCTTGCGCCGCGCCGCGATCCACGCGCCCAGCACCGGCGGGAACGCGGTGATCCAGAAAGCATTGCTCATCGTCTCGCTGTCCGGATTCGTCCACAGCCGCAGCGCGGTGAGCACGACGACACCGACCAGCACCCAACCGGTGATCTGCCGCTTCCGGCCGGTTTCGTAGGCGGCGAACGCGTAGAGCACGAACGGGAGCACACCCGGCATCCACGGGTCGGTGCGCTGGTTCATCGGCAGGAACGCGCCGATGCCCGCGGAAAAGGTCGCGGCGTGCAGCAGCATCGCCGCCGCGCCCGCGCACAGCAGCGCGAACGGGAATCGCCGCCGCACCAGCAAGCTCACGGTGAACAGGTGCATCAGCAGCTGGGCGACCCAGCGCCCGCCCATCCAGCTGTAGTCCTGCGGCGGCAGATCCGGCGGGTAGAAGCTCGCCAGGATCGGGCCGAGCGGCAGCAGGACCGCGACCAGCGCCACGTCGAACACCGCTGCACGCGGCGAATCCCACAGGTACCGCCAGATCGGACGTCGCACGGGCTCACGGTAGCCGCCGTGCGGGCGCGAACGGCCGCGGAAACCCACCGTCGTCGGTGGCGGAACCTACGAAAGTTGCACCGGTGATCACCGGAGGTCGCTACCTTCAGGTACCAAGCGCCGTCGCACCGCCAGCGCCCGATGTCCTGGAATGGCGGCGAATCGCGCAAGGACCTTTGGGGGAACCATGCAAGCAGTGCTCGCACCGGAGAGGTCGGCGCCGCCCGGCCGACCGTCGCTCGCGTGGCGGCCGGTCCTGCTGATCGCCGCGGTGTTCACGGCCTTGCACGCGATCGCGAGCGCGTTCGGCGGCTACTGGCTCGACGAGGCTTACATGCTCGCGATCGGCCGGTACCACCTGGACTTCGGCTACGTCGACCAGCCGCCGATGGCTCCGCTGCTGGCCGGGGCGTTGGAGTGGCTGGCGCCGGGCGTGCAGCTGTTGCCGCGGGTGGTGATGACGCTGATCTCGGCCACCGGTGTGCTGCTGGCCGGGATGCTGGCGCGCGAGTTCGGCGGTGATCGGCGGGCTCAGCTGCTCACCGCGCTGGCCTTCGCCACCGGGACCTGGACCGCGCTCACCGCGCACTGGCTCACGCCCTACGCCATGGAAGTTCCATTGTGGATGGTGCTGACGTGGTTGCTGGTGCGCTGGCTGCGGCTGGACGCCGAGGACCGCGCCGACGATCGGCTGCTGCTCGCCATGGGCGCGGTGATCGGCGTGACGATGCAGACGAAGTTCCAGATCGCCCTGCTGTGCGCGGCATTGCTGGGCTGCGTGCTGGTGTTCGGACCGCGGCGGCTGCTGCGGCGGCCGATGTTCTGGGCCGGAGTCGGGATCGCGCTGATCATCGCGGCACCGACGCTGATCTGGCAGGCGGCGCACGGGTGGCCGCAGCTGGCGATGGGCCAGGTCGTCACCGAGGAGACGCCTTCGCTGAGCAACGGCAGGCGAGGGATGGCCGTCGGAGGAATCGTCTCCGCCGGTGTGCTCGGCGTGCCGCTGCTGCTCTGCGGCATCGGGCGGATGTTGTTCGGCAAGGACATGCGGCCTTACCGGTTCATCGCGGCCGCTTTCCTCGTGCAGTACGTGTTCTACGTCGTCACCAGCGGGCGGCCGTACTACCTGATCGGCATGTACGGAGTCCTCGTGGCGGCCGGAGCGGTCGGCCTGCAACGGCGACGCGAGGCGAAGGCCGCGCACTCGTCCCGGAACTGGAGCTGGGCCCGGAACTGGAGCTGGGTGCGCTGGCCGGTCGGCGTGGCCGCCGTGCTCACCGCGGGCGGGATGGTCTGGCTGTCCACGGTCGCCATGGGAGATCCCGCCAAACCACTGGACCGCACCATCACCGAGTACACCGCGGCCGAGTACCGAGCGCTTCCCGCCGGGGTCCGGGAACGGACCGCACTGGTCACCGGCAGCTACGTGCCCGCTGCGATGCTCGACGCGCACTCCGCCGAGTCCGGCCTGCCGCTGGCGCGCAGCGCGCACCGCGGCTACGGGTTCTTCGGGCCTCCCGGGCCGCAGGCGGACAACATCCTGCTGGTAGGCAAGGAGGTCGACGAGTGGCGGCCGCTGTTCGCGCAGACGCGGCTGGTCCGCGGCGGCGACATCCCGGTGTGGCTGCTCACCGGCCGCGAACAACCCTGGCCGCAAGTCTGGGAACAGGTGCGAAGCCTTGCCTGATCGGAGAAATCGAGTGTCCACAGCGGAGGAAGGCGGGGTGCGGCTGCGCCCGCCCCGCAACCCGGTCGACCGCCGCTCCATCGGCTGGTGGACGGTGCAAGCCTTGGTCGTGGCCGTGCCGCTGCTCGGCGCGCTCGGCGTGCTGGCGGCCCTGATCGCTCCGGCCAGGCCGTGGCTGCTGCTCGGGCTCGCTGTCGTCGCAGTTGTCGCACTGCCGTACGTGGTGGTGCGACCGCAGTGGAGTTACCGGGTGCACCGCTGGGAAACCACCGACGAAGCCGTCTACACCGCGGCGGGCTGGCTGCGCCAGGAGTGGCGGATCGCGCCGATGTCGCGGATCCAGACCGTGGACACCGTGCGCGGGCCGGTGCAGCGCCTGTTCGGGCTCTCCAGCGTCACCGTGACCACCGCATCCGCGGCCGGGCCGTTGCGCATCGACGCGCTCGACCAGCACGTTGCCGCCGAGCTGGTCACCCGGCTCACCACGAAGACCCAGGCCGCGCGAGGAGACGCGACATGAGCTGGCAGAAGCTGGACGGCCGGATCGTGGCCGCGCTGGCCATCCTGGTGCTGGCGCCGATCGTGCCGACCATCGCGGTGATGCTGATCGCCGGAGCGGGAGCGGACGCGGTGCGCAACGTCGCCCAGGTGTATTCGGCGATCGCGGCGCTGCTGGTGCTGTCCCGGGCGCTCGAGTGGTACGCGACCAGCTACCGGATCACCGACGAGCGGGTCGAACTGCGCAGCGGAGTGGTTTCGCGCAACCACCGCTCGCTGCCGCGCGAGCGCATCCGCAGCGTGGACCTGACCGCCGATCCGGTGCACCGCCTGCTCGGGCTCGCCGTGGTCAAGATCGGCACCGGGGCGCAAGGAGCGGACGAGTTCAAGCTGGACGCGGTCGCGCGCGGCGAAGCCGACCGGATCCGCACCGACCTACTTCCGTCCACTTCGGACGGTCAGGATGCTCCGCTGGCGCGGCTGAATCCCGCCTGGCTGCTGTATTCCGCGGTGACGCTGTCGATGATGCTGGCGGTGTGGGGCGCGATCGCCTCCGCGTTCGGTTCGCTCTCGGACGTGTTGCAGAAGTTCGGGCTGTACGGGGAAATCGGCGAGCTGTTCCGGTCGGTGCCGCTGTGGGCGGGCATCGGGGTGCCGGTCGCGGCGGTGCTGCTGACCGGTGTGCTCGGGGCTTTCCTGCTGTCGCTGGAGCTCTGGTGGGACTTCACGCTCACCCGGGAGGACTCCGGCACGCTGCGGGTGCGGCGCGGGTTGCTGACCCGGCGCTCGATTTCCCTTGAGGAGCAACGACTTCGCGGCGTGGAGGTCGCCGAGCCGCTGCTGCTGCGCTGGACCGGCGGCGCGCGCACGAACGCGATCGCCACCGGGCTCAGCGAGCAGGCCGACGGCAAGAACCAGCCGGACGCGAAGACGCTGCTGCCACCGGCACCTCGCGCGCAGGCCATGCGAGTGGCCGCGGCGGTGCTGCGGGAACCGGAATCGGGGGAACCGGAATTCCCCTCCACCGGCGAGTTCCGCCCGCATCCGCGTGCCGCGCTGCGGCGGCGGCTCACCTGGGGATCGCTCAGCGCCGCACCGTTCGCAGCCTTCGTGATCACCGCCGCCGCGCTCGGCTGGATCCCCTGGTGGCTAGCGGTAGTGGTGGCCGCGCTGAGCGTCGCGGTCGCGGCCGCGTTCGCCGTCGACGCCTACCGCAACCTCGGGCACCGGCTGCACGGTCGGTTTCTACTGGCGCGGCGGGGAAGCGGGCTGCGGAGAACGGTGGCGCTGCAGCGCAGCGGGATCATCGGCTGGCGCTTCGAGCAGTCGTTGTTCCAGCGCCGCGCCGGACTGCTGGACGTCGTCGCCACGACCGCGGCCGGGACGGGCCGCTGCACGGTGCCGGACGTGGCGGCAGGAGCGGGTCTGGAGTTCGCCGAGCAGACCGTTCCGGGACTGGTCGCCCCGTTCCTCGAACCCAGCCACCCGGAGGATTAATGCGGTCCGCCGCCGCGGCCATCCGGGTGAGACGCAATTCGCAGTATTTGCGCCGAGCACCCGTGATCAAGCCCCGGATCGGAGCATTTTCCGGTGATCAACAGCGGAATAATCCAGATCGGATAATGCCGGCCGAGCGGGTGCGGATCTGGCGACCCGCCCGGATCTGGTGGATTCCGGCGCGCCGGGAACTCCGATGCCTCGGGCGCGCGCTACGGGATCAGCGGTCGAACTCGCCGCGCTTGATGCGCTGGACGAAGCCCGCCCACTGCGCGGGTGTGACGGTGAAGTAGCCGCCCGGCCGGTTCTTGGTGTCCCGGACGCCCACGCGCCCGGTCCCGAATCCGACCTCCACGCACTGCCCTTGATGCGAGGTGCGGCTGCTCGTACGCCAACCCGTGACGTATTCCATCTACAGCTCTCCTATGCGCTCCTGAATCAGCTGACCAGACCCTTCCGGGTTGATCGCATGTGCGCGTAGATGGTCCATCATCGTCGCGTACTTCAACAGCTCGTTATCCCGTTCGAGGTAAAGGCCACCGACGTGGGTTTCCAAATAGACCACATCCGGATCGATGTGATTGGAGTAGCGCAGGATGACGAAAGGACCCGCCTGCGCCGGATGCGCGCCCACCTCCAGCGGCATGACCTGCACCGTCACGTTCGGCAGCTCGGAGAGCTTGAGCAGGTGCTCCAGCTGCTTGCGCAGCACGTCGGTACCGCCGACCACGCGGCGCAGCGCGGCTTCCCCGATCACCGCCCACAAGTCCAAGGGCTGGGAGCCGGTGATCCGGTCCTGCCGTTGCATCCGCAGCTCCACCCGGCGGGTGATCTCCGGTTCGTGCGCGCGGATCAGGGTGGATTTGGTGATGGCGTAGGCGTATTCCTCGGTTTGCAGCAGGCCGGGGATCGCCTCCGACTCGTAGGTGTGCATCGAGGAGGCCTCGGCCTCCAGGCCGACGTAGGTCTCGTACCACTCCGGCAGCACGTCGCTGTAGGAGTGCCACCAGCCGCGCTTGCGGGCATCGCGGGCCAGGTTGATCAGGTGCTCGCGCTCGGCGCCGGTGATGGCGTAGAAGTCCAGCAACGCGCTCACGTCGCCGATCGAGGGGGAACGCTTCGCGGTTTCGAACCGGCCGATCTTGGCCTGGGTGCAACCGAGGTGCGCGGCGGCCTGCTGCTGGGTCACCTCCGCCCGTGCCCGGAGCGTGCGCAGCTCCGCGGCGAGGCGTCGGCGACGCACCGTGGGACTCACTGTCATGAAAACAGTGTCCACCTCTGCCCACAGCGAGTCACCACCGCATCACCCGGACAAGGTGAGCAGGCAGCGGCTGCCGGTTGCCGCGTAGCTCGCGGGATGCGCAGTCCGCTGCCGCTGACCGCCGCGCCCGAGCCGCGGCTTTTCGTTGGCACGCGGGCTGATCGATGCTCTCGGCGGCGTTCCGGCCGACTCGCGGCCGACCGGGCGAGCAGCCGGAACAAGACCTCAACAAGCTTACGCTGAGCAATGATCGACGCGAATGATCGAATTTCGACATAACCGAGCAGCGTGAACGCTCAGCGCCCGGGGATGTTGCGCAGGTTGCTGCGCGCCAGCTGCACCATCTTGCCGACCCCGCCGGAGAGCACCGTGCGGCTCACCGCCAGCGCGAACCCCTTCACCTGCGTGCCGGTGATCCGCGGCGGGATGGACAGCGCGTTCGGGTCGGTGACCACGTCCAGCAACGCGGGACCTCGGTACGCCAGCACCTCGGCCAGCCCATCGCGCACCTCGCCGGGCTTCTCCACCCGCACCGAGTGAATTCCCGCAGCGGCGGCCACCGCGGCGAAATCCGTCGCGTCGTAGTCGGTGCCGAAGTCCGGCAGACCGTCCACCAGCATCTCCAGCTTCACCATGCCCAGCGAGGAGTTGTTGAACACCACGGCCTTCACCGGCAACCCGCGCGAGCGCAACGTGAGCATGTCGCCGAGCAGCATGGACAACCCGCCGTCGCCCGCCATCGCCACCACCTGCCGCCGCGGGTCGACCAGCTGCGCGCCGATCGCCTGCGGCAGCGCGTTGGCCATCGAGCCGTGCACGAACGAGCCAAGCACCCGGCGGCGGCCGTTCGGCGTGACGTACCGGGCCGCCCACACGTTCGCCATCCCGGTGTCCACTGTGAACACCGCGTCGTCCGCGGCCAGGTCGTCGAGCACGTCGGCGACGTACTCGGGGTGGATCGGCACCTGGTTCTCGACGTTGGTGGTGTAGGCGTCCACGACCCGTTCGAGCTGCTCGGCGTGCGAGCGCAGCATCCGGTCCAGATAGCCGCGGTCGGACTTCTGCCGCAGCTGCGGCAGCACCGCGCGCACCGTCTCGCGCACGTCGCCCTGCACCGCCAGGTCCAGCACGGTGCGCCTGCCCAGGTGCGCCGGTTCGATGTCGACCTGGACGGTGTTGGCCTGCGGGAGGAAGTTGTCGTACGGGAAGTCGGTGCCCAGCAGCACCAGCCGGTCGGCCTTGCCCATCGCCTCCTGGCACGCGCCGTAGCCGAGCAGCCCGCTCATGCCCACGTCGTAGGGGTTGTCGAACTGGATCCACTCCTTGCCGCGCAGCGCGTGCCCGACCGGGGCGTTGAGCTTGCCCGCCAGCTCCATGACCTCGCGGTGCGCGCCGCGGCTGCCCGCGCCGCAGAACAACATCACGCGCTCGGCCGAGTTCAGCGACTCCGCCAACCGCTCGACCTGCGCAGGTGACGGCACGACGGTCGGCGGCTCGGAGTGCACGACGCCGGAACCGGTGGGCCGCGCGGCGGGTTTGTGCGCGATGTCGCCGGGCAGCACCAGCACCGACACCCCGCGGCGTCCGGCAGCGGTCTGGATGGCGCTGCGCAGCAGCCGCGGCATCTGCTCCGGCTGGGACATCAGCTCGCAGAAGTGGCTGCACTCGCCGAACAGCTTCTCCGGGTGAGTCTCCTGGAAGAAGCCGGTGCCGATCTGCTCGGACGGGATGTGCGAGGCCAGCGCCAGCACCGGCGCGCCGCTGCGGTGCGCGTCGTAGAGCCCGTTGATCAGGTGCAGGTTGCCCGGCCCGCAACTGCCCGCGCACACCGCCAGGCGCCCGGTGACCTGGGCTTCCGCTCCGGCGGCGAACGCGGCGGTCTCCTCGTGCCGGACGTGCACCCACTCGATGCCTTCGGTGCGCCGCACCGCGTCCACGACCGGGTTGAGGCTGTCGCCCACGATCCCGTAGATCCGCTGCACCCCGGCTTGCACGAGGACTTCGACGAACTGGTCTGCGACGGTCGGCATAGCTGCTCCCGCTGACTGGGCTACGACACGTTCCGCCACTCCGTGTACGCGCAGCGCACCGACCCCGCAACACTGCTCGGCCGGGCGGGCCCCAGCACGCGGCGGTAACGTCCGCGCGGCCACCGGCGATCACTTCTTCGTCGACGTGCCCCTGCTCCCGGAAGGAAGACGCGGTGAACCTGCGCCTCTACACCGTTTGCGCGCTGTCCGTCACGATCTCGGCCGTGGCCGGACTTTTCGTCGGTGGGTTCATCGCATCCAGTGAACGGGACGAGCCGAAGGTGGCGGTGAGCACCGTCGGCCCCACCGCGCCCGAAGATGTCGGGGCGCGACTGCGCTGACGTGCCCGCGGGCGGCGTGCGCCGGTGCACTTTGGTTCTGCTTCAAGAAGCGGCGGCAGCCGCTTGCGGCGTCCGAGGACTCAGCCGGACCACCGGCGGGTTCTCAGACGTCTTCTGGCGAGGACAGCGGCCCGGACCTATGAAGACGCCGAGTAGGGAGCTACTTCAGGATGAGATCCCGGAGCCAGAAGGCGTCTGAGGTTCCGCTACCTGCCCCCTACGCAAACCGCTCACTGAACAGCCCCTAGCGTCGAGGGCATGAGCGAACAGCAACGACTTGAGGCGGGTGACACCGCGCCGGAGTTCTCCCTGCCCGACGCCGACGGCAAGACCGTGGCGCTGGCCGACTACCGCGGCCGGTCCCTGGTGGTGTACTTCTACCCGGCGGCGAGTACGCCGGGCTGCACCAAGGAGGCCTGCGACTTCCGGGACAGCCTGGCGCCCCTTAGCGATGCCGGTTTCGACGTGGTCGGGATCTCCCCGGACAAGCCGGAGAAGCTGGCGAAGTTCCGGGACGCCGAAGGGCTCACGTTCCCGCTGCTGTCCGATGTGGACAAATCGGTGATGGCCGAGTGGGGCGCGTTCGGGGAGAAGAACAACTACGGCAAGGTCGTGCAGGGCGTGATCCGCTCGACGTTCGTGGTGGACCCCGATGGCAAGATCGCCAAGGCGCTCTACAACGTCAAGGCCACCGGCCACGTCGACCGCCTCCGCAAGGACCTCGGCGTCTGACTCCCCGCATTTCCGGGTGAACGGCCTGTTGGTCCGACTGATTCGGGCGAACAGGTCGTGCACTCCAGGGAATCGGCGGGTGCGCGGGCGTGTCGGGCGGGCTTAGTCCAGGACCATGTAGACGGCGACGCCTGCGGCGATGACCACTACGACGTAGCGCAGCAGGGTCGCGGGCAGCCGCTGGGCGATCTTGCCGCCCGCGAAGCCGCCGAGGACCGTGGTGGGCACCAGCGTCAGCACCGCGATCCAGTCGACCGGCGCGATCAGCGCGTACACCGCGAAGGTCACCGCGCTGCCGATCAGCCCGAGCCAGCTCTTCAACGCGTTGAGCCGCCGCATCGAGTCGTTCACCGCGAGCACCAGCACGGCGATGAAGATGACGCTGCGCGCGCCGCCGAAGTAGCCGCCGTAGATCGAGGCCAGGAAGATCCCGATCGTGAGCCCCCAGGTGCGGTCCGGCCCGCCTTCGGCCGGTTGCCCGAGCCAGCGGCGGATCGTGTTCTGGAACGCCATCAGCACCGCCGACAGCGCGATCAGCGCCGGGACCACGGCGTCGAAGACCGCACCGGGCAGGATCAGCAGCAGCACGCAGCCGATCACCGACCCGATCGCGGCCGCGACCGAGGTGAGCACCAAGCGCCGCCGCGCTCCGCCCAGATCAGCGCGCTGGCTGACCGCGGCACCGACGAATCCCGGCCCTTGCGCGACGGAGTTCGTCACGTTCGCGATCAGCGGCGGCATCCCGGTCGCCAGCAGCGCGGGGAACACCAGCAGCGAGCCCCCACCGGCCACCGCGTTGATCGCGCCGGAGAGGAATCCGACGACGACCAGCACAACCAGCTCGAACCATTCGGTGAACACTCGCGGAACCTAACCGCCCGGATGGCGGTACACCCCACCGGGGCGATCGCCGTCACACCCCGAACGTCCCTCGCCGAGCGGAAGAGCAGTCTCCCGGACGGCGGGATCCGGAACCGGTCGGGCGGGCTGAAACCGGACGCCGGGGGTGCTGATCGCCGAATTCCACCGGAGCGACCGCGGTTGCCCTGGTGATCGCTTTGCTACGGTCGCGCCGACGTAGCGGCGGCAAGTTTGCAGGGGTTTCGGTGGGTTTATTCGACAAGGTCCGCGGCGAGTTCATCGACACCATCGAATGGACCGACGACAGCAGGGACACCATCGTCTGGCGATTCCCCCGCCACGACAACGAGATCAAGATGGGCGCCAAGCTCACCGTACGTGAATCCCAGGCCGCCGTCTTCGTCAACGAGGGCCAGGTCGCAGACCCCTTCCCGCCCGGCATGTACACGCTGCAGACGCAGAACATGCCCGTCCTGTCCACGCTCAAGGGCTGGAAGTACGGCTTCAACTCGCCGTTCAAGGCCGAGGTGTACTTCGTCAACACCCGGCAGTTCTCCGACCTGAAGTGGGGTACGCAGAACCCGGTCGTCGTGCGCGATCCGGAGTTCGGCATGGTCCGGCTGCGCGCGTTCGGCGGATACGCGCTCCGGGTGATCGAGCCCGTCGCGCTGCTGCGCGAACTCGTCGGCACGGACCCGGCGTTCCGCACCGACGAGGTGTCCGAACACCTCCGCCAGATGATCGTCGGAAAGCTCGGACCGGCGCTGGCGTCCTCCGGTGTGCCGATGCTCGACCTGGTCACCCAGCAGTCCCAGCTCGGCGACCGGATCGCCACCGCGCTGAACCTGGAGCTTCGCACGCTGGGCGTGGAGATCTCGCGGTTCGTCATCGAGAACATCTCGGTGCCGCCCGAGGTCGAGGAGATGATCGACAAACGCACCCGGATGGGCATCGCGGGCGATCTCAACCAGTACACGCAGTTCCAGGCCGCCAACGCCATCGAGCAGGCCGCGTCCAACCAGGGCGGCGCCGGCGAGGGAATGGGCATCGGCATGGGCGTGGCGTTCGGGCAGCAGACCGCGGCAGCCGCGTACCAGCAGCAACCGGTGCAGAACGGCCTGCAGGCGCCGCATCAGCCCGCCGGACAGCCCCCGCAGTACGGGCAACAACCTCCCGCTCCCGCGCAGCAGCCGCCGCAGGCCGGACCTCCGCCGCTGCCGCAGCAGGACCAGTGGTACCTCGGTGTGAACGGTCAGCAGCTCGGGCCGTTCGACTTCGCCGCCCTCGCCCAGCAGGTTTCCAACAGCGCCCTCACCGCGGAAACCCTTGCGTGGAAACAAGGCATGTCGCAATGGGCACCCGCAGGCCAAGTGCCGGAGCTGAGTCCCCTGTTCGGCCAGGCGCCGCCGCCATTGCCGCCGCAGTCCTGAGTCCCTTCCGGACCTGAGCGCGGGGCCCCGCAACCCGGGAACTGATCCGGTTGTGCCGGGACACCTGCGCCGGAAGGCACCGACTGGACCTGATTTCCGCTACTTCCGAAGGAAAACCTGATGTCAGATCCGTACGGCGACGGGCGAACCGCGTCAGCCGCCACCTATCCCTGTGGCGGCTGCGGCGCCCGCGTGGAGTTCGCGCCCGGCACGAACGTGCTGCAGTGCCCGTACTGCGGTTTCCGTCAGGAGATCACGGCCAGCAGCAGGCAGGTCCGGGAGATCGCGATCGAGGACCTGGACGTGCTGGCCCGCAAGCCGGTCGGGCAGCTCGCGCCGTACACATTGGTCTGCCAGCGCTGCGCGGCGAGCACGGAGACGACCGAAACCGCGGGGTTGTGCCAGTTCTGCGGCTCACCGCTGGTGATGGACGCGGCCGCGACCGGTCAGATCATCCCGGAGGGCGTGCTGCCGTTCGAGGTCGACCACAACGGCATCCGGGAGGCGCTGGGCAAGTGGGTGTCGTCGCGGTGGTTCGCGCCGTCGGCGTTCAAGAAGGTGGCCGCGGCGGAGTCGACCAAGGGCACCTACGTGCCACATTGGACGTTCGACGCGGAGGCGTTCTCGGCCTACAGCGGTCAGCAAGGGCGGCATTACTGGGTGACGGAGACCGACGGCGAAGGGCGGACGAAACGGGTCCGCCGGACGCGCTGGCACCACGTGCGGGGTGAGGTCTCCAGCGGGTTCGACGACGTCCTCGTGCCGGCCAGCACCGTGCTACCGGTCAACCGGGTGGACGCGCTGGGCCCGTGGCCGCTGCCCGAGGCCGGGCCCTACCAGCCCCAGTACCTCGCCGGTTACCACGCGCTGCGGTACGACGTGGAACCCGAGAGCGGCCTCGACGAGGCCAAGTCGCGGATGTCGCGGGAGATCCACGAGGAGTGCCGACGGGACATCGGTGGTGACGAGCAGCGGGTCGAGCGGGTCGACACCGACTTCAGCAACATCACCTTCAAGCTGATGTTGCTGCCGGTCTGGGTCGCGACGTACATGTACGCGGGCCGCAGCTGGCAGCTTCTGGTCAATGGCCGGACCGGCGAGGTCCAGGGCGAACGCCCGTGGAGCAAGGTGAAGGTCACGCTCGCGATCCTGCTCGCGGTGATCGTCGTGGCGGCCCTGGCGGTCCTGTACTTCAACGGCCACCACACCGGCGGGTCCAAGACGACGAAGCACCACTGAGGAGCTCGCCCACCGGAATTCGAATTGAACTACCGAACCACTCGGTTTGCAGGCAAGATCTGCTAACGTCCGCGACATGAACGAGCACCACCGGCCGCAAGAGGTTTGCACATCACCTGCCCAGAGCACGGACCGGGGGCTGCCACCGCCTTCAGCATTTCAGTCCGCCGGACAGGTGGACCGCGTGTGGAAAAAGGGCCGGTTCGTTCCGTTGCTCGCCGCCGTTTTCGTGTTCTTGTTCCTGCTTTTCTCCTGCTGGCTCACTCTCGGTGCTGCGGTCCACCGCCCCAAGGGAACCGGCTTTTGGGTCGTTGCGGACGTCGTCCTGGCGGCGATCACCGCCTGCTGCATCGCGGCGGCTTTCCGGCGACGGGTCACCTTGACCTCGAACGACCTGCTCGTGCGGACGTTGTTCCGGACCCGGGTGTTGCCGCTGGGCGATATAACCGAATTGCGCATCGCACGGCACCGGTCGCGCGCACGTTTCCGCTCGACCCGCGTCCGCACGGACACCTACGACCATTCACCGAACGAATTCCCCTTGTTGAAGTTCGTGAGGTTCCTGCTGCGACGACTGCACCCCGGGCAGGTGCGGATCGAAACCTCGCGAGGCGGACGGACCTGCAAAACCAAATCCTTCGGCTGGCGTCCCTGGGAAGCGATGCAAGAGATCGCAAAAGCCGCGAAAGCCGCCGGAAGCCCGATCGATCTGCACGCCACCGGACAGGGTCCGGCGGGGATCGAATGGATGTCAGAGCGCGTGCGCGACGCGCGTGACCGCATGTGAACAGAACGGGTTTGCACCGCAGCTCACGCGGGGATCTGCAAGCGGCCTGCGCTGGTTTCGGAACTGGACGACGGCTCTGGCCGGAGAGTCGGCGGGCCCCCAGCACACGCCCCGGCTGCCTCCGCTGCCGCTACCCGATCTGACCGGCGATCTCCCGCAGGTGCGGCACCAGCTTTTGCAGCGCCCGCCCCCGATGCGAATCCGCGTCCTTCTCCTCCGCGGAAAGCTCCGCAGACGTCCGCGTCTCGCCTTCCGGCACGAAGATCGGGTCGTAGCCGAAGCCGTTCGTGCCGCGCTCCTCGCGGATGATCGTGCCGGGCCACTCGCCGCGCACGACGGTCTCGGTGCCGTCCGCCCGCACCAGCGCGCAGGCGGACACGAAAGCGGCACCGCGGCGCTCGTCCGGCACGTCGTGGATCTGGCCGAGCAGCAGGTCCAGGTTGGCCTGGTCGTCGCCGTGCCCGCCGGACCAGCGGGCGGAGAGCACGCCGGGCATCCGGTTCAGCGCGTCCACTTCCAGGCCGGAGTCGTCGGCCACCGCGGGCAGGCCGGTGGCGCGGGCCGCGTCCGCTGCCTTCGCGAGCGCGTTCGCCTCGAAGGTCGCGCCCGTCTCGGGGGCTTCCGGGAACTCCGGAACCGCGTCCAGGCCGACGACCTCGATGCCGGTGACACCGGCGGCTTCCAGGATCCGCCGCAGCTCCACCAGCTTCTTCGCGTTGCGGGTGGCCAGCAGGACGCGGCTCACCGGGAGCTCCCGGGCAGTTCGCCGGGGTACGGCGCGGCCAGCGCCTCGGCCTGCTTGCGGGCCAGCTCGCCGCAGCCGTGCAGCGCGTAGTCGATCATCGTGTCCATCGTGGACCGGGTGAACGTGGCGCCCTCACCGGTGCCCTGCACCTCGACCAGGGTGCCGTGGTCGGTGGCGACCACGTTCATGTCCACCTCGGCGCGCGAGTCCTCCTCGTACGGCAGGTCCAGCCGCACCCGGCCGTCCACCACGCCGACGCTGACCGCCGCGATCGAGCACGACAGCGGCTTCGGGTCGGAGAGCCTGCGCGCCGAGCTCAGCCAGGTGATCGCGTCCGCCAGCGCCACGTAAGCGCCGGTGATCGCGGCCGTGCGGGTGCCGCCGTCGGCCTGGATCACGTCGCAGTCCAGCGCGATCGTGTTCTCGCCCAGCGCGGCCATGTCGATGCAGGCGCGCAGCGAGCGCCCGACCAGGCGGCTGATCTCGTGCGTGCGGCCGCCGATGCGGCCCTTCACCGACTCGCGCTGGCCGCGGGTGTTCGTCGCGGACGGCAGCATCGCGTATTCCGCGGTCACCCAACCCAGGCCGGAACCGCTGCGCCAGCGCGGCACGCCCTCCTGCACGCTCGCCGCGCACAGCACGCGGGTCCGCCCGAACTCCACCAGCACAGACCCGGCGGGCCAAATCTGGTAGCCGCGGGTGATCTGCACCTCTCGGAGCGCGTCGTCGCTCCG
The DNA here is from genome assembly GCF_037023755.1 of Saccharopolyspora sp. SCSIO 74807. NCBI lineage: Bacteria > Bacillati > Actinomycetota > Actinomycetes > Pseudonocardiales > Pseudonocardiaceae > Saccharopolyspora > Saccharopolyspora sp. SCSIO 74807. Next base: position 2,843,638 of record NZ_CP146100.1, on the reverse strand, counting down.
CCCGTCCGCTCTAGCCACGATCCCCACCCTAAGAGGACACGCGCGGCCGGTGGTCACGCCCCTACCAGTCGACGGTGCGCCAGTCCACGACCTTCGGCCGCGACGCGGTCTCCAGGAAGTCCTTCAGCGCCGCGGCCAGCACGCCCACCGCGACTCCGCTGCCCGCGGGGAACTCGATGTCCTCGCTGGTCAAGCCAGGGGATTCCGGGTCGCCCTCGAGCACCGCGAAGTCGTGATCGACGTCGAAGTGGCTCAGGTAGCCGTAGCCGCCATCCACCGCCGCGATGACGTCGTGGTCGAGCATCCCGGTGCTCTCGTCGGCCAGTTCGCGGTGCTCGTGCCAGATCGAGGCCGGGCCCGCGTTCGGCTCGGACAGGCGGCGGATCAGCTCGTCGACCTCGCCGGGCTCGGTGATGGTGAGCCCGTCACCGGCGTTCGCGTCGGTCTTCGACGCGATCGGCCAGACCGCCGTGATCGTCATTAGTTCCTCCAAGGACTCATCCCGCGCAGATGCTGCTCGTGTCGACGGTCGCCCGGGCGAGCGGTTGCACGGCTACGAGCCGGCCGGGACGCGCTCACACCTGGTAGCTGCGGGCGGCCTCGACCACCTCGACCGGACCGTCGAACTCCGCGGTCGCTTCCCGCAGGATCTCCCCCGCGTCGGTCCACGGCTGCAGGTGGGTCAGCAGCAGCTTGCGCACCCCGGCCTGCTTCGCGACCCGGCCCGCCTGCGCGCCGGACAGGTGCACGCCGTCCGGGCGGTCCGGCGCGTCCGGCCAGGACGCCTCCGCCAGCAGCACGTCCGCGTCGCGGGCCAGCTCGCCCAGCTCCGCGCACGGGCCGGTGTCGCCGGTGTAGGCGAGCACCCGGTCCTCGCTCCGCACCCGGAAACCCCAGGACGGGCACAGGTGATCCATCGGCAGCGCGGTGACCTCGAACGCGCCGGCACGCATCGGCTCGTCCACACCGCCGAACTCGAACACGTCGGACAGGTCGGTGTCGCCGAGCTCCGCGGAGCTCGGCGCGTACAGCCGGGCCAGCCGGTCCGCGGCCTCCGGCGGCCCGAACACCGGCAGCCGGTGCTCCCTCGCATCGAACGGCGGATCCGGGTGGTAGCGCCGCAGCACCGTCAACCCGCCGAAATCCGCGCAGTGGTCCGGATGCAGGTGCGTCAGGAACAGGCCGTCCAGCGCGAACGGGTCGGCGAAGCGTTGCAGCGTGCCGATGCTGCCGCTGCCCAGGTCGAGCACGATCCGCGAACCGGCGGACTCGACGAGGTAACCGGAGGCGGGCGAATCCGGCCGCGGGAGGCTGCCGGAGCACCCGAGAATCGTCAGCTTCACGAGACCGAGCCTGACATGGCGAACGACCGCACGGACCCGGTCGCCGACATCGGCCCCAGAAAGCGGCGGGCCAGCTTGGCGAACCGGTCCGGCTCGCCGGTGGCCAGGAACTCGTGCTCGGCATCGCCGGCCGTGCTGAGCAGGTCGTTCTCGGTGAGCACCCGCACCACGTCCTTGGCGGTCTCTTCCGCGCTGGAGACCAGCGTGACCTGCTCGCCCATCGCCAGCTGCAGCACGCCGGTCAGCAGCGGGTAGTGCGTGCAGCCGAGCACCAGCGTGTCCACGTCGTCCTGCTGCAACGGGTCCAGGTAGCCCTGCGCGAGGCCGAGGACCTGGCGTCCGCTGGTGATGCCGCGGTCGACGAACTCGGCGAACCGGGGGCAGGCGGCGGTGCTCAACCGCACTTGCGGGGCGGCGGTGAAGGCGTCCTCGTAGGCGCGCGAGCGGATCGTGGCCTGGGTGCCGATCACACCGACCCGGTTGTTGCGGGTGGTGGCCACCGCGCGGCGGACCGCGGGCAGCACGACTTCCACGACCGGGATGTCGTAGCGCTCGCGGGCGTCGCGCAGGCAGGCCGACGAGGCCGTGTTGCAGGCGATCACGAGTGCCTTCACGCCGTCCGCCACCAGCGCGTCGGTGATCGCGAGGGTGCGGGCGCGGATGTCGGCCAGCGGCTTCGGGCCGTAGGGGGCGTTCGCGGTGTCACCGACGTAGCGCACGGATTCGCCGGGAAGCTGGTCCATGACCGCGCGGGCGACGGTAAGCCCGCCCGCGCCGGAGTCGAAGATCCCGATCGGCGCGTTGCTCACGCGGACAGTGTGCCAGGCGAGGCGGGCTTGTCCGGACGACGAGTGTTGCGGGACACCAGCCACGCCGCGAGCAGCCCGCCGAGCGCGCCGCACAGGTGGCCCTCCCAGGAGATGCCGGGCTGGCCGGGCAGCACGCCCCACAACATGCCGCCCCAGTAGAAGAACAGCACCGCGGCCACCAGGATCTGCCCGACGCTGCCCAGGAAGAAGCCGCGGACCAGCAGGAACACCATCCACCCGAAGGCGACGCCGGAGGCGCCGACGTGCGTGGGCGGCGCCCCGATCAGCCAGGTGCCGAGGCCGCCGACGATCCACACCGTGGCGGTGACCGCGATGAACTGGCGTGCACCGTTGGCCAGCACCAGCCAGCCCAGCACCAGCAGCGGCAGCGTGTTCGAGATGAGGTGCGCCCAGCCCGCGTGCAGCAGCGGCGCCCACACGATCCCGTCCAGGCCGTCGACCGCGCGAGGCACGATGCCGTTGTCGTCGAGGCTGGTGGCCGGGGTCAGCTGGTCCGCGAACTCGACCGCGTAGAGCACCGCGATCAGGAAAGCCATCTGGACCGCCGCGCGCAGCGGCTGCTGCGGCAGCACCCGGGGCCGTTGCCGTGCCGGCTGGTTCGTCACCCTTCCGAGATTACCCGGATGACTCGGGTACGACCCCGGGTCGACAGCGGCGAACGTTAAGCTCCCGGCGACCGGAAGCCGTTCGCAGGAGGTGGCGATGACCGCGCGAGCCGAGTTCGCGGTGCGCGCGAACGCTTCCGTCGGCCTGAGCCCCACCTGGGACGTCGGCACCGACACCCTGCTGTGGACCGACCTGCGCGCGCACTCCGCGCATCGCTACGCGCCGGACGACACCGATCACGCCATGGACGTCCCCCAGCAGATCAGCGCGGCCAAACCGCGGACGCGCGGCGGGCTGCTGCTGCACTTCGACGAGGGCATCGCGCTGTTCGATGCGGACGGCAAGAGCCGCACCTGGCTCACCTTCTGGGCTCGGGAAGGCGTGCGCGCCGGGGAGAGCACCATCGACACGCGCGGGCGGCTGTGGGCGAACACGGTCCCCGAACAGCACGGCGGCGACGGCTGGCTGGTGCGGGTCGACGCGCGTGGCGCCGCCCACGTCGTGCTGCGCGGTGTGGCCGCGGGCAACGGCTTGGCGTTCAGCCCGGACGACACCCGGCTCTACTTCGTCGACAGCGCGACGCACCGGGTGGACGTGCTCGGTTTCGACGCGCAGTCCGGCGAGGCGGGCGGCCGCCGCCCGCTGCTGGCGATCGACGGCGAACCGGGCGGGTTGTGCACCGACGCGGACGGCTGCCTCTGGATCACCGTGCGGGACCGCGGTGAGGTTCGGCGGTACGCGCCCAGCGGCGAGCTCGACCGCACGATCCAGCTACCCGCGCAGCGCCCGACCAGCTGCTGCTTAGGCGGCGCGGACCTGACCGACCTGTACGTCACGACCGCCCGCGAAGGACTCGCCTCCCCCGGCGAAGCCGACGGCGCCGTGCTGGTCGTGCCGGGCGTGGGCAACGGGCTGCGCTCGTACTCCTTCACCGGCTGATCACAGGTCCACCACCAGCCGCGGCGACCGCGCGGGACACGCAGGCGAAAATCCGCCCCTGCTCGGCGCCGATGTCGTCCCGGTGCTCGGGCTCGCCTTCGACGACGGTGAGTTCGCAACTGCCGCAGACGCCTTCGCGGCAACCGGACGCCACGGGATGCCCGGAGTGGTTCAGCGCGTCCAGCAACGTCTCGTCCGCCGCGACCTCGACGGTTCGCCCGGAGCGGGCGCACGCCACCTCGAACGCGGTGTTCGGCGGGAAGGTCTTGGCCACCGGCCGGAAACGTTCCGCGTGCAACCGCTGCGCGGGAAACGCGGCCTCGGCAGCAGCGATCATCGACGTGGGTCCGCAGCAGTAGATCAGCGCACGCGGACCGAGTTCCCCGGCCAGCGCCGCGAAATCGGGTCGGCACTGATCTTCCGTGGCGACGATGCGCACCCGATCGCCGTGGTCGCGGCGAAGTTCGTCGGCGAACGGCATGGCCGCCACCGACCGTCCCACGTAGACCAGCGTCGCCGAGGACCCCGCCGCCACGGCCGCCCGCAGCATCGGCAGGATCGGCGTGATCCCGATCCCGCCCGCGACGAACAGGTGCTCCGGCGCGTCCCGGAGCGGAAAATGGTTGCGCGGCAACGAAATGTCCAGCGTGCGGCCCTGCCGGAGGAACCGGTGCACGTACTCCGAACCGCCTCGGCTGAGCCGGTCGTGCCGGACCGCGATGCGGTAGTGCTCCCGGTCGGCGGGATCACCGCAGAGCGAGTACTGCCGGGTCAGCCAGTTCGGCAACGCCAGATCGATGTGCGCTCCCGGCTCCCAGGGCGCCAACGGGGCGCTCGCACCGCGCAGGACGAGCGCGGCGACGTCCTCGGCCACCGGGTCGATGCGATCGAGGATCGCTTGCTGCATCGGGAAAATCCTCGTGGTCAGTACAGCTGGCGGTAGGCGGCTTCGAGCCGGTCGTTCAACACCTGGGGATCGGCTCCGAGCTCGGCGGCGACGATCTCGCCCGCGGACGGGATCTCGTTGGCCAGCGCCTGGCTGGCCGGATCCCACAGCCGGGAGCGCAGCAGCGCCCGCCCGCAGTGGAAGAACACCTGCTGCACCTCGACGATCAGCGCGAACATCGGGTCCTTGCCCTCGACCTGCATCCGCGCGAGCACGTCGGGTTCGTCGGTGGCGTAACCGCGGCCGTTGATCCGCAGCACTTCCCGCACGCCGGGGATCAGCAACAGCAACCCGATCCCGTCGTTGTCCGCCAGGTTCCGGAACGAGTCGGCGATCTTGTTGCCTGGCCGGTCCGGGATCGCCAGCGTGTGTTCGTCCAGCACCTTCACGAAACCCGGGTAGTCACCGCGGGGTGAGCAGTCCGGCAGCCCCGCCGCGTCCGCGGTGGCCAGCGACAGGAACGGGCAGTGCGCGATGAACCGGTGCGCGTGCTCGGCGATGCGGGTGCCGGACTTCGCGACCTTGAGGCCGTCGTCGGGCTCGCCGATCCGGGCGCGGATCTCGTCCAGCGGCACTCGGCGGAATCGCTCGCGGGCGCGGGTCACGACCGGAGCCGATCAGCTCGCACCGTTCGATAACTAGTTCCTTCGCAGTTCATGGCACTATTATGAGCAATTGCTCAGTTCCCGGTCTACTCGCTTTCACGGCCCGGCAGGAGGTGCCATGACATCCGGCGAGCGCAGGCTCCGGCCCCGCAAACAGCCCCGCCAGGTCCGCGCCGAACTCACCCGGCGACGCATCCTCGCCGCGGCTGCTCACGTTTTCGCCGAACACGGTTACGCCGCGGGCACCACGAACCGCATCGCCGAGCGGGCGCGGATCTCGATCGGCTCGCTGTACCAGTACTACCCGAACAAGGACGCCATCCTCGCCGAGCTGATGAGCAGGCACCTCGACGACGGAGCGGCCGCGCTGCGGCGCCAGGACGAGCAGCTGCCCGAGTCGTTCGAGGAGATCGTCCGGGGGTTCGTGCGCACGGCGATCGACAACCACCGCGAGGATCCGCGGCTGCTGCGCCTGCTGCTCGAACAAGCACCGCGCTCCCAGCAGCTGCTGGAACGGATCTCGCAGCACGAGCGGGAAAGGGTGGCGGGCGTGCGGGAACTGCTCGACGGGCATCCCGAGGTCCGGGTGGACGACACCGGCACGGCCGCCCGGCTGCTGGTGTCCACGATCGAGTTCGTCGTGCACCACCTCGTCGCCGCGCCCGACCCGATCGACGCCGAGCGGCTCGAGGACGAGCTCGTCGCCATGCTCACCCGCTACCTCACGGCCGCCGACTGACGACCTCGTCAACGGCGGAGCGGCTGGGCAGCGCTCGAGCACCGGGCACGGCGAAAACGCAAGGCCCACCCGAGCGGATCGGGTGGGCCTTGCGAAGAAATGCGGGCGGCGGGATCAGGCCCAGAGCTGGCCGTCCAGGCGTTGCGCCGCCTCGTCGAGGGTGCCGCCGTAGGCGCCGGTGGACAGGTACTTCCACCCGGCGTCGGCCACGACGAAGACGATGTCCGCGGACTCCCCGGCCGCGGCCGCCTTCTCGCCGATGGTCAACGCCGCGTGCACCACGCCGCCGGTGGAGATCCCGGCGAAGATGCCCTCGGACTCCAGCAGTTGCCGGGTGCGCCGCAGCGCGTCGTAGGACCCGACGGAGAACCGGCGGGACAGCACGCTCTCGTCGTAGAGCTCGGGCACGAACCCCTCATCGAGGTTGCGCAGCCCGTACACCAGCTCGCCGTAGCGCGGCTCGGCCGCCACGATCTGCACCCCGGGCTTGTGCTCGTGCAGGTAGCGCCCCACGCCGACGAGCGTGCCCGTGGTGCCGAGCCCCGCAACGAAGTGCGTGAGGCCCGGCATGTCCCGCAGGATCTCCGGCCCGGTCCCCCGGTAGTGCGCGTCCGCGTTCGCGGAGTTGCCGTACTGGTAGAGCATCACCCAGTCCGGGTTCTGCTGGGCGAGCTCCTTGGCGACCGCGACCGCCTGGTTCGAGCCGCCCGCGGCGGGCGAGGACACGATCCGCGCGCCGAACGCCTGCAGGATCTGCCTGCGCTCCTCGGAGGTGTTCTCCGGCATCACGCAGACCAGGCCGTAGCCCTTGAGCTTGGCGGCCATCGCCAGCGAGATGCCGGTGTTGCCGGAGGTCGGCTCCAGGATGGTGCAGCCGGTGGTGAGCCGGCCTTCCTTCTCCGCCGCCTCGATCATGGACAGCGCGACGCGGTCTTTGACCGAACCGGTCGGGTTGCGGTCCTCCAGCTTCGCCCACAGCCGCACGTCCGGTGCGGGTGACAGGTGCGGCAACCCGACCAGCGGGGTGTCGCCGAGCGCGTCGAGCAATGAGTCGTAGCGGGCCACGACGTTCGCCTCCGCCTCAGCGCATGCCGCCGGCCACGGCCGGCAGGATCGTCACGCTGTCCCCGTCGGCCACGCTGGCTTCCAGGCCACCGGAGAACCGCACGTCCTCGTCGTTGACGTAGACGTTCACGAAGCGGTGCAGCGAGCCCTCCTTGACCAGCCGGTCCTTGAGGCCGCTGTGCTTGCTGTCCAGGTCGTTGATGACCTCGGCGACCGTGTTGCCGCTGGCCTCCACCGACTTCTGGCCATCGGTGTGGGTGCGCAGGATGGTGGGGATCGAGACGTTGATTGCCATGGGGGTACCTCCCTGTCCACAGGAACTACTGAACGGAACTTGCACACGCCCGCTCGCCGAATGACTGCGGCGAGCGCGGCTCAGCCGCGGTCGGGCACCTCGTCGGTGCCGGTGTGGGCGAACATGTAGGACTCCACGATCTCCACCGGCTCCTCGGTCACCACGCCGTCGAGGATGCGGTACGAGCGCAACTCGTGGGTCTCCGGGTCCCTGGTGGACACGAGAACGTAGTGCGCATTGGGTTCCAAGGCGTAGGACACGTCGGTGCGCGACGGGTACGCCTCGGTCGCGGTGTGCGAGTGGTAGATGACGACCGGCTCCTCATCCGCCTGGTCCATCTCCCGCCACACCTTGAGCTGCTCGCTCGAATCGAAGCGGTAGAACGTCGGCGAGCGCTCCGCGTTGATCATCTCGACGAACCGCTCGGGCCGGTCCGACCCGTCCGGGCCGGCAATGACGCCGCACGCCTCGTCCGGGTGGTCCCGTCGAGCGTGCGCGACCATCGCGTCGACGAGGTCGCGTCGAATCACCAGCACAAGCACCATCCTACTATGTGGGGCACCGGTGTCCCACGATCCGGGAGGCCACGCCCCCGGCCGGTGCCGTTCGGCGGGATCAACGTCCGCCAACCATGGTTCATTCCCGCGCCGAGGGGTAGGTGCGCGTGTAGGAAGTCACCTCGCCCACCGGTTCCGCGGCCAGCACCGCGCGCACGATGGCGTGCTGCACGACGTCGGCCGCGGCGGCGCAGACCTCGTCGAGCAGCCGCGCCTCGGCACCGGCCAGCCGCTGATCGGAATCCCGTTCCCTGGACGCCGCGGGGGAACCGGTCGACAGCGCGAACACGGTGTCCCCATCGGACATCCCGTGCGCCGGCCGGATCGCGCGCGCCAGCCCGTCGTGCCCGGCGACCGCGATCCGGTGGCACTGCGGTTTGGTCAGCGCGAGGTCGGTGGCGACGACTCCGATGGTGGTGTTCACCGGGCGCTGCGCCGTCCCGTGCCGCGACGGCCGGGGGCCGAGCCGCTTGCCCGCCGCGATCTCGTCGGTGGATGGGGCGCGCAGGCCCGGATGCGGGTTCCAGGGCAACCCGGTCTCCGGGTCGATCACCGAGCCCGAGGAGTTCACGGCCATCAACGCGCCGACGGTGACCTCGCTGCCCAGCACGTCACTGGTGAACACCGCGCTGGCGGAACCGGTGCCGCCCTTGAGCGAGCCCGCGACCGCGCCGGTTCCGGCGCCGACGTTGCCCTCCCGAGCCTCGGTGGCCGAGGCCGCATCGCAGGCGCGGTGGCCGAAGGCGGCGTCCGGCCGGTTGCCCCAGTCGCCCATCGGCAGGTCGAACAGCACCGCCGCCGGGACGACCGGAACGACCTCGTGCGGCTCGGTGCCCACCGGGAAACCGTGCTCGCGTTCGCCGAGCCAGCGCATCGCGCCATCGGCGGCGGCCAGCCCGTAGGCGCTGCCGCCGGTGAGCACGATCGCGTGCGCCTGCTGCACCGCGTGGGTCGGTTCGAGCACATCGGTCTCGCGGGTGCCGGGGCCGCCGCCGCGCACGTCGACCGCCGCGGACGCGCCGCCCGCGGTGAGCACCACGCTGGTACCGGTCGCCCACTGCTCGTCGAGCCGCTGCTCGTGCCCCACGAGCACGCCGCGCACGTCGGTGATCGAGTTCCGCGCTCCTGATCGCATGCGGTGACCCTGCCCGATCTGCACCGCGGCTTCACCCCCGGCTTTCCCGAGTGAACGGACTGTTCGTCCCACTAGATTGGGCAAACGGTCCGTTCACTCTTCGCGAACCCCGGCTCTGCCGCTCTGGCGAACACCCGCGCACCACTCGCCCTGCGCGAAGTGGACCGAGTGAACGGCCTGTTGGTCCGGCTAGATTGGTCCAACGGTCCGTTCACTCCTGGAGGAAACGGCTCAGGAGGTGAGGGTTTCGACCAGGGAGTCCTGGACCCAGGTGAGCCACTGGTAGACGCCCAGGTGCTCGCGGCGCAGGTCGTCCTCCGGCGGCTCCTCGGGCATGTCCTCCTGCACGTCGAGGGCGGTGCCCAGTGCCAGCCGCACGTCGTTGATCGCGCTGAGCCAGTTGTCGGCCTGCTCACCGCTGAGCACCACCCGGCCGCCGTCGCGCGGGCAGGTCTCCAGCACCACCGCGGCGGTGCCGGTCTTGCGGTCCAGCAGCTCCGGCTCGTACAGCGAGCGCATCGCCCCGGCGGCCGCGGGCTTCTCCTCGTCGGTCTCGCCGGTTTCCGGGTCGCGCCGGTAGAAGTCCGGCAGCAGCCGCTCCAGCACCCGGTCCTCGGGCGGGGTGGACGGGCCGGTGCGGATGCCGGTGAGCTCGGCCAGCTCGTCCTGCGGGGCCTCGTCGGCCCGGGCGTCGAGCATGTCCTTGATCTGCCCGACCAGGCCGCGGATCACCGCCGCTTCCTGCTGGGACAGTTCGGCGACGACGTGCCCGTTCTTGCGCGTCCAGCCGTTCACTTGAGATCACGAGTCTTTCTGCATCGTCGCCCACAGGCCGTTGGCGTGCAGCTTCGCCACATCGCCCTCGACCTTCTCCTTCGTGCCCGAGGACACCGCGGCCCGTCCCTTGTGGTGCACGTCGAGCATCAGCTTGGTCGCGTGGTCCCGGCTGTAACCGAAGATCTTCTGCAGCACGTAGGTCACGTAGGACATCAGGTTCACCGGGTCGTTCCACACCACGGTCACCCACGGTTTGTCCTCGTTGCCGAGTTCGTTCGGCTGCGCGCGCTCCAGTTCAGCGGGCGAAGTCATGTCCCCATGTTCGCACGTGTGCGCGGGAACCGTGTCGACCGCACGGGCACACCCGGCCCGACCTGTGCGGGAGCCGCGCGGGCGGCACGTAGCCTCTGATCCATGACGGCCGCATCCAGTACCGCACTGCGCACCGATCACTACGAGCTGACCATGCTGGCCAGTGCCCTGCGCGACGGGACCGCCGAGCGGCGTTGCGTGTTCGAGGTGTTCACCCGGCGATTGCCGGACGGGCGCCGGTACGGCGTGCTCGGCGGGATGCAGCGGGTGCTGGACGCGATCGAGAACTTCCGCTTCGACGAGGCCGAGCTGACGCGGCTCGCGGAGGCCGGGGTGGTCGACGAGACCACGCTGGACTGGCTGCGCAACTACCGGTTCCAGGGCGATGTGGACGGTTATCCCGAGGGCGAGCTGTACTTCCCCGGTTCGCCGCTGCTGACCGTGCGCGGCACGTTCGCGGAAGCGGTGCTGCTGGAGACGGTGGTGCTGTCGATCCTCAACCACGACAGCGCGATCGCCGCCGCGGCCGCGCGGATGGTCTCGGCGGCCAACGGGCGCCGGATCATCGAGATGGGATCCCGCCGCACGCACGAGGAATCCGCGGTGGCCGCCGCACGCGCCGCCTACCTGGCAGGGTTCTCCGGGACGTCGAACCTGGAGGCCGGTCGCCGCTACCGCATTCCCACCATGGGGACCTCGGCGCATTCGTTCACGCTGCTGCACGACTCCGAGCGTGCCGCGTTCGAGTCGCAGATCGCCGCTCTTGGCGCGGACACGACACTCCTGGTGGACACCTACGACATTTCCCGCGGGATCGCGACGGCCGTGGAGGTCGCGGGTTCCGGTCTCGGCGCGGTCCGGATCGACTCCGGTGACGTGGGCGTGCTGGCGCGGCAGGCGCGGGAGCAGCTGGATTCGCTGGGCGCGACCGGAACCCGCGTGGTCGTCTCCGGTGACCTGGACGAGTACGCGATCGCCTCGCTGCGCGCGGAACCGGTCGACGGCTACGGCGTGGGCACTTCGCTGGTGACCGGTTCGGGGGCGCCGACGGCGGGCATGGTCTACAAGCTCACCGAGGTCGAGGGCCGCCCGGTCGCCAAGCGCTCGTCGAGCAAGGAGTCCCGCGGCGGCAGCAAATCCGCGCTGCGCAGGCACAAGAACACCGGTACCGCGATCGAGGAGGAGGTGTACCGGACCGGGGCGGGCTTCGCCGCGCCGCAGCCGGGCCCGCACGACCGCGAGGTGCCGATTCCGCTGGTGCGCGGCGGGAAACAGGTCGATGACCTGCCCACGCTGGAGGACAATCGGGAGCGCCTGCGGCACGCACTGGTGAGCCTGCCGTGGGAGGGGCTGAAGCTTTCCGGTGGCGAACCGGCGATTCCGACCGTCTTTCCGGAGAGCTGATCCCCCCGCGAGCCGAGTGGAGGAGCACGGATGAGCACTGCGCTGCTGATCGTCGATGTGCAGCTCGACTTCTGCGAGGGCGGGGCGCTCGGGGTGTCCGGCGGGGCCGGTGTCGCCGCGGCGATTTCCCGCCATGCCGCGGAGAACGAGTACGCGCACGTGGTCGCCACCCGCGATTACCACATCGATCCCGGGGATCACTTCAGCTCGCGGCCGGACTACGTGCGGTCCTGGCCGGTGCACTGCGTCGCGGGCACCGCCGGCGCGGCGTTCCACCCGGAGCTGGAGGTGGGGCCGGTGCGCGCGGTGTTCTCCAAGGGGCAGTACAGCGCCGGATACTCCGGTTTCGAGGGGAAAGATCGGCTTGGCACGCCGCTGCGCGATTGGCTCGGTGAACGCGGAGTGGACGCCGTCGATGTGGTCGGCATCGCCACCGACCACTGCGTGCGCGCCACCGCGCTGGACGCCGCGAAAGCGGGCCTGACCACGACGGTCCTGCTGTCGCTGACCGCAGGAGTCGCACCGGCCACAGTGGACACAGCTGTTCGCGACCTGCGCGCGGCGGGAGTGGCGCTGACGGGGACGCCGGTGGTGGCGTGAGGCCGGGACATCAGCAGCGGCACCGCTACAACTCGGGAAATCCCGGGGGCAGCGGGTCGAGTTCCGCGACGAGCGGCGCTCGCCGGTCCCGGTACTCCGCGCACAACGCCCGAAAACCGAGGGCACGTCCGACCGGGGCGAGCACCCCGAACAGCAAGCGCTGCACCGGCCACGGCGGTGCGGCGAACCGGACGATGTCGGCGTATTCGGCGGAGGTCACCGCATGCTGCAGCAGGCCGGGCTTGCCGTTCGAATCGGTCCTGCCGTCTTGGGCCAGCCCGTACAACTGCCGGAACACGGCCTGCTCGAAGCGATCCACCCGGCCCTGCATCCGGATCACGATCCGCGTCGGGCCGGAGTCGCCGTTCCAGAAGTAGTGCCGGGTGCCCGCTTCGGCGAGCACGCTCTCGCCCACTTCTTCGAGAATCCGCGACCGGCCGCCTGCTCGAATGCCCAGCTTGCCGCTGACCAGCACGAACCTCTCGTCGGCCGTCGGATGGTAGTGCTCGCCGACCACGGTGCCGCCGGGCTCCAGGTACAGGTCCCAGATGAGCACGGACCCGTCGCCTTCGTCGTTGCCCCGCCGGATGACGACGCGCTCACCGCAGACCGGGTTGTCGTAGACCTCTTTCGACCGGACGACCATCCGTCCCCTCCTCGATCCCGCCCCTCCTCGATCCCGGCTGGTCAGCGCTTCACCGCGAACGCCAGCCCGTCGGCGAACGGGAGGATGCTCAGGTCCACCCGCTCGTCCTCCCGGATCTTCTCGTTGAACGCGCGGATCGCCGTGGTCTCGCTGTCCTGTTCGGCCTCGTCGAGCACGGCGCCGTGCCACAGCACGTTGTCCACCAAGATCAGTCCGCCGGGCCGGACCAGGCGCAACGCGATCTCGTAGTAGTCCGCGTAGCCCTCCTTGTCGGCGTCGATGAAGACCAGGTCGAAGGAGCCGCGCCGGTCCGCGCGCCCGGCGAGTCCGGTGAGGACCCCGACGGCGTCACCGACCCGCAGGTCGACCTTGTCCTCGACGCCGGCCCGGCGGGCGTGCGCCAGGGCGATCGAGCTGGCCTCCGAGCTGATGTCGCAGGAGAGCACGCTGCCGCCGGCGGGCAACGCGCGTGCGATGGAGATCGTGCTGTACCCGGTGAACGTGCCCACTTCCAGCACGCGGGAAGCACCGAGCGCTCGCACCAGGACCCCGAGGAACTGGCCTTCCTCCGGCGAGACCTGCATGATCGCGCCGGGCATCTGCTCCGTCTCCTCCCGCAGCGCGGCCAGCGCCGCGGGTTCCCGCAAGGACATTTCGGCGATGTAGTCCTGGAGCGCGGACGTCACTTCGACCTGTACTCGCACAGGGCGACTCCTTCGATGTTCGCGGACCGCGCACCGAATCGGACGATGCCGCGGGCGCGCCAAGGCCCCGCGAATCGCTTCGGCGCGGATCATCGGAATGCACCCGGAAACCCCCATGGCACGGGTGATGCCGCCGATGTTAGCGGCGGCAAATCGAAGATCGTAATGTGATTCAGGACACTGCCGCAATTTTTCGACAAGAACTCCTTGCGTCCGGGCATCGGATCCGTCCGGTTGCCGTTCACCGCTTCAGAGCAATTATTCACCTGCACAGCGGAAGCCGCCGGAAAATCCACCGCGCGCACGTGAGCCGTTAGCACCAAACGACAACCGATCGGCCCCGGTGCGAATGTGAAATCGGAGCGCGAAGCGGTCGCGGAGCCGCATTTCGCTTGACACACCGGATGCCCCGCCCCAAACTCGGCAGCACACCGGACATCTCGGGATGTGCGGGACTGGGGAAGGAATCAGGGCCGCGCGGTCCACCGCGGAACGCAGCGCAGCGCCGTGTGCGATCGATCGACACTTCTGGCCCGACCGCGTGGCGAAGCGCCACCCAATTCACGCTTCCGCCGTTTTCGCACGCTCGTACACGGAGGGAACGATCCTTGGTAGACGCAGTGATCGTCGCAGACCTCAACGAACCGTCGGACATCCACGGAATGCACAGCGGCGAAGGCCTGGCCCGCTGGAAAGTGCTGGCTCGCAGGGGCAGTTTGTTCGGCTACTGGGAGGCGGTCGAGTGGTCCGCACTACCGCCGGGCGGGGTGAGCGGAGAACATATTCATTCGCGCACCGAAGAGTTGTACTTCATCGTCTCCGGCGACGGAGAGATGACGCTCAACGGACGGACGCACCAGGTCCGGCCGGGCCACCTCATCGTGAACGGCCTGGGCACCCGCCACGGCTTGCGCAACACCGGTGACGAGGAACTGGTCTGGCTGGTCATCGAAGTCTCGGGACCGCACACCGCGGCGGTGCTCGACACCCCGCGAGAAACACCCCGACACGAGCCGGAGAGGACAGCAATGAGCGACGCCGTGGTCATCGATCTGCGCCAGGCAGGCCAAGTGGACACCACCGAGCACCTGACCGGTCCGCTGCGGCTCGCGCGGCTGGTGCGCCTGCGCCCCGGAGAGCCGCTGGAGCTTTCCGCCGACGCCGAAGAGCACACCGTCTACACCATCGGCGGCCAGGGACGCGCACGCGGATCCTCGGAAACGGTCGCGCTCCGCTCCGGAGTGGGCCTGACGCTGCCGCTCGGCGGAACGGTTTCCATCGAAGCCGCGTCCCAGCGGGACCCGCTGGAACTGTTCGTCGTGAGCCTCGACGTCCCCGGCGCCGAGGGAGGCCGGCAATGATCGTCACCGACTCGCGCGGACTGGTGCTGACCGCCGACGAGCGCACCGGCGTGATCAGATCGCGCTGCCTGGCTCGGCGCGGAATGCTCTACAGCGAATGCGAAGCCGTGGACTACTTGCTGCTGGCGCCCGGCGCCGCGCAGGACGCGCGCGGGCAGTCCGGTGTCGAGCTGGCCGTGCTGGTGCTCGGCGGGAGCGGCGAGCTGTCCGATACCCGGCGGGACCGGCCCGCACCCCTGCGTCCCGGGGCGCTGGTGCTCGCGCCCGCGGGTTCGGGCACGGTGTTGCGCAACACCGGCGAGGTCGAATTGGAACTGCTGCTGATCGCGGTGTTCCCGGAGTCGGTGACCGGCCGGTTGCCGATCCGGAAACCCGTGGAACGGCCCGCGGGGGCCGGGGATGGGTAGCGGAATCCCCGGAGCGCGAAACGTCGACCACGTCGCCTTCACCGTGCCCGATCTGCGGCGGGCGGTCGACTTCTTCGTGGACGTGCTGGGTGCCGAAACGATCTACTGGGAAGGTCCGGTCCAGGACCTGGCCGGTGACTGGATGACTCGCAAGCTCAACGTGCACGAACGAGCGACGGCCCGGATCGCGATGCTGCGGCTGGGCCCCACCACGAACCTGGAACTGTTCGAGTACACGGCCCCGGACCAGCAGCGCCGGATACCGGAGAACAGCGACCACGGCGGTCACCACCTGGCCATTTACGTCGACGACGTGGACGTCGCCGCCGAATACCTGCGGAACCAGCCGGGAGTGCGGTTGCAGGGCGAACCGGAAACGATCGAAGAAGGCCCGCTCGCCGGGAACAGGTGGATGTACTTCACCGCGCCGTGGGGAATGCAGCTGGAAGTGGTCGACATGCCCGCGGGAATGCCCTACGAACAGCGCACCGCCGCACGCAAATACGGACCGGCCCCACGCTGGGACAACAGGGCCGAGCAAAACCGCGACGCGATCCCGAGCAGCGCCGACGCGAATGCGGCCGACGATCCGCACCCGTCCCGGAACACCGGCGCGAACCTGACAGAGAAGGAGCGTTAGATGACGCCGACCGCAACGGAATCGTTCGCGCCGTGGCGGGATCGATCCGAAGCATCCCGCAACCGCTGGACCGTAACGGCGACCCGGCCCGTCAGCTACGACGTCGCGCTCTGCGACGGCATTCTCGATCCCGCGAATCCGGCGCTGCTGCGGGCCGTTCCGCGCGGCGTGTCGCCAACGGCGCGACGACTCCTCGTGATTGATTCCGAGGTGCACCGGCACTACGGCCGTTCGTTCGCCGACTACTTCGAGCGACATTCGATCCCATCCGCCACCTGCGTGCTGAATTGCGACGAGACGACGAAGCACTGGGGCAACGTGCGCACCGTGCTGCAAGCGCTCGATCGGTTCGGCATCGACCGCCGGAACGAGCCGATCGTCGCGGCGGGTGGCGGTGTGCTGCTGGACGTCGTCGGTTTCGCCGGCAGCCTGTACCGCCGGGGCACGCCGGTGGTGCGGGTGCCCACGACGCTGATCGGTCTCGTCGACGCGGGCATCGGAGTGAAGACCGGCGTCAACTTCGACGAGCACAAGAACCGGATCGGGACCTATCACGCGGCCGATCGCGTCGTGCTGGATCCGGCGTTCCTGCGAACCGTCGACCGCAGGCATCTCAGCAACGGGCTGGCCGAGATCCTCAAGATGGCGCTGATCGGGGATCGCCGGCTGTTCGACCTGCTGGACTGGCACGGTGCCGGGCTCCTCGCTGCCAAGTTCCAGCGCGACGGCCGGCACCGGGAAGCCGCGACCGAAGTTCTCGAACGGTCCATCGGCGGCATGTTGGACGAATTGCAGCCGAACCTGTGGGAGAGCTCGCTGGAACGCGTCGTCGACTACGGTCATTCGTTCAGCCCGACGCTGGAGATGCGGGCGTTGCCGGAACTGCTGCACGGCGAAGCGGTGAGCATCGACATGGCCTTGAGCACGCTGCTCGCCGAAGCGCGAGGTCTGGTCACCGCTACCGAACGGAGCCGCGTGCTGCGGCTCATGCGCGCGCTGGAACTGCCGATCTCGCACCCGCTGTGCACCAGCGAGCTGCTGATCTCGGCGCTGGGCGACACCACCCGACACCGCGGCGGCAGGCAGCGGTTGCCGCTTCCCGTCGGCATCGGGGCCGCCCGGTTCGTCGACGACGTCGACGAGCGGGAACTCGAGGTGGCGGGCGAGTCGCTGGCTGAGCTGGCGAAGAACGGCTGATGCGCGGCCACGCGGCGATGCCCGGCCCCGCGACCGGTGCGGTGCGATGCGCCACCAGGGCGATCGCACCGCACCGGTACGGGCCGGTCCCATCAGTCCGGCAGCCGCACGGATTGGGCGTGCCGGAACACGTCGCGCGGATCGAACCGCTTCTTCACCTGCTGCAGCCGCTCGTAGTTCTCCTTGTAGTAGAGCCGGTACCAGGGCACTTGCGACTGGTTGTGCTCCGCGGAGTTCAAGTCCACGTCCGGGTAGTTCACGTAGCAGCCGTCCGTGAGCTCGTTCGGCACCGGCACCCCGCCGGTGTCCCGGTACAGGTCCGCGTAGAACCGGCGCA
The DNA here is from genome assembly GCF_037023755.1 of Saccharopolyspora sp. SCSIO 74807. Lineage (NCBI taxonomy): Bacteria > Bacillati > Actinomycetota > Actinomycetes > Pseudonocardiales > Pseudonocardiaceae > Saccharopolyspora > Saccharopolyspora sp. SCSIO 74807. The sequence continues at coordinate 2,826,193 of NZ_CP146100.1, read as the reverse complement.
ACCAGGTCAGGTGCTCGTCGTCATCCGCCGGGTCGTCCCACAGCACTTGCCAGTAGAGCTTGAAGTACGAACTCCGGTGCGCGAACGCGGTCGCGGACTCGGGCACCGCGTTGACCTGGGCGCCGAAGCCCTGCAGGTGCATGGTGGCGGTCGAGTTGTCGATGTCGGTGCTGGTGAGGCTCTGGTACATGGTCGCGACGTGCTTGTCCGGGAAGTTGCCGCGCATGTACCCGGATTTGTAATCGGCGCGCAACGTCGGATTGTTCAGGTCGACGTTGTTGGTGCCCAGGAAGCGCGTCGCCTGCAGCCACGGCAAGCGCTGCGCTTCGTAGCACCCGGGCATCGCGTTGTACTCCCCCATCGACGCGGTCATCGGTTGGAGCGGTGCACCGACCCCGTCCGTGATCGCGTCGAGGTATTCCGCTAGCAGGTCGTCCGCCCCCGGAAGATCGGCTTCCACCTGGGTGATCAAGCCGATCTGCCCGTTCGACCGGTGGTTGAGCACGGCCAGCCCGAACAGACCTGCGGCCCGGCTGCCCGGCCGGGAGTTGCGCACGTGCCAGTCGGCGTAGTTGTTCACGAGCCGGGTGAAGCCTGCTTCGGTGATCTCGTCCCAGGACAGCGCGGCTGCGCTGAGCAGCACGTGCCGCGGTGGGCGCGGCAGGATCTCGCCGGGTTCGCGGCCGGTCGCGCCGGGACTGCGGAACCAATAGCGGGTGATCACGCCGAAATTGCCGCCGCCACCGCCGGTGTGCGCCCACCACAGGTCCCGGTTGGGGTCGTCTTCCTCCCTCGTGGCCACTACCCGGCGGACCTCACCGCCTTCGCCGACCACGACGACCTCGACCGCGTAGAGGTGGTCGACGATCAAACCGTGCCGCCGGGCCAGCGCGCCCCATCCACCGCCGGAAACGTGTCCCCCGACACCGACCGAGTAGCAGAGGCCGCCGGGGAGGGTGACACCCCACCGCTCGTAGAGCTTCTCGTACACGTTGAGCAGGTTCGAACCCGCTTCGACGGCGACGGCGTTCATGGCCGGGTCGTAGTACACGGCGTCGAGGTGCTTCATGTTGATCACGACATCGACGTCGCTGTTGTAGACGAAGTCCTCGAAGCAGTGCCCGGCACCGTTCACCGTCATCCGCTTGCCGTCGCGGACGGCTTCCTGCACCACCGGTGCGACCTGCTCCACGGACTCGACCAGGACAACGGATTCCGGAGTCCCCGACCACCGCTGGTTGTACCCGCTGGTCAGGTCCGGGTATTGCCGCGCTTCTTTTGAAATTGTTGCCATTGCAGGAATACCTCTTCAGTCCAGTGCAGCGACCCCCAGGGCGCTGCGCGCGAGAATTGCCGACGAGCTCGCCCGTGAACCGCGGTGCTCAGGCCGCGCAGGCCCGGAACGCGATCAGGCCCCCAGAGCCTTGGGCCCGTACTCGGCCGGTGGTGCGGTTTCGGGCGCACCCCGGCTCGATGGAACTCGCCCCAGTAGTGATGACCCAGTGATGCCCAGTGCTAGTGATGCCCCCGTGCCGCTGACCCAGCAGCAGCGCTGACTTCTCCCACGAACCCCCGGTTCTCCGCACCGTTGCACGGTCGGCGGAGCCCGCTGCGCACCGGCCGTCGGATCAGGCCGCCCAGCCCCCGTCCACGGGGATCGAGGCACCGGTGATGTGGCGCCCACCGGCACCGGACAGGTGCACGACGGTGTTCGCGATGTCTTCCACCACGCCGTAGTGCCCCAGCGCGGTGATGGCGCGCTGCCCGTCGGCCCCTTCGGAATCCGCCGGGTTCATGTCCGTGTCCGTAGGCCCCGGGTGCACCACGTTGACCGTGATCCCGCGGGGGCCGAGTTCCCGGGCTAGCGCCTTGGCGAAACCGGTGAGCCCGGACTTGCTCAAGGTGTACAGGCTCACGCCGGGGAACGGCACCCGTTCCACGAACGAGGTTCCGATGTGGATGATCCGGCCGCCGCCGGACATGTGCCGCACCGCGGCCTGCGTCGTCAGGAAGGCGGTCCGCACGTGCACCGCGATGGCCTGGTCGAACTGCTCCAGCGTGACGTCCTCGATCAACCCGTAGGGGAAGATGCCGGCGCAGTTGACCAGGATGTCGAGTCCGCCGAGGCGGTCGGCGGCCTCGTCGACCGCGACGCGGGCGGAGTCCGCGTCCATCCCGTCCAGCGGCAGGGCCGCCCCGCGCACCCCCGAAGCCTCGATGTCGCGCACGACGGAATGCGCTTTGTCCTTCGAACCCGAGTACGTGATCGCCACGTCCGCGCCGTTCGACGCGAGACCGCTCGCCGCTCCGGCCCCGATGCCCCTGCTCCCGCCGACCACGAGTGCCTTCTTGCCCGCGAGCTCCGCCATCGTTCCCCCATCGATTGTTCTGTATCGGTCGATACAGAAGTAGTCTGACGTCACCACTGGTGGCCGTCAAGCAGAATTTGCGGCAGGAAGCCGCGACACCGGCCGGGGAGGGCACGAGATGACCGAACGCGGACGACCGCGGGCCTTCGACCGGGAGGTCGCGCTGCACAAGGCGATGGAGGTCTTCTGGGCCAGCGGGTACGAGGGGACTTCCATCGGCGACCTCACCGCCGCGATGGGGATCAACGCACCGAGCCTGTACGCGACGTTCGGCAGCAAGGAGGGACTGTTCCGGTCCGCGACCGAGCGGTACAACACCGTCGAGGGCCGCGCCGCGAACGACGCCCTGCACCGGGCTGCGACCGCGCGGCTGGCGGTGGAGTCCATGCTGCGCAGCTACGCGCGGTCCTACACCGACCCGGCGACTCCGCGGGGCTGCATGATCGTGCTGGCTGCGAACGTCGGCACCGCCCGCAACGCCGGTGTTCGCGAGCACCTCGCCGGGCTGCGCCGCGAAGTGCTCGCGACGCTGCGGCAACGCCTGGAACGCGGCATCGCCGAAGGCGACGTTCGGGCGGACACCGACACCGCATCGGTCGCGACCTTCTACGCGACGGTGCTGCAAGGGCTGTCCATTCAGGCGAAGGACGGCGCGTCCCTGGCGGACCTGGAAGGCGTGATCGATCACGCCATGAGCGCCTGGCCGGCGGCGCCTTCCTGACCCGCCGGGAACGGCGCAGTGCTGCGAGTGCCGGGCAGGCGGCGTAGCAGCCGCTTGCCTGCGGCCACACCCATCCATGCGTCACCGCCGACTCGCGCCGGTGTGTGCCCCGCAGCCTTGACGTGGCCGCGCGGTAACGTCGGAGAGTGCCTGGTTCTGTTCCGCAGTGGTCCGATCCGGACGTGTTCGCGCCCGACGACTCCGACGATCTTCCGCCGGAGATCGCCGCTGATCTCGCGAAGCAGGGCAGGCCGCAGCAGGCTCAGCACCGGAACGAGCCGAGCACCGCGAAACCACCGGAGCAGGTACCTGAGCTGGCCGAGCTGCTGGAGATCGCGGTCCGCTCGGTCGGCGGCACCGAGCGCGAGGGCCAGGCGCGGATGGCCGACGCCGTGGAGCACTCCATCGGATCCGGTGAGCACTTGGCCGTGCAGGCCGGAACCGGCACCGGCAAATCCCTCGCCTACCTGGTTCCCGCGATCCGGCACGCCGTCACCGCGGCCACCACGGTGGTGATCTCCACCGCGACGATCGCGCTGCAGCGCCAGCTGGTGGACCGCGACCTGCCGCGGCTGGCGACCGCGCTGGCCGAGGCGCTGGGGCGGCCGCCGACGTTCGCGATCCTCAAAGGCCGCCGCAACTACCTGTGCCTGAACCGGATCCACGGCAACGCCCCGGAAGAACCCGACGAAGGCGCGCTGTTCGACCCGTTCGCCGCCTCCGCACTGGAACGGCAGGTCAAGCGGCTGCGGGAGTGGGCGACCGAGACCGAATCCGGCGACCGGGACGAACTCGTGCCGGGCGTGACCGATCAGGCGTGGCGGCAGGTTTCGGTGACCGCGAAGGAATGCCTCGGGGTGCAGCGCTGCCCCGTCGGCACCGACTGCTTCGCCGAACGCGCCCGCGGTGAAGCGGGCCGGGCCGACGTGGTCGTGACCAACCACGCGCTGCTGGCGATCGACGCGCTCGACGACCGGCCGGTGCTGCCCGAGCACGACGTGGTCATGGTCGACGAGGCGCACGACCTGGTCGACCGGGTGACCTCGGCCGCCACCGGAGAACTCACCGGAGGCCAGGCGAAACTCGCCGCGCGGCGCTGCGGGCGCGCGATCGACCAGAGCATCGCCGACCGGCTCGACGAGGCGGCCGAAGGACTCGAAACCGTGCTGGAGGACGCGCCTGCGGAGCGGCTGGAGGCGATGCCGGAAGCGCTCGGCGGGGCGCTCACGGCGTTGCGCGACGCGGGCGCGGCGTGCATGACCGCGCTCGGGCCGGAGCGCAAGGAGGACGTCGAAGGCAGCACGGCCCGCAGGCTCGCGCTGGCGTTGACCGAGGAGCTGCACGACACCGCGGTTCGGTTGCTGGACGCCTTCGACGAACCGGAGGGCCAGCGCCGCGACGTGGTTTGGATCAGCGCCGAGCCGAACCGGCCGCGAGCGGTGAAGGTGGCCCCGCTCGGCGTCGGCGGGCTGCTGCGGGAGCGGCTGTTCGGGCAGCGCACGACGGTGCTGACCTCGGCGACGCTGGCGCTCGGCGGGTCCTTCGACACGCTGGCCCGGCAGTGGGGCCTGCCGCCGGAGCGCCAGGCGGCCGCGGCCGAGGACATGGCCAGCCGCAAGGAAGCACCCTCCGACAGCTCCAGCACCGCCTGGACCGGGCTGGACGTCGGCTCACCGTTCGAGCACCGGCGCAGCGGCATCCTCTACATCGCGCGGCACCTGCCGCCGCCGGGCAAAGCCGGGCTGCCGGACGAGTACCTGGACGAGCTCACCGAGCTGGTGCAGGCCGCGGGTGGCCGCACGCTCGGGCTGTTCTCCTCGATGCGCGCGGCCAAGCAGGCGTCCGAACAGCTGCGGGAGCGGCTGTCGACGCCGGTGCTGTGCCAGGGCGAGGACAACACCGCGCAGCTGGTGGCGAAGTTCTCCGAATCACCGGAAACCTCGCTGTTCGGCACGTTGTCGCTGTGGCAGGGCGTGGACGTGCCCGGTGACTCGCTGCAACTCGTGGTGATGGACCGCATCCCGTTCCCGCGGCCGGACGACCCGCTCGCCTCGGCGCGGCAGAAGGCGGTGTCCGCGCACGGCGGCAACGGGTTCATCACCGTCGCCGGGACGCACGCGGCGCTGCTGCTGGCCCAAGGCGCCGGGCGGCTGCTGCGGTCCGTGCACGACCGCGGCGTCATCGCGGTCCTCGACCCGCGGCTGGCGACCGCCCGCTACGGCAGCTTCCTGCGCGCCTCGCTGCCGCCGTTCTGGGCCACCTACGACCCGCAGGTGGTCCGCGGCGCACTGGGCAGGCTGAACGCGGCGGCCTCCGGCTGACGGTGCAGGAGCGGTCGCTCTCGACGTATGCGCTCCAGTCCGACGTGGAATGACGTTGACCATGCCTGCAAAACCTTCGCTGTCCGGCAAGCGCGCAGGCCGCCGAGTCGGGGTGCCGCGGTTCAAGAAAACACCCTAAGACGAACACGGTGCGTTTGTGGTCGGTCACGTTCCGTATGGTGTGGTCATGGTCGTGCGGGTGTTCTACGTCGATGACTCCGGGGCGCAGCAGTCGGGGATGAACGTGTTCGGCTGGGTGGAACTAGAGCTGCGGACGTGGAGTCAGGTGCTGCGGGGCTGGCTGGACTGGCGGCAGGAGTTGTACCGCTCGATCGGATTGGCCACGGACTTTGAGTTGCATGCGACAGATTTCGTGGGAGGTCGTTCGCGTCCGACGGGTACGGACTGGGACGCGGTGAAGGCGAACCGGTCGAGTGTGATGCGGGAGGCGTTGTCGACCGTGGCGCGGCTGGAGGGGTTGGAGGCTGGCGCGGTGTTTCTGCGGACGCCATCGGGAGTCAAACATAAGGCGGCGAAGGCGGACGCTTATGCGCGGCTGGTGCGGTATCTGGATGCGCGGTTGACCGCGGCCGGCGAGCTGGGCTTGATCATGATGGACGGGGACGGCAATGATCACTCGTACCGGACTGCGCATCGGGAATTGAAGCTGGCTACGCGCTCGGTGATCGAAGATCCGCTGTTTCATCACTCGCACCACAGCCAGTGGGTGCAAATGGCTGATCTGGTGGCGTACACGGCTTACATGCGGGTGGCGCGTGTTGAGCGCAAAGCTCATACGTGGGGTTGGTACGAGCTGCTGTCTCCCTGCGCCCGCACCGGGCCGGAGCCGCTGGATCTTGGGGGCCCCGAAGGCTGACCAACCTGAACGCTGGCGGGCCCTGAAAAGTAAGCTGGACCCGCTACCCCAAGCACATGGGACGGGTCCGCACCGACGACTATACACGGTAACCGTGGTCGGCACTAGGCGCCCTGCTGTGACGTCCGCATCCGCTGGTCAGGACTGGCAGAGTGTCCGTCACCGTCGATCTCGACGCCGGGTTTCGGTGGTCGCCTTCGATCGGAGACCGCGCACCGCACCGCGCTGGGAGGTTGCGGTTCAGGCCGGGCCGGTCGCGGCGCGGATCTCGGTGATGACCTGGTCGAGTTTGTTGAGGACGAACAGTTCGGTGGAGCCGTCCGCGCAGTCGATCCGCAGTCGGGTGCGCAGGCCGCCGTTGTACGCGGCGCGCAGGTTCAGGGTGCGCGGCTGCTTGCCGACCTCGGTGATCGCCGCCAGCGGGATGCTCCGGTATTCGCCACCGGTGTTGGCGTCGAAGGCGTGCGGGCAGAACAGCACTCGCCGGTTCGTCAGGTACAGCCTGCCGCCGGCGGCGCGGGAATTGCTCTGCGTCCGGTTCGCCCAGCGGCGCCAGGTGACGATCTCGCCGTCATCGGTGGGAGCGACGTTGCCGGGTAGTTGCGCGGTCACGACTTCCCCTTTCGGGACTCGGGTAGGGCCGGGCGCGATCTTCGCGGCAGCCGGGGAATGCGGGCAAGCCCGGCACCGCCCGGTTGTGGAGTGTCCACAATGGGACGGAACACTTTCTGTTCCGCAGGCCGAGCCGGGTAGGTTGACGCCGGACCGCGATCGGTGAGGAGTCGTCGTGCCTGGACAACGCACTGCCCCGGCCACCGAGCTGGCCCGGACCGTGGTGTTCGCGGCGTTCATCGCCGTGCTCGGCCTGTTCCCCGGGTTCTACCTCGGCGGCGCCGCGGTGCCGGTGGTGCTGCAGAACATGGGGCCGCTGCTGGCGGGCAGCATCCTCGGTGCCCGCCGCGGAGGCGCATCGGTGCTGCTGTTCCTGGGACTCGTGGTGATCGGGTTGCCGCTGCTGTCGGGTGGCCGCGGCGGCATCGCGCCGTTCGCCGGGCCGAGCGGCGGGTTCCTGCTGGGCTGGCTGCTGTCGGCGTTCGTGGTGGGGCTGATCGTGCAGCGGGCGACGCCGCGTCCGGGGCTCGCGGTGCTGCTGCTGGCGAACCTGGCCGGGGTGGCGGTGGACTACCTGGTCGGCATTCCGTACTGGGCCGCGTTCACCGGTGATCTCGGTGCGGCCGCGGTGCAATCGCTGGTGTTCGTGCCGGGTGACGCGGTGAAGCTGGTGCTGGTTTCGCTGGTCGCGGTGGCGGTGCACCGGGCGTTGCCCGCTTCGCTGAGCGGTCCTCCGGCTGCGCAGGGCGGTTCCCGGACGGCGCGGGAATGACCCTGCCGATCCTCGGGCGCCGACTCACCGCCGGCGTGTCGTGCGGTGCGGACGTTCTCGACGGCGCCGAGATCATGCGGCGCGCGCAGGGCGCGGCGGGCGAACTCGCCGGAGTCGATCGGGTGGCCGTCGACGACCCCGACCCGCTGCACCGGCTGTGCTGGCTGCTGGGCGCGGACCTCGCCGGAGCAGCGACGCTGATCGTCGACCCGGATTGGCCGCGGCCGCAGGACGTGCTGGACGAGGCGAAACCGGGCCGGGTGGTCCGCGGCCTGCCGATTCCGGGCGAGCCGCCGGAAACGCCGCGCGGCGACGAGCTGACCTGGTTCTACCTGCCCACCACTTCCGGCAGCAGCGGCACGCCGAAAGTGCTGGCGCGATCCCGGAAGTCCTGGCTGCGCAGCTTCACCGCGCTCGACGCACCGTTGCGCGACGACGATTCCGTGCTGATCCCGGGGCCGTTGAGTTCCTCGCTGTACCTGTTCGGCACGCTGCACGCGCTGCACCAGGACCGCGATGTCCGCCTGCTGCGGCGCTGGTCCGCGCGCACCGCCGCGCAGGAGTGCCTGCACGCGACGGTCGTGCACGTTGTCCCCGCGATGCTCGCCGAGCTGCTTTCGGTGTGGGAGCGGCATCCCGAGCTGCGTGCCTCCTGTGCGCTGCGGCTGATCGTCTGCGGCGGGGCCGACCTGGCGCCCGAGCTGGAGACGCGGCTGCACGCGCTGCTGCCGGGCTGCGAACTGCTGGAGTACTACGGCTCCGCGGAGACCTCGCTGATCGCGCTGCGCCGCGGCGAGCATCGGCTGCGGCCGGTGGTGGACGTGGAAATCCTTGATGCGCAAGGAAATCCGGCCAGTGAAGGCGAATTGCGGGTGCGCTCGGAGCTGGCCTTCGACGGCTACCTGCGGCAAGGCGTGCTGGAAGCCCCGGAATCGGACCGGATCAGCGTCGGCGACCGCGCCGTCCGGCACGACGACGGCGGGCTGAGCGTGCTCGGTCGCTGCAGCGCCACGATCAGCACCGGCGGGACGCTGGTGGCCGCCGAAGAGGTCGAGTCCGCGCTGCGCGGCCGGGGCGTCCGCGAGGTGCTGGTGGCCGGGACGCCGCACCCCCGCCTCGGCGCGCTCGTCACGGCGGTCGTCGAGGTCGATCCGGCCGCGCCCGCGACGCGGGAGGAGCTGCGCGCCCGGGTTCGCGAGCTGGAGCCCGTCAAGCGCCCGCGGCGCTGGCTGACCGTGCCCGAGCTGCCGCGCACCGGCTCCGGGAAACCCGCGCGCGGCGTGCTGGACGAGTGGCTGCGCAACGGCGCGCCGCAAGCCGAGGTCTTGCGCCCGAGCACCCCTTCGCAGGAACGACCGTGACCGACCGGACACCCGTGATCATCGCCGCGCGCCGCAGCCCGATCGGAGAAGTCGGTGGCGTGCTGCGCAATGTGGCGACCGATCAGCTCGCCGCTCCGGTGCTGCGCGCCGCGCTCACCGATTCCGGGCTGGACACCGTGGACGACGTGCTGCTCGGCAACGCGCTCGGGCCGGGCGGGAATCCGGCGCGGGTCGCCGCGCTGCGCGCCGGGTTCGGGTTCGAGGTGCCCGGCATGACGGTGGATCGGCAGTGCGCCAGCGGGCTCAGCGCGATCCTCACCGCTGCGGCGCTGCTGCGCGCCGGGGTCGGCGATCGGTTCCTGGCCGGTGGCGTGGAGAGCCCGTCGACCGCGCCGTGGCGGGCGTGGCGACCGCGCACCGCCGGTGAGCCACCGCGGTTCTACTCGCGCGCCCCGTTCGCCCCGGCCGACATCGGCGACCCGGACATGGGCCCGGCCGCCGACCTGGTCGCCGCCGAGGCGGGCGTTTCCCGCCGGCGCCAGGACGATTTCGCGGCGCGCAGCCACGCCCGCGCGATCGCGGCGCAGGATTCCGGCCGTTTCGACGCCGAACTCGTCGAGGTCGGCGCCGCGCGCGACGAACGCCCGCGGCGCAACTTCACCGCGCAGCGGCTGAGCCGGTTCCGCCCCGCGTTCACCCCGGACGGCACGGCCACCGCCGCGAACTCGTGCGGCGTCAGCGACGGGGCGGCCGCAGTGCTGCTCACCACCGAGGACGAGCGCCGCGGACTCGGCGTGCCCGGCCTGCGGCTGGCCGCCGAACGGACCGCGGGCGTGGACCCGAACCGGCTCGGGCTCGGCGCGGTACCCGCCTTGCAGGCCGTGCTGCAGGACCGGCCGGAGCTGGTGGAGTTCACCGAAGCCTTCGCCGGGCAGGTGCTGGCGTGCGCGGACGCGGCCGGGCTGGACGAGCGCACGATCAGCCCGGACGGCGGCGCCGTCGCGCTCGGGCACCCCTGGGGAGCGTCCGGCGCGGTCCTGGTGGTGCGATTGTTCAGCCGCATGGTGCGCGAGAACGGGCCGCGCACCGGAGTGGCGGCCCTGTCCTCCGGCGGCGGGCTGGGCGTGGCGACCGCGTGGGAGCGAGTGGATTGATCGAGTTCGAGGACGTCGCGCACTCCTACGGCGAGCACTCCGTGCTCACCGGCGTCGACCTGCGGCTGCGCGAGCCGCGGGTGGCGTTCGTCGGTGCGAACGGCTCCGGCAAGTCCACCCTGGCGCGGATGGTCAACGGGCTGGTCACGCCCACGCGGGGCCGCGTGCTGGTGGACGGGCAGGACCCGGCGAAGAACGGGCGCGCGGTGCGCAAGCGCGTCGGATTCGTGTTCACCGACCCGGACAGCCAGATCGTGATGCCGACCGCCGGTGAGGACGTCGCGTTCTCGTTGCGGCGCCGCGGAATTCCGAAAGCGGAGCGGGAGCGGCGCGCGGCCGAAGTACTCGCGCAGCACGGCCTCGGCGGGTACGAGCAGCACCCGGCGCACCAGCTCTCCGGCGGGCAGAAGCAGCTGCTGGCGCTGTGCTCGATGCTGGTGCTGGAACCGGACGTGCTGGTCTGCGACGAGCCGACGACGCTGCTCGACCTGCGCAACAAGCGGCACTTCATGGAGTTGCTGCGGGAATTGCCGCAGCAGGTGCTGCTGGTCACGCACGACCTGCACCTGCTGGAGGACTTCGAGCGGGTGGTGGTGCTCGACCGGGGACAGGTGGCCGCCGACGACTCGCCGGACGCGGCGTTGGCGCGGTATCGGGAGCTGGCCGGATGAACCCGCTCGGGCTGTACGAGCCGGGAACGACCCCGCTGCACCGGGTTCCGGCGGGCGTGAAGTTCCTGGCGCTGCTGGCGCTCGCGATGCTGATCTTCGTGTTCGCCGCGCCGACTCCGCTCGGAGTGCTCGCGGGCGCGGTGCTGCTCGGCTACCTCGTCGCCCGGGTTTCGCCGGGACGCTGCTGGCGGCTGGCTCGGTTCCTGCTCCCGCTGCTGGCGGTGATCTTCGCGTTGCAGTGGTGGCTGCTGGGGCTGGATCAGGCGATCGTGGTGGCGCTACGGCTGTTCGCGGCGCTGGCGGCGGCGAACCTGTTCACCCTGACCACCCGGGTCGACGACATGGTGGGCGCCGTCGAGCGCGGGTTGCGCCCGCTGCGGCGGTTCGGCGTCCGGCCGGAGCGGGCCGGACTGCTGGTGGGGCTGACGATGCAGGCCATCGCGGTGCTCTCGACCATCGCGGCGGAGACCCGCGAAGCCCAGCGCGCTCGCGACGCGGACCGTTCGGTCTCCGCCTTCGCCATCCCGTTCCTGGTGCGCACCCTGCGCCACGCCGACGAACTCGGGGAAGCGCTCGCGGCGCGGGGCGTCGGCGACGACTGATCGGGTCGGCTCAGCCGTGCAGGAGGTCGCTCGGGCCGGACGGGTCGTCGTCGCGCACCGGCTCGCAGGACAGCGACTCCGGGAAGCCCGCGTGGGCGAGCCGGGTGAGTTCGTGCTTGCACGCGGCGCTGGTGGGTTCCTCGCTCACCAGCTCCGTGTCGAACGCGCCGCCCAGCACCGCCACGGACGCTCCCACTGCGCACAGCGCCACGGCCGGAACGACGTTACGCAACCTCACGAGCATTCCTCTTCTTGTACGCCTTCGAGCTTCCACCGGGATGCTACGCGGAGTCGCGGGGCGCGGTCCGTGCCGCTGAGCGCGGTCCGGCGCCGCCAGGACTTTCGCCTCTGTCGGCGGGGCGGCGGCGACCGCAGGCTGGGGGTTGCCGGGAAACCGGCGGATCCGCCCGAGAGCGATCTGGCCTTGACGACTCAAGAGCCGCCGAAGACCTTGCAACCGCAAAGGTTGCCCGAGCTCTCGGGCGGGTTCTCGCGGGCGCGAATCCCACCGCTGCCCGGTTGCGCGAGCAACCGGATCAGGCCGGGAAAGTCGCTTCGCCGTTCTGACCATTCGCTTCGCGCACGCGCCGGAATCGACCGCGGCCGCTGAATCCCTCGCGACCGGACGGTTCCCCGCGTTTTCGGGGTTTCGACGCCCGGAGCGACGCAGCCCCAGCTTCCGCCGCGGCTCCTGTGCGCCGCACCGCCCGAACCGGGGCCCGAAGTGAGCGGAACCGGCCGTTTCCGGAATACTCCCCTTCTGCACCGACGAAAACCGATCCCCCGCCGCACGGCGGGGGATCGGTTTCGAGTACCGGGCTCAGCCACGCACGAGGACCTGCGGGCCGTTGTCATCATCGGTGGTCGGTTCGCACATCAGCGGACCCGGGTCACCCTGGTCGGCGAGCCGCTGGAGCTCGGCCGAACACTGCTGGGCCGTGTCGAAGTGCCCCACCACTTCTTCGGCGACGGCGGTGCCCGCACCGAGCACGGACATTCCCGCCGCGCACAAGGCCAGGGTGGCAACGGTCTTGCGGATACGCATGAGTGGTTCCTTCCGCTCGAAATCTGATTACGTTGGGAAGACTATTCGCGGCCGGGCAGACGAGCGGGCACTGTCGGCATGACACGGGGAAACCCCTCAATTCATTTCCCACGGGATTTCCCCGAAGGAGTGCCACGCACCCGACGAATCCGCCTGGATGCAGGTACCGCATCCGGCGGAAATGCGCGGAGAACCCGCCCGGCACGCGGCCATCCGGGAACGAGGCCGCCCCGGGCGGGCAGTAACGCCGAATTCGCTCCTCGGCGGGTTCACCGGGAATGACGGATGTGCGCGGCGGCCACGTCGCCGGACGAGTCCGCCGCTTCAGCCCTCCGGTCGTTCTCGCAGCGGCGCTTCGGGCTCGACCTCCACCATCGTCAGGTGCGAACCCCGCGGGGTGCCGACGATCGCGGTGATCGCGGCCGCCACGTCGGACGGGCGCAGGAAGTAGGGGTGCCGCGCGAGTCCCCAGTGCACCCAGTCCTCCAGCACCGCGGTTGCGACCTCGTCCTTCCAGGTGGTGCCCATCGCGGTCTTCGTCGGCCCGGGACGCACCAGCGACGTGCGCACGCCGGTGCCTTCCAGCTCCATCCGCATCGTCTGCACCATCGCCTCCAGCCCGGCCTTCGCGGGCACGTAGCCGCCCATCCGCGGGCGGTGGGTGCGCGCCACGTCGGAGCTGATGAACACGAAATCGCCGCGCTGCCGCCGCACCATCGACGGCACGATCGCCGCCGCCAACCGCTGCGGGCCGCCGAGGTGCACTTCGACCTGGCTGGCGAAGGTCTCCGGGTCCTGCTCGTGGATCAGCGCGGCGTCGATGTCGCCCGCGCCGGAGACGACCGTCTCCACCGGACCCAGCGAGTCCTCGACGGCGGCGACGAAGTTCTGCACCGACTCGGTGTCGGCGACGTCGAGCGGTTCGGCGATCGCCTCTCCCCCGCCCGCGCGGATCGTCGCGGCGATCTCCTCGCACAGCTGCACCCGCCTGGCGCCGAGCGCGACGGGGTGCCCGGCGGTCGCCAGCGCCTGCGCGGTGGCCGTGCCGATGCCGGAGGACGCCCCGGCCACGATGGCCGGGCGCCGCTGCGGATGGGGATCGAATCTCGGCATGTCACGCCTTCTTCCGTTCCGGTGGTGCGGTTCCGGAGCGAACGGCATGTTCGCCCGATCTGTTCGGACGAACGGTCCGTTCACTGCTCGCGGCTTCCCAGGTGAACGGACTGTTGGTCCCGCTAGATTGGACGAACGGTCCGTTCGCTCACTGCTCCCGCGGGGGCGCGGGTGGTGCGGAGAGCCCCAGTCCTGGCCCGAGGCCGGTGAGCGCGTGCCGGGCGAGCGGGACGTCGACGCCCAGCTCCCGCGCCAGCTCGATCGCGAACCGCAGGTCCTTCTCCCCCAGCGCGCGGACGTGCTCGAAGATCCCCGCCCACGGGTCGCCGTCGGCCAGCGGCGCGGCCGTGTCGCGGTGCATGATCGCGCCTGGTCCACCGGTGATCCCGTCGGTGTGCCGCACGACCCGGCCGAGTTCGACCAGGTCCAGCCCGGCCGCTTCGGCGAGCCGCTGCGCTTCCGCGGCCGCGGTGAACGATGCGAAGTGCAGCAGGTTCCTGGCGAGTTTCATCCTGGTTCCCGCGCCGATCGGGCCCGCGTGCACGACCTGCCCGCCCATCCGGCCGAACGGTTCGGCGCAGGTGGCGAAGGCGGTTTCGGGGCCGCCGACCATGATCGCCAAGCTGCCGTCCGCAGCTCCCATCGGACCGCCGCTGACCGGCGCGTCCACCAGCGCGACGCCGTGCTCGGCGGCCTGTTCGGCCAGCTCCGCAGGGGTACCGGGGGCGATCGTGGAGTGCACCGCGACGACGAGTCCGTCGCGGGCCGCGGGCAGCACCTCGGCGAGGACCGAACGCACCTGGTCGTCGTCGCGGACCATGACGCACAGCAGATCCACCTGCGCCGCCAGTTCCGCCACGTCCCGCGCGACCTTCGCTCCCGCCGCGCGCAATTGCGCCACCGGCTCGGAGGCGATGTCGAAGACCAGCAGGCCACCGGGGCGGTCCACGAGCCTGGTGGCCATCGCCTTGCCGATGTTGCCGAGACCGGCGAACCCGACCGCGCTCATCGGATCACCTGACCGCCGTCGACGTTGAAGATCTGCCCGGTCACCCACGACGCCTCCTCGGACAGCAGGAACAGGCAGGCGCCGACCATGTCCGCCGGTTGCCCGATCCGCTTGATCGCCAGCCCGCGCACCAGGTCCGCGGCCGCTTCCCCGACCTGGTTGCGGGTGGCTGCGGTATCGGTCGGTCCCGGCGCGATGGCGTTGACGCGGATGTTCATGCCGCCGAGTTCGTGCGCGAGCTGCTGCGTCAGCCCGTTCACGCCCGCCTTCGCCAGCCCGTAGAAACCGGAGTAGAGCCAGGCCGCGGTGGAGCTCTGGTTCACGATCGCGCCGCCGCCGCGCCGCTGCATGTGCGGGTGCACCGCGCGGGTCACCACCAGCGCGCCGTCCATGTTCACGCTCATGAACTTGCGGTAGTAGTCCCAGTCCACGGTCAGCAGCAGGTCGAACTCCATGTCGCCGTAGATCGCGGCGTTGTTGACCAGCAGGTCGATGCCGCCGAGCTCCTCGGTCGCGCGCGCCGCCAGTTCGGCGGCCGAATCCGGGGAGGAGACGTCGGTGCGCACGAACATCGCTCTCCCGCCGTCGCTCTCGATGGACTTGGCGCAGGTTCGCCCGGCGTCGGCGTTGAGGTCGGCGATCACCACCGATGCGCCGTGGGCCGCGAGCGCTTGCGCGTAGGCCGCTCCGATGCCCTGCGCCGCGCCGGTGACGATGGCGACCTTGCCGTCGAACCGCTTTCCCATGCCCGCTCCCGTCATCCCGGTCGGCGAACCGCCGGCGGCCTCGCCGCCGAATTCCCCGGCGGTCCCTCTGACTCCGCCATCGAATTCCCGGGCGGTCACGCCGGCTCCGCCAAGTAACCCGCCGGCGGTCACGCCGGTTCCGCCAAGTAACCCGCCGGCGGTCACGCCGGTTCCGCCAGCAGCTTGGTCTCCAAGTACTCCTCGAACCCGGCCACACCCATCTCGCGTCCGATGCCGGATTGCTTGTACCCGCCGAACGGCGCGTCCGGGCTGAACCAGAGCCCGCCGTTGACGGCCAGCGTCCCGGTGCGAACCCGGGCGGCGACGTTGCGCGCGCGCTCGATCGAGCCGCTGTCGACCGACCCGGACAGCCCGTACGGCGAGTCGTTGGCGATCCGCACCGCGTCGTCGTCGCCGTCGTGCGCCAGCACGACCAGCACCGGCCCGAAGATCTCCTCGCGGGCCACGCGGTTTTCGTTGTGCAGCCCGGAAATGACGGTCGGTTCGATCCAGAACCCCGCGTCCTTGCCCGCCGGAATCCCGCCGCCGGTGGCGAACGTGCCGCCTTCCTCGGTGGCGAGCCGCAGGTAGTCCAAGACCCTGTCGCGCTGGGCCTGCGAGATCACCGGCCCGCAGATCGTGCCCGCATCGCGCGGATCGCCCGCGCCGATCTTGCGCATCGTGCGTGCGGCGATCTCCACCGCCTCGTCGTAGCGGTCCCGCGGAACGACGAGCCGGGTCGTCAGCGCGCATCCTTGCCCGGCGTGCACGCAGACCCCGAAGGCGGTCGCGCCGACCGCGGCGCCGAGGTCGGCGTCGTCGAGCACGATCGCGGCGGATTTTCCGCCCAGTTCCAGGAAAACCTTCGCCAGCGTGGTGGATGCGGCGGCCATGATCGCGCGCCCGGTGGCCGTGGATCCGGTGAACGAAACGAGATCCACCCTCGGATCGGTGGTCAGCAGCGCCGCGACCGCGTCGTCGTGCGGTGTCACGACGTTGAACACGCCGGGCGGGATGTCGGTCCGCTCGGCCACCAGCCGTCCGAGTTCGGCACCCACCCACGGCGTGTCCGGCGCCGGTTTCAGCACGACTGTGTTGCCCGCGGCCAGCGCCGGGCCGACCTTGGCCAGGTTGACCTGGTTCGGGAAGTTCCACGGCGTGATCGCCGCGACCACGCCCACCGGCTCGCGGTGGATGGTGCGCCGGGTGGCGATCCCCATCGGCTCGGCGACTCCCAGGTCGGTGTGCCACGGGTAGCCCTCGGCCATGTCGACCGTCCACTTGAGACTTTCCACCGGCACGTCGTACTGCGGCCCCGCGGTCAGGAACGCGGGCGCACCCGCTTCTTCCGTCGTCAGCGCGCGCATCGCCGCGCCGTGCTCGACCAATGCCGAGTGCAGCTGGCGCAAGCAACGGATGCGGAATTCCGGGGAGGTGGCCCACTCGCCGAAGTCGAATGCGCGGCGCGCGGCGCCGATCGCGTCGTCGACGTCGTCGGCCGTGGCGCTGGGCGCCCTCCCGATCTCGACGCCTTCGGCAGGGTTCAGCACGGGATGGCTCCGCCCGCCGGAACCGGCAGTGAGCCTGCCGTCGATGAGTTGCCGCGGCTGCGGCGAGCCGAGGTCCGACACTGCGCCGAGGCTCACCGCGCCCCCTCCTCGACCACCGGCGGCCACACCGTGGACGGCAGGTCCGCGGGCCGGTAGTGCCCGGGCTGCGACTTGCTGTCGGTCTTCATCCGCTCCAGCAGCCCCGGCGTCGCCTTCCCGGATTCGGCCAGGCTGAGGAAGGTCCGCGCGGCGGCGCCCAGGTCGAACCAGTCGCGCTGCCACTCGAACCGGCCGTTGCCCGCGGAGTCCTGGCCGTAGCCGAACCAGCTGCCGCCGATGCCCGGCACCTCGTACTCGCGGCCGTGGTCGTCGGTGATCCCGGCGCGCTGCTTCCAGAAACCGATCACCATGCCGTTCGACTCGTCCATGACGGTGGCCACGTAGTCGTAGTGCCACCCGTCGAGCCCGGCCATCTCGGTGCCGAGCGCGTACTGCCGGATCTCCTCGCGCCCCACCGCCATGAAGTGCTCGTCCGGCGAGTACATCCAGCCGTAGGTGGCGTCTTCGGCGTAGTGGTCGGCCAGCGGTTTCCAGTCGCGGCGGCGTTCGGCCTCGCGGTTGGCGTCCAGCCAGCGCTGCCAGAACCGTTCCATCTCGGTGCGGGTGAAGCCGCCCATCGGACCCCTCCAGCCTGTGCTCGCGCCGGCGTGAGCATCGAGTGAACGGACCGTTCGCCCGATCCATTGGGACGAGCGGTCCGTTCGCTCACGGGCGGACAGTTGATTGGACAGGTGTCCATTATGCGTGCGGGCCCGGCCCCGCACAAGGGATCAGGCGATGCCGAGGCGGGCCGCGTGCCGCCCCAGGAAGGCCACCACCTCGTCGGCGGGCTTGTCCGGCAAGCCCCAGATCGCTTCGGTGACACCGGCCTGCGCCCACTCCCCGAGCAGTTCAGGAGTGGGTTTCGCGGTCGCGAGCACGTGGATCTCCGGCGCACCGGGACGTCCCGCCGCGGCCCAGGCCGCGCGCAGCCGGTCCGCGTTCGCGCGCACGTCCCGCTCAGCGGGAGTGGTCATCCAGCCGTCCGCGTGCGCGGCGATCCAGGCGAACGTCTTCGGCCCCGCACCCGCCCCGATCAGCAGCGGGACGTGCGCCTGCGCAGGCTTCGGGTAGGCCCACGACGGTCCGAAGTGGACGAACTCGCCGGAGTAGGAAGCCTCCTGCTGCGTCCACAGCGCCCGCATCGCCTCGACGTGCTCGCGCAGCGCGGTGCGCCGCCTGCCTGCCGGGACGTGGTGGTCGGCGAGCTCGTCGGTGTTCCAGCCGAAGCCCGCACCGATCGTGACCCGGCCGCCGGAGAGCCAGTCCAGCGAAGCGATCGTCTTCGCCAGCGTGATCGGGTCGGACTCCACCGGCAGCGCCACCGCCGTGGCCAGCCGGATCCGGGAGGTCACCGCCGCGGCCGCGCTCAGCCCGACCCACGGATCGAGCGTGCGCAGGTAGCGGTCGTCGGGCAGCTCCGCGCCGCCGGTGCCGGGATGCGCGGCCTCCCGCTTGATCGGGATGTGGGTGTGCTCCGGGACGTAGAAGGTGTCGAACCCGGCCTCTTCGGCGGCTTTCGCGGCCCGGTCCGGGGTGATCCCGCGGTCGCTGGTGAACAGCACTATGCCGTGTCGCAAGGGAATTCCTTTCCGCAGCAGCAGCCGGAACCCGGTGGCGAGGCCCATCGGGAGGCGACGGATCGACGGCGATTGTCATAGGTGCTTCAATGACCCTAGCAAGCGTCTGGTGGCTGCCCAAGGAAACGACTTGGCACCGCCCGGAAACCGGAGCAGTCAGCAAACCGGTCCGACCGGAACGAACGCACCGCGCGGAAGGGAGTCAGCGTGCCCGAGGTCCTACCCCCGTCCGCCATCCCGGAGCAGGCCGAGCAGTTCGACGTCGTCGTGGTGGGCTTCGGCATCGCGGGCGGCTGCGCCGCGCTGGAAGCCGCGCGCGCGGGTGCGCGGGTGCTGCTGCTGGAACGCGCCGCGACGCACGGCGGCACAACGGCCATGGCGGGCGGGCACTTCTACCTCGGCGGTGGTACCGCGGTGCAGCGGGCCACCGGGCACGAGGACTCGCCGGAGGAGATGTACAAGTACCTGCTGGCCGTGTCCCGCGATCCGGAGCCGGACAAGATCCGCGCCTACTGCGACGGCTCGGTGGCGCACTTCGACTGGCTGGAGTCGCTCGGTGTCCACTTCGAGCGCTCCTACTTCGCCGAGAAGGCGGTGATCCAGCCCGGCACCGAAGGGCTGATGTACACCGGGAACGAGCAGGTCTGGCCGTTCCGCGAACAGGCCGTTGCGGCACCGCGCGGGCACAAGGTCCCGGTGCCCGGCGACACCGAGGGCGCCAAGCTGGTGATGGACCTGCTGCGCGAGCAGATCGAGCAGGCGGGGGTGCAGGTCCGCTTCGACACCGGCGCGACCGCGCTGGTGCAGCAGGAGGACGGCCGCGTGCTCGGGCTGGCTTGGCGGCGGTTCTCCGAAACGGGCCTGGTCCGGGCGTCCGCGGTGGTGCTCGCCGCCGGCGGGTTCGTGATGAACGAGCGGATGGTCGCCGAGCACACCCCCGCGCTGGGAGCCAAGCTGTTCACGCTCGGCTCCAGCTACGACGACGGGACCGCGATCAAGCTGGGCGAGGCAGCGGGCGCCGAGCTCAAGCACATGGCGCAGCCGTTCATCACCGCGCCGTTCTACCCGCCCGGTCAGCTGGCGACCGGGTTGATCGTCAACAAGCTCGGCGAGCGGTTCGTCGCCGAGGACTCCTACCACGCGCGAACCAGCTATCACGTGCTGGCGCAGCCCGATTCGACGGCTTACCTGATCGTCGACGTCGAGCACGAGGCGAAGCCGAAGGACCCGCTGGTTCCGCTGCTGGACGGCTTCGAGACGGTCGAGGAGATGGAGTCCGGGCTCGACCTGCCGTCCGGTTCGCTGGTGAAGACGCTGACCCGCTACAACGAGCACGCCGCGCGCGGCGAGGACCCGGACTTCCACAAGAGCCCGAAGTGGCTGGCGGCCCAGGACACCGGCCCGTGGGCGGTCTTCGACCTGCGGTTGGGGCACGCGCTGTACGCGGGGTTCACCTTGGGCGGGATGCGGACCACCGTCGATGCGCAGGTGCAGCGCGCGGACGGCTCGGTCGTGCCCGGCCTTTACGCCGCAGGGGCCTGCGCGTCCAACATCGCGCAGGACGGCAACGGCTACTGTTCCGGCGTCCAGCTGGGCGAAGGCTCGTTCTTCGGCCGCCGCGCCGGGCTGCACGCCGCGGGCTCGGCGTGAGCCCGGAGGTGCAGCTTGCGAGGCGGTCCGCATGACTCTTAGCGCGAAAGGCACGCGGCTCAACCGCAGGGGCCTGGAGACGCGGCGCACGCTGCTGAAAGTCGCCATCCGCTGCCTGGCCGACGGTTCGGAAGGCGTGAGCGCGAACCTGATCGCCCGCGAGGCGGGCGTCACCTGGGGCACCGTGCAGCACCAGTTCGGCGACGCCGACGGGTTGTGGGCCGCCGTGCTGGCGCACATCTCCGAACGCAGCGATCCGCTGCTGCCGCCGCAGCACGCCGCGCTGCCGGACCGGGTCGGCGCGGTCGTCGACATGCTGTGGCGGGCGCTGGATTCCGCCGGTGCGCGCGCGATCCACCACCTGCGGCTGGCGCTGCCGCGCGACCGCGGCGAGTTGGAAGCCGAGTTCCCCCGCACCGCCGAAGCGCTCGCCGCCTGGGACGCCAGCTGGAACGAAGCCTGCGAGCGCGCCTTCGACGGGCTCGCCGTGGACAAGGTCAAGCTGCGCCGGGTGCGGGCGCTGCTGCCCGGCGCGATGCGCGGGCTGCACGGCGAGCAGGACCTGAGCACCTACCTGGACATCGACGACGCGAAGCGCGGTCTCAGCGACGCGGTGACCGCCTACTTGTCCTGAATCCGCCCCCGATCCGCCTGCGCCCGGCGTGCCCGGGCCGAGTCGATGTAGGAGAAGACCGGTGCAGCACACACCTGATTCGTTCGACGTGGTCGTGGTCGGTTCCGGCGGTGGCGCGCTGGCCGGCGCCTACCTCGCCGCCAAGGCGGGGTTGTCGACCGCCGTTCTCGAGCGCACGGCGCGGGTCGGCGGCACGTCCGCGTACTCCGGCGGTGCGTGCTGGCTGCCGGGTTCCGAGGTGCAGCAGCGCGCCGGGCTGGCCGATTCGACCGACTCCGCGCGCACCTACCTGGGAAGCCTGCTCGACGCGCCGGACTCCGGCCGGGTCGAAGCGTTCCTGGCCGAGTCGCCGCGGCTGGTCAAGGCGTTCGAGGCCGATCCGGCGCTGGAGTTCGAGTGGATCCCGTTCCCGGAGTACTTCGACGCGCCGGGCCGGGTCGGGCTCGGGCGGTCGATCCAGCCCGTCGACATCCGCCGGGACGAGCTGCCTGCCGAGGTCGCCGAGCTGGTCCGGCCGCCGGTGGAACGCGACCGCGCAGGCAGGCCGGGGCGGAGCAAGCTCAGCGGCGGGCAAGCGCTGATCGCCCGGCTGCTCACCGCGTTCGTGCGCGCGGGCGGAACTGTCCTAACAGGACACAACGTCGTCGGTTTCCACCAGGAGCGCGGGCGAGTGGCCGGTGTCGACGCGGTGGTGGACGGCGGATCCGTCCGGATCGCGGCCGAGCGCGGAATCCTCGTGGCAGCAGGCGGTTTCGAGGGCGACGCGCAGCTGCGCGACGAGCACGGCGTGCCGGGTGACGCGCGGTGGACGATGGCTCCGGCGGGCACGAACCGCGGCGAGCCGATCTTCGCCGCGGCCCGGCTGGGTGCGGCCACCGACCTGCTCGACCAGGGCTGGTTCTGCCCCGGCTTGGCGCAGCCGGACGGCGGCGGCTCGTTCGCGCTGGGCTTCCGCGGCGGGATCATGGTCGACGCGACCGGCCGCCGCTACGCCAACGAATGCCTCCCCTACGACCGGTTCGGGCGCGCCATGGCCGCCGCTGCCGAACGCATCCCGTCGTGGTTCGTGTTCGACTCCCGCGAAGGCGGCGGCCTTCCCGCGATCGCCATGCCGGAGGGCGACCCGGAGGAGCACGTGCGGGCCGGAATCCGGTTCCGCGCGGACACGATCGCCGAACTCGCCGCGGACATCGGCGTCCCCGCGCAGGCCTTGACCGGCACCGTCGAGCGCTTCAACGAGTTCGCCGCCGCCGGGGCGGACGCGGACTTCCACCGCGGCGAGGACGAATACGACGCGTTCTTCGCGGGCGGCGAACCGCTGGTCGCGATCGACCAGCCGCCGTACTACGCGGCGAAGTTCGTGCTCTCGGACTTGGGAACCAAGGGTGGTCTGGTCACCGATTCCCGCGGCCGGGTGCTGCGCGGTGACGGCAGCGCGATCGGCGGCCTGTACGCGGCCGGGAACTCATCGGCCTCGATGACCGGGGCCGTCTACCCCGCGCCCGGCGTCCCGCTCGGCACGGCGATGGTGTTCGCGTCGCTGGCGGTCGCGGACATGGCGGAGTCTTGATCGGGCGGGTCCGCTGAGCGGTTCGGCCCGGCATTTCCAGAATGAAGTTCCCCGGAACCCATGATTCGGCAAGTTCGCCCTGGAAACATATTCGCCTTTTCGGCGGTACGCGCACCCCCGTGCGGCCCAATCCGCGGATTCCGATACATTGCGCGCTCATCCAGCGAGTTAGGACGCAACGTGGACGAGCCGCATCTGGACGATCCGGATCGTTGGGCGATGCTCGGGGTGCACTGGCACGGATCGGCCGAGATCAGACC
The DNA here is from genome assembly GCF_037023755.1 of Saccharopolyspora sp. SCSIO 74807. Lineage (NCBI taxonomy): Bacteria > Bacillati > Actinomycetota > Actinomycetes > Pseudonocardiales > Pseudonocardiaceae > Saccharopolyspora > Saccharopolyspora sp. SCSIO 74807. The sequence goes on along the minus strand of NZ_CP146100.1, from coordinate 2,803,516 downwards.
CGAAACCTCTTCTGATCCTGCCGAGGTACCGGCCGGGAACCTGCCGGAGATCGAGCCGCGCTGCCTGCGCAGCCCCGATGAAGCCATCGACTGGGTGGATGAGCTGACCCGCACGTACGCGCATCGCTACGAGGTCCGGATCCCGTACGCCGACCCGCCGCACAACGTCGGCACGGTCGCGGACGAGGCGCATTTGGAACGGGATCGCGCGGCGGATGCGCCAGTGCTCCAGCGCGGCGACAGCCTCCGCCGCGATTTCGTGCTCGCGCACACCGAACCCGAACCGGGCTTACCGCGGCAGTTGACATACCGAGTCCACCTCCGGGTGGAAGCGGTGCTCGGACCGTGCAGGCAGACCAAGCACGAAGCGGAGGAGGCCGGTCAGCGCAAACCCCAGAGCTGGTGAAAGAAGCCCTGCACGTAAGGATCTTCGAGAGCACGCACCTCGGCCGGTGAACCCGCGGCGATGGTGCGGCCATCGCGCATGAAGACGATTTGATCGGCGGCTCCGGTCTCGATGAGCAGCGCGACGTCGTGGGTGATGGCCAGCACCGCAGCTCCGGAATCGGCGTAGGCGCGCAGATTGGCCCACACCTCGTAGGCGGTGCCGAGATCGAGGGACGAACTGGGCTCGTCCACGATGAGCAGATCGGGATCGGGCAGCAACGCCGCGGCCAGCGCGGCCCGCTGGATCTGCCCGCTGGAATGCTGATCCGGATGCAGATCGAGTGCCTCGGCCGGATAAAGCGCCGCCGCGCAGGCATCCTCGACGCTCCGGCCGCCATGCAGCCGTTGCCGCTCGAATAGTTGCGCGCCAACGGTTTTCTCCGCCGCGAACGCCTCGACCCCGAATTGCGGCACCAGGCCAACGGTTCCGGCACGGAGCTTTCGCCACTGCTGCTCGTCCCGCACTGCCGTCCCGTTGATGCACACGTCCCCGGTACTGCGCGCGACCGCGGGGAGCAGACCCGTCAGCGCCGCGGCCACCATGGATTTGCCGCAGCCGGATTCGCCGAGCAGCGCGGTGATCCGGCCCGCGGGCACCACGAGGTGCACCGAGTCCAGGACCGTCTCGTTCCACCGGCCCGTGTCGACGTGCACGGTCAGATCGCTCAGCTCAGCGGTCCGCATCCGACTCCCTCCAGCGCTCGATCCGCGACCTCAACCGTCGAAGCGGCCGTCTTTGGCGGCGTTGATGAAGTCGCTGAACGCTTTCGCGGACACCTCCAGCACCGGCGACCGCGCACCGAGCTTGCTGTCCCGGACCAACCGGGCGTCCGCGACCTCGACACAGTTGTTGCCCTGCCCGCTCCGGCTCGATTTCCGCCAATGAATACCTGCGCTCATGGTGCGACTCCTTCGTACGGGTGGCTTGCAATCTCCAGGATGCTAGTGGGCAAGCGCCTGTATTCCGAGAACGAATGCGCCTGCGCCGATAAGCCGTCGGGTACTTGGTGGGCTCGTCGGCCGTTCGCCGGAATGGGTGAAGGCAGTCGAATCCGGTCGGCTCCAGACCCCGAAGCTCCACATGCTCACCAAGATCGCCGGCGCGCTCGACATCAGCGACCTCGCCGAGCTGACCGGCAACGGAGAAGCAGTCTCGATCTCCAGGTACGCGATAGGCCCCGCGCACGGCGCGCTCAACGACGTGCGGGCGGCTTTGATGGACTACCGACTCAGCTCGGATACGCGCCCGGTGGACCTGGCGCACCTGCGTGAGCGGCTTGCTGCAGCGTGGCATCTTCGCCACTCGTCACCGGACCACCGGACACAGGTCGGTGCCGTTCTGCCGAATCTCATTCGCGATGCGCAACGTGCTGTGCGGGCGCGATGGGGAGAAGAACGACGCAACGCACGACGGGTCTTGGCGGGCGTCTATCAGTTGGCGGATTTCTACGTTGCCTACCAACCCGATCCTGAGCTGGTGTGGCTCGTCGCTGATAGAGCGGTCACCGAGGGACAGGACGCTGACGACCCGTACGCGATGGCGGCGGGCGCATGGGCACTGGTGCAAGCGCTGCGCGAGTCCGGGCGTTGGGACGGGGCGATCTCGGTCGCACATGACGGTGCCGCTCAGCTTGAGCCCTACGTGGAGTCGGCGGCTGCTGACTGGCGCGGGATGGTCGGTGCGCTACGGGCGGAAAACGCCCTTACATGCGCCCGGAAAGGGCGGCATGGGGACGCCTGGCGGTATTGGGAGTCCGCGTACGAGATCGCCCGGAAACTTGGTCCGGGCTATCGCCACGTCCAATCCAGCTTCAGCCTCCCGATCATGCAAGCAACTGCCTTGAGCCTCGGAGTGGATCTGCGCCGCACATTGGGTGCGCTCTGGACATAATCTTCAATGCCGAAAGACGCTATTCGCGGTTCAGCACCGCGCTGCGAGCGGTTCCGCCAATGCCCCGATTGCCTGCGAATCCCATGACGAACGCGAAAAAGCTCCGCCCTGTTCGCAGGGCAGAGAAGACCCCGCCCTGCAAGCAGGGCGGTGACCCGGGCGAGCGGTTCTCCCCGTCGCTGCCGCCCGGGTCGGCCGGTCGGCACCTGCCAGCAACCTCCCCCGACAGGAGGTGCCGACCGCCTCCGCTCCTCGTCGATCAACAGCGCCGCGGCGAGGGTCGTACGAGCCGCAAGACAGCGAGTAGGAGTGCCCGGCCGGAGCCCGGGGCGGCCGGGCGGTACCGACTGCGCACAGGATCGATGTAGCCGGGTAGCAACACGGGCCCGATGCTCTCCGAGCACGCGGCGTGGGGCGACTAGAGTTGCGGCGCCAGCTGTCCGCCCACCCGACGCTTCCGGAGATGGCCGCGTGTCTGATCGGTTCGTTCACCTGCACGTGCACACCGAGTTCTCGATGCTCGACGGTGCTGCCAAGCACGACGCGCTGTTCGCCGAGGTCGCCCGGCTGGAACAGCCCGCGGTGGCGATGACCGACCACGGCAACATGTTCGGCGCGCACTCGTTCTACGAGCACGCCACCAAGACCGGCATCAAGCCGATCATCGGCATCGAGGCGTACGTCGCTCCGGAGAGCCGCTTCCACAAGAAGCCGGTGTTCTGGGGCAGCAGGGCCGTGACCGGCAAGAAGGCGTCCGGGGACGAAGAGGGCGGCGACGTCTCGGGCGCCGGTGCCTACACGCACATGACGATGCTCGCGCAGAATTCGACCGGGCTGCGCAATCTTTTCAAATTGTCTTCGCTGGCCTCCACCCAAGGATTCTTCCGCAAACCGCGAATGGACAAGGAACTGATCGCGGAACATTCCGAGGGAATCATCGCGACGAGCGGGTGCTTGGCCGGTGAGGTGCTGACCCGGCTCCGGATCGGCCAGAAGCAAGAAGCGATTCAGGCCGCCTCGGACTACAAGGACATTTTCGGCGCGGATCGTTTCTTCATCGAGGTCATGGACCACGGCATCCAGATGGAGCGCAACATCCGCGCCGATCTGGTCGACATCGCCCGGCAACTCGATTTGCGCACGGTGGCGACCAATGACAGCCACTACGTGACCGCCGATCAGGCCGGGCAGCACGATGCGTTGCTGTGCCTGCAAACCCGGTCGATGCTGGCCGACACCGACCGGTTCAAGTTCCAGGGCGATGGCTACCACATCAAGTCGTCCTCGGAGATGCGCGAGTACTGGGACACCGAGGTGCCCGGCGCGGCCGACAGCACGCTGCGGATCACCGACATGGTCGAGGGCTACGAAGACGCGTTCGCCGAGGCCAACCGGATGCCGCAGGCGAAGATCCAGGCCGGTCGCACCGACGTCGAGGTGCTGCGCGACGAGGTCGAGGAATTCATCCCCACCCGGTATCCGGACGGGTTCACCCAGGAATACCGCGACCAGCTCGAATGGGAGCTCAAGGTCATCACCGAGAAGGGGTACAGCTCGTACTTCCTGGTCGTCGGCGACATGATCCGGTGGGCCAAGAACAACGGCATCCGGGTGGGGCCGGGTCGCGGCTCGGCGGCGGGCGCGCTGCTGTCGTACGTGCTGCACATCATCGACATCGACCCGCTCCAGCACGGCCTGCTGTTCGAGCGGTTCCTCAACCCCGAGCGGGACTCGCCGCCGGACATTGACATCGACTTCGACGAGCGCAGGCGCGACGAGGTCATCGCCTACGCCAAGGAGAAGTACGGCGAGGAGTACTTCGCCAAGGTCATCACCTACGGCACGATTAAGACGAAGGCGGCGTTCAAGGACGCCGCCCGCGTGCACCTCGGCCAGCCCGGTTTCCAGCTCGCCGACCAGTTCAGCAAGGCGCTGCCCGCGCCGATCGCGGCCAAGGACATCCCGCTGTCCGGGATCGTCGACCCGGAGCACGAGCGCTACCAGGAGGCCGCCGAGGTCCGCTCGCTGATCGAGAACGACCAGCAGATCGGCAAGATCTTCGACACCGCGCGCGGTCTGGAAGGCCTGATCCGCAACGCAGGCGTGCACGCCTGCGCGCACATCATCTCCCGCGAGCCGCTGCTGGACGTGCTGCCGCTGTGGAAGCGCGACGACGGCGAGATCATCACCGGGTGGGACGGGCCGCAGTGCGAGGCGGTCGGCCTGCTCAAGATCGATATCCTCGGCCTGGTCAACATGACCACGATCGACGACACCGTGCGGATGGTGCGGGCCAACCACGGCACCGAGATCGAACCGCTGGACATCCCGCTGGACGACGAAGCCGCCTACGAGATGCTGGGCCGCGGCGAGAGCCTCGGCGTGTTCCAGCTCGAAGGCGGCGGGATGCAGTCGCTGCTCAAGCGCATGACGCCGACCCGGTTCGGCGACATCGTCGCCTGCGTCGCGCTGTACCGGCCGGGTCCCATGGACGTCAACTCGCACCTGGAATACGCCGACCGCAAGAACAACAAGAAGCCGGTCGAGCCGATCCACCCCGACCTCGACAAGCCGCTGGAAGGCGTGCTGGGCGACACCTACGGCCTGATCGTCTACCAGGAGCAGGTCATGGCGATCGCGCAGACCGTGGCCGGCTACAGCCTCGGGCAAGCCGACCTGCTGCGGCGGGCGATGGGCAAGAAGAAGAAGTCGGTGCTGGACCAGGAGTTCGAGCGCTTCCAGGCCGGGATGGTCGAGCGCGGGTACCGCAAGGAGGCCATCGACCAGCTCTGGGCGACGGTGCTGCCCTTCGCCGGTTACGCGTTCAACAAATCGCACGCCGCCGCCTACGGCCTGGTGACCTACTGGACCGCCTACCTCAAGGCGCACTACCCGGCCGAGTACATGGCCGCGCTGCTGACCGCCAACGCGCACAACAAGGACAAGACCGGCGTCTACCTGTCCGAGTGCCGCCGGATGGGCATCCGCGTGCTGCCGCCGGACGTGAACGAGTCCGAGGTCGGGCACGCCGCCGTGGAGGGCCGCATCCGCTTCGGACTCGGTGCGATCCGCAACGTCGGCGCGAATGTGGTCGAGTCGATCATCAAGACGCGCCAGGAGAAGGGCCGCTTCAGCTCGTTCACCGACTTCCTCGACAAGATCGAGATCACCGCGTGCAACAAGCGGGTCATCGAGTCGCTGATCAAGGCCGGTGCCTTCGACTCGCTCGGGCAGACGCGGATGGCGCTGACCCAGCACCACGAGGCGGCGGTCGACGCCGTGATCGGTCTCAAGCGCCAAGAGGCGATGGGCCAGTTCGACCTGTTCGGCGGCGGCGACGACACCGCGAGCGCCGACGACACCTCACCGCTGGCGCACCTGCAGTTCACCGAGGAGGAATGGCCGCGCAAGCAGCTGCTGGCCTACGAGCGCGAAATGCTCGGCCTGTACGTCTCGGCGCACCCGCTGGACGGGGCCGAGCGCTTGTTGCGGCCGTACCAGGACACCAGCATCGCCGAACTCGTCGGCGGTGAACGCGAGCCCGGCAGCGGCAAGGAAGAGGCCAAGATCGCCGGAATGATCTCGGGGATCCAGCGGCGGCTGAACAAGAACGGGCAGCCGTGGGCGATCGTCACGCTGGAGGACTTCGACGCCAGCGTCGAGGTGCTGTTCTTCCCGAAGTCCTACGAGATGTTCTCCGAGAGCCTGGTGGAGGACAACGCGCTCGCGGTCAAGGGCCGGGTCAACGAGCGCGAGGGCGAGATCAGCGTGTTCGCCTCGGACGCGCTGCCGGTGGACATCACCGCGGCCGAGCACAAGCCGGGCTCCGAGCCGCCGCTGGTGCTGCGCGCCGACTACAAGAAGATCAGCAAGGACACGGTCGCGGAGCTGCGCAACACGCTGGGCGCCTACCACGGCGACACCCCGGTGCACGTCCAATTGGGCACCACCCGGCTGGAACTGCCGGAGTGGCCGGTGAAGATCTGCACCGAGCTCGTCTCCGAGCTCAAGTCGGTGCGCGGCATCGCGATCGAGCGCGCGGGATCGGCGTGACGAGCCGACCACCGTGGCGGCTCCGTACGCGATCTTGCCCGGTGTTCCCCACCCGCTTTTCCGAGCGAACGGCCCGTTCGTCCAATCTATTCGGACCAACGGTCCGTTCACTCCAGGAGACCGGGTGAGTGAACGGACTGTTCGTCCAATCTAGTGGGACCAGCAGGCCGTTCACTCGTCGAGCGCGATTGGCGGACGGGCGCCGCGGGCGGCGCTCACTTCTCGTTGAGCAGGAGTGCCTGCGTCGGGCAGTAGGCGACCGCGCGGCGCACGTCGGCGTGCTGATCGGCGGCGGGGTGTTCGTCGAGGATTTCGACCGAGCCGTGCTTGGGAACCCGGAAGACCTCCGGGGCCTCCAGCTCGCACATCGCGTGCCCCTGGCACAGGTCCGCATCGACGCCGATCTCCATCAGCTCCTCCTGCGGCGGTAGCGCACGGTGCACGGCCGCGCGAGCTGCACGACCATCTTGCTGTGGTCGTTGCGGTAGCTGTCCGCGGGCTGCGCCAGCTCGAACTCGTACTCCCGCAGCAGCGCCGAGAAGATCGCCTTGAGCTGGATCATCGCGAAGTTCGCCCCCACGCAGCGATGCCGCCCGGCGCCGAACGGGATCCACGTCCACCGGTTGACGATGTCCTCCTGGCGCGATTCGGCGTAGCGGTGCGGGTCGAAGGCGTCCGGGTCGGGGAAGTCCTCCGGGATCCGGTTCGAGATCGCCGGTGTGGCGCCGACCAGGTCGTCCTCGCCGATCCGGTGACCGCGCACCGCGAACTCGTCCTTGGCCACCCGCAGCAGCAGGATCAGCGGCGGGTGCAGCCGCAGCGCCTCCTTGATCGAGGACTCCAGGTGCGGGATCTCGCGCAACGCCTGGAAGCTGATCTCGGAGCCGTCCGCGTACAGCTCGTCGAGTTCCTTGACCACAGTGGACATAACGGCCGGGTGGCGCAACAGCTCGATCAGGGTCCAGGCCGCGGTGCCCGAGCTGGTGTGGTGCCCGGCGAACATCATCGAGATGAACATGCCGGTGATCTCGTCCGCGGAGAACCGCGATTCGCCGGCCTCGTCCTTGACCGACATGAGCACGTCGAGCATGTCCCGGTCGGATTTCTCCGGCCGCGGCCCGGAAGCGCGCTTGGCCATCACGCCCTGCACGAGTGCGACCAGTCCCTCGCGGGCCTCGTCGCGGCGGCGGAAGCTTTCGATCGGCGCATAGGGGTCCACAAAGGACAACGCGTCGGTACCGCGTTCCAGCTCGTGGTAGAGCGTGGCGAACCGGCTGTCCAGCTCTTCGCGGAACTTGCGCCCGATCAGGCAGGCCGACGAGGTGTAGATGGTCAGTTCCGCGAACCAGTCCAGCAGGTCGATTTCGCCTTCGTCGCCCCAATCCGCGAGCATCCGGGCGACCTCGTCGGCGATCGTCGCGGCGTGCCCCTTCAGCTGCTCGCCGCGCAACGCCTGGTTGTGCAGCATCTCCTTGCGCCGCTCGGGCGGGGCGTCGAAGACCACGCCCGCGCCGAAGATCGGCTTCATGAACGGGTACGCCTCGCCCTGGTCGAGCTCTTCGTCCGCGGAGCGGAAGAAGAACTCGTTGGCCTGCGCTCCGGACAGCAGCACCACCCGGCGGTCCGCGAGCCGGAAGGCGCCCACGTCGCCGCATTCGCTCCGTACCCGGTTGAGCAGTCCGATCGGGTCGGTGCGCAGTTCTTCGAGGTGGCCGTGCCGGCCGGATTCGCCGGACACCAGCGGTGGCTCGGACAACGTCATGATCAACCTTTCCGGAGTCGGCGCGGTCGCACGGTCACGGGCAAGGTGGCGAATCCGCGCACATTGCTGGAATGCACTCGCTGCGCGGCTTCGGCGTCGATGTCGTAATCACGCACGCGGTGCACCAGCTGCGTCAGCGCGATCCGGGCTTCCAGCCGGGCGAGGTGCGCGCCCAGGCAGAAGTGCGTGCCGCTGCCGAAGCTGACCAGCTGCCGCCCGGTGTCCCGGTCGAGGTCGTAGCGATCGGGATCGGCGAAGGCGCGTCCGTCCCGGTTGGCCGAGCCGACCAGCAGCAGCACGCAGTCCCCGCTGGGCACCGTGCGCCCGTGGAAGTGCAGGTCCTCCGTCGCGGTGCGCGCGAGGACCTGGGTGGAGGTGTCGTAGCGCAGCGTCTCCTCGACCCAGTCCGGCACCCGCTGCGGGTCGGCCATCGGTTTGGCCAGCTGCTCCGGGTTCCGCCACGCCCAGTAGACGGCGTTGCCGAGCAGCTTCGTGGTGGTCTCGTTCCCGGCGACGACCATCAGGACCAGGAACCCGACGATCTCCTCATCGGTGAGCCGGTCGCCGTCGATCTCGGCCGCCAGCAGCGCGGAAGTGAGGTCGTCGGTCGGGCGCCGCCTGCGCTCGGCGAGCATGTCGACGTAGTACTGCACCAGTTCCAACGCGGCCGCCACCGCAGGTTCCGGCACGTCCGGTACGCCCTCTTCCCGGTGCATCACGGTGTCGGCGAGGTCGCGCAGCGCGTCGCGGTCGGACTCCGGCACGCCCAGCAGCTCGCAGATCACGTCCATCGGGAGCTTGCCCGCGAAGTCCGCGATGAAGTCGAACTCGCCGCGCTCGATCGCCGGTTGCAGGTGCAGCCGGGTCAGCTCCTCGATGCGGGGCTCCAGGCTCTTGACCCGGCGCGGCGTGAATCCCTTGGACACCAGCGAACGCATCCGGTGGTGCCGGGGATCGTCCATCGCCAGGAACGACATCGTCTTGTGCGCGTGCGGGCCGTAGGCCGCGGGGTCCAGCGTCACCCCGTTGGCGTTGGACAACCGCTCCTTGTCCCGGAAGGCCGCGACGACGTCCTCGTACCGGGACAGCGCCCAGAAACCGCGCTCCGCGTTGCGGTAGAGCGGCGCCTCGTCCCGCAGCCGCGCGCAGATCGGGTACGGGTCCTCGTGGAACTCGTAGTCGTAGGGACTGAACGTGACGGGCACGGCGGCTCCGGTGTTCGTCATGGGGTTCGCTCCACGGGTTCAGGGCCCACGGGGTCAGGAGGGCGGACGGTCCTCGACCCGGCTTGTTCCGTCCCGGGCCGTGCGCACTGGCTCAAGCGGTCGCCGGAGCGGGGAGGATATACCGGACACTTGTCCAGACAGTACTACAGCCAGATTGCGCCGAACAACCGCGAACACGCGGGAAACGGCGGGACAGCACGGGTTTCGCGCTCCAACGACGTTCTGGACAACTGAACAGACGCGTGACTACAGTGCGGTGCGCGCTGGCTCCCCAGCGTTGACCGGGCACCGCCGCCGGCCACCCCGGGGCCGCCGAGGAGGACTCGTCGTGACCGACAAGCCCACGGCCAAGAAGCGACCGACGCAGCTCGATTCGCCGCTGGTGCCGAAGATGATGCGGATCATGTCCCGGATGCACGTGCGCGTGTATCGCGCGACGGGCGGGCGCATCGGCGGGACCTGGCGCGTCGGCAGCGCACTGCGCAGCGGGGTGCCGACCTGCTTGCTCACCACCACCGGGCGCAAGAGCGGACAGCAGCGGACCAATCCCCTGCTGTACATGCGCGACGGCGACCGGGTGGTGCTGGTCGCCTCGCAGGGCGGACTGCCGCGGCACCCGAGCTGGTACCACAACATCACCGCCGACCCGGAGGTGACGATCCAGATCGGCAAGCAGGTGCTGCGGATGCGCGCGCACGAGGCGGACGAGGCCGAACGCGCCGAACTGTGGCCGAAGCTGCTCGAGGTGTACTCGGACTTCAACTCCTACCAGTCCTGGACCGAGCGCACGATCCCCATCATCGTCTGCGAACCACTGGACTGAGTTCCTGTCGTTGAGCTCGTTGCGTGGCGAAAGCGGCTCACGCCGCTTGAACAAGCCCGAACTCGATTTCCAAGACAGGCACTCAGGCGTCCACAACGGACCGGACCGCGGAGGAGCGTCCATGGAATCCCGGCGCGCACAAGGGCTCGACGTGATGCAGCAGGTCTACGGCTGGGAGGTGCAGGACGGCCCCGGCGACTTCTTCGGGACCACAGTGGACCACCTGTTCGCGGACATCTGGTCGCGGCCGGGCCTGAGCCTGCGCGACCGGCGGCTGCTACTGCTCGGCGCGCTGACCGCGCAGGGCCTCGACGACGTGGCCGACATCCAGGTGCGGGCCGCGCTCGGCAACGCCGAACTCGACGCCGACCAGCTCCGGGAGATCGCGCTTTTCCTGACGCACTACGTCGGCTGGCCGCTGGGCACGAAACTCAACACGGTCGTCGAAAAGGCGATCGGCGAGCACGACCGCTCGTAGCGCGGAGATCCACGCCGATCCCGCGGGCGGGCACCGCCGATCGCCGATCCGGGCCGGCGCAATCGGGCGTTTCCGCACGGCGCATCGGCGAGCAGTGGAAGATCAGCGGGATCGACGTGCGCTGAACCGTGGGGTCAGGATTTTCCCTGCAACACGAGTTCGGCCGTTTTGGTGAGCCGGTCGGCGACTTTGCTGTAGGAGGTGTAACCCATTCCGGCGTGCACCATGGCACCGGACCAGGCGAATTCCAGCGCGTTCAGGACATCCGGTTCGTTGCGTTCGCCGAGCGCGGTTTCCAGCCGCGTGCGGATTTCCAGCCCGATCCGCGCCCGCAAGTGCTGGACGTCCGGGTCGTCGCCGAGCAGCGCGGTGGTGCTGGCCACCGCGAGTTCCGGCTCGTCGGAAACCACCAACGCGATTTCCCGCAGCACTTCGACCACCCGCCGGGCGGGCTCCTGCGGCTGTTCGGGAACCGGTTCCAAGGATTGCAGCCGCCGCCAGAACACCTCGGCGATCAAGTGGTTCTTCGAGGAGAAGTAGGTGTACGCCGTGGCCGGCGCGACACCGGCGCGGGAAGCGACGTTGCGCACGGTCAACCCTGCGTAGCCCGATGCCCGCAGCTCGTCGACCGCGGCGGTGGTCAGCCGCCGGACGGTGTCGAGCTGCCGGGAGTTCAACCGGCGCCGGGTGGATTCGTTCGCGAGGTTTTCAGACACATGTCCAGACGCTACTGCACGCCTGCACCGGCGACAACAACGGGATGGAACCACCTGGCGGCGAGCATTCGGATGAAACCTTTCGCATAACACTGGACACGTGTCCATCAACGGGTTTACCGTACTGCTGCGAACAATTCTCCGAACGACAATTCCACCACGCGGTACGCGGTGCGGGACCACGGATCACCGCGCGCCGCAACTCCTCGGAGGCTCCGGTTGGACTCCCGTTTCGACGAGCTGGAACGCGCCGAACTCGCCGTGCTGCTGCCCGAACTGCTGCTGGCGGGGCAGCTGATCGACCGCTCCGCCATGGCGTGGTGCATCGCCGCGTTCGGGCGCGAAGGAATGACCCGGATCGCGATCGAAGAATGGATGGCGGCCAGCCCGATCTACACCCGGAGGATGCAGCGCGCGCTGCGCTACGAGGGCGACGACGTGATCACCATCTTCAAGGGGCTGCAACTCGACATCGGCGCGCCGCCGCAGTTCATGGACTTCCGCTACACCGTGCGCGACCCGTGGCACGGCGAGTTCCACCTGGACCACTGCGGAGCGCTGATGGACGTCGAGCCGATGGGCGAACGCTACGTGCGGTCGATGTGCCACGACATCGAGGACCCCACGTTCGACGCGACCGCGGTGGCCACCAACCCGAGGGCGCAGGTGCGCCCGATCCACCGGCCGCCGCGCGAGCCGGTCGACCGGCACCCGCACTGCGCGTGGACGGTGACCATCGACTCCGAGCATCCGCCGGTCGCCGAATCCGACGGGTGCCGCGCGCTGCGCGGCTGCCGGGCGGCGACCACCGAACTCGGCGCGATCGATCCGGACGACGACGGTTCGGCGGACTACTCCGGGCCGCTGCGCAGTGATCTGGTGTTCCGGGAGTTCTCCAGATCGGCGCTGGTGCGGATGGCCGACGAGGTCTGCCTGCAAATGCACCTGCTGTGCCTCGGTTTCGCGCGTTCGGTCCACAGCAGACTCGGAGCGGACGAGGCGCGGCAGCTGTGCGCCAAGCAGCTGCTCGGCATCGCGGGCATATCCGCCGAACGGTTGCACCGGGCGCTGCGACTACCGGACGGCATCGAGGGCGCGCTGCGCGTTCTCGCGCTGCACCCGCTGCTCAACCCCGCGGCCTACGTCAACGCGCACGTCGGCGACGGACTGACCGTCCACAACGGACCTGCGCACGAGGACGGTGCCTGGATCTCCTTTTGCGGCCCGGAAAACACCGCGCCGCTGCAAGCGATCGTGCGAGCCGTCGACCCGCGCCTGGACGTGGTCGTCGAAGGTTCGGACACCGACTGGTCCGCGCGGGTGCTGCGCCGCGCCGAACCGGCGGCGGAGTTCGACGAGGTCGCGGTCACCCGCGTCAGCACCGGCTCCACCTTCCGGTTCCAGCCGCGCAAATCCATCCCGATCACACCCGTGAGCTGACGAGCGGCCTGCTCGCCCGCTCCAGTTGGTCGAGCGGCCCGTTCACCCCACCACATCGCCGCCACTGGAAGGGAACGATCGGCAATGCCGGGAACGCTGTTCAACCTCTCCACGGTCTTCGACACGGTCGCGCGAACCGTTCCCGAGCAGGAAGTGCTGGTGTGGCGCGACCGGCGACTGCGGTACCGGGACGTCAACGCCCGCGCCGACGGTGTCGCCAACTACCTCGTGTCGCGCGGATTGGGCTGCTGGAGCGAGCGCGGTGAACTGCCAGGCCACGAATCCCACCAGAGCCACATCGGCCTGTACCTGCGCAACGGCAACGAATACCTGGAGAGCATGGTCGCCGCCTACCGCGCCCGCGCGGTGCCGTTCAACGTCAATTACCGCTATGTCGCCGAGGAACTGCACTACCTGCTCGCGGACGCGGGCACTCGCGGGCTGATCTACCACGCGGAGTTCGCCCCGCAGGTCGCGGCGCTGCGCGACCGGCTCCCAGGGCCGGACGTACTGCTCCAGGTCGCCGACGACAGCGGAAACGACTTAGTGCCCGGCGCCATCGACTACGAAGAAGCCGTGCGCACCCGCGCCCCCGATCGGATGCCGGACCCCGGTGGCGAGGACGCCTACGCCATCTACACCGGCGGCACCACCGGGATGCCGAAGGCGGTGCTGTGGCGCCAGCACGACATCTACCTGCGGGCGATGGGCGGCACGCCGTTCGGGACGAAGCAGCCGTACTCCTGCTACGAGGAGATCGCCGCCGCTGCCCGAGACGCAGCCGGCGGCCTCACCTTCCTCATGACGGCCCCGTTCATCCACGGTGCCGCCCAGTGGTCGGCCTTCCACATGATCACCACCGGCGGCAAGATCGTGCTGCCCGCCGACAACACGCGGCTGGACTGGGACGACGCGCTGCACGTCGCCGCGCGGGAGCGGGTGGTGAGCCTGCCCGTGATCGGCGATGCGATGACCCGGCCGATGCTGGACGCGATCGAGCGCGGCGGCCACGACCTCTCCGAGCTCGCGGCGGTGAACAACGGCGGCGCACCGCTGACGCCCGCCGTGCGCACCCGGGTGCTGGAAGTGCTGCCGGACGTGCTGCTGCTGGACGCGGTCGGCTCGTCGGAGACCGGCATCCAGATGAACCACGTCTCGGCCGCCGACGCCGAAGCCGACACCGCGGTCTTCGCGCCGGACGAGACCACCACGGTCATCGATGACGATCTCGCCGGGGAACTGCGGCCGGGCGGTGGTGAAGGATGGCTGGCCAGCAAGGGCCTCGTGCCGCTCGGATACCTGGGCGACGCAGCGAAGACCGCGCGCTCGTTCCCGGTGATCGGAGGGCAGCGCTACAGCGTGCCGGGCGATCGCGCGGTGCTGCGCGCGGACGGTCGGATCGAACTACTGGGGCGGGCCGGGCTGGTCATCAACTCCGGCGGCGAGAAGATCTTCGCCGAAGAGGTCGAACGCGCCGTCGCGGCACATCCCGCCGTGCAGGACGTGGTGGTCGTCGGAAGGCCCTCGGCCCGCTGGGGCAGCGAAGTCGTCGCCCTCGTCCAGCTCGACCCGGCCGCAGGCACCACCGACGCGGACCTGCGCGCCGAATGCGGCAACCACATCGCGCGCTACAAGCAGCCCAAGATGTTCCTGCGCGTGCCGGAAATCGTGCGCTCGCCCGCCGGGAAGGCGGACTACCGGTGGGCGCGCGAACAAGCCGCGGCAGGCTCGCCCGCAACCGGCACCGGCTGAGGTGGGCTCACCGCCACTGCCCCAGCACCGTGACGGTTCCGGGATCGACCTCGGTGAACCCGGCATCGCGCACCGCCGCGACACCGTCGCGCCGCCACGCCGCCCCGGGATCGCCGCCGGGGTCCAAGCGCGCCCACGTCCGGGCGTCGGCGGTGCGCACGGCGCACGGCAGCCCGGCGGCGAACCAGGACTCGAGTTCGTCGTCCCGCCCGGAACCGTGCAGCAACGCGGCCAGGAACATCGTCGCGTGCCCCACCTGCGCAGCAGCTTTGCCCGCGCTCATCGGGACTTCCGGGTTCAGCCACAGCACCGGCGCACCGGCGGGCGGCGGCCCCGGCTCATCCACCTCCAGCTCGCTACCGGAGATCTGCAGCCGGGTGAGTTCCTTCGGCATGTCCGCGACCCGCGTCGGCAGGAATGCGCGCACCTCGGCACCGCCGACCTCGAAGGTGCGGCCCGGCAGCTCCTGCACCGCGGCCCAATGCGAACCGCGAGCTCGCCGCGCCACCTTGCGGATGCGCCCGGAGATCCAGCGGTGCACCGGCTCGTGCCACTCCCCGCCCGTCTTCGAGCGCTCGTCCAGGCACACGCCGAGCGCGGCCGCGGCCGCGGCTTCCAGCAGCGCCGTGCGCGGCGGCGGATCGTTGCGCTCGATCCGCAGCACCATCGGCATCAGCACGACCTGCTCGGGATCTTCGTCCGAGGTGTCGGCGGTCGACTCGGTCGGCATCGCCAGCCACGAGGCGTACCTGGTCAGCAGCGGATCGAACACAGCGGCGTCGAGCACGTCCCCGATTGTCCGCTGCGCACGGGACGGCCGGGGCCGGGGGCACCGGACTTAGCGCTCGGCGGCCGCTTTCAGGCCGCGGAGGGTTTCGCGCATGCCCTCGCGGAAGGACTCGGCGAACTTCTCGCGACCGCCCGCGATCCCGTACATCGGCCGCATCAGCCAATGCCGCGTCGCGGACGTGTCCCGCTGTTCGGTCACGACAGTGCCCGCGCCGTCCGTGCTGAGCACGTAACGCCACAGCGTGTTGTGCAAACCGGTGCGGAACGAGAACTCCTGCGCGGGCTCGGCCCGTTCCACGACGTTCGGCATCGGCACGGTCAGCGGTCCGAGGCGGTTGAAACCGGTGAACCGGGCGCCGGGGACCGCGCGTCGTTCCGCACCGCGCCAGGCGCAGCGGCGCAGGTTCGGGCTCCACTCCGGCATCCGCGTGACGTCCGCGAGCAGCGCCCACACCAAGTCGGGTGCGGCCTCGATGCGGATCGATTCCTCGTCCACGGTTCCTCCCAAGCGCTGATTCGCCACCACCTGATCTCCTCAACGAAGCCACCCGGTCGCCGGTTGCGCATGCGGCGGATGCAGCAGCGGCACTGCTGGCGCGGCCGCAGGTGCGGGAGCGGATCACCGTGGGCGAAGTGAGCTGGACCGCCGTCGTCGAGGAATCGCTGCGCTGGCAGCCACCGCTGGCCAACCTGCCGATGCGCTTCGCCACCGAGGACATCGACCTGCCCGGCGGCGGCACGATCGCCCCAGGTGAACCGATCATGGCCGGTTTGCTGGCAGCGAACCGGCACCCGGACCACCACACCGATGCCGACGAATTCGACCCCGGCAGACAACCCGACGCGCGCCTCGCGTTCGGGCACGGGCCGCACTACTGCCTCGGTGCCCCGCTGGCGCGGCTCGAAGCGGAAGTCGCGCTACCGGCGATCTTCGCGCGGTTCCCGGACATCACCGGCACGGCGAAACCCGCCCGGCCGGCGATTCGTTCATCTCGAACGGCCACCGCACGCTGCCCGCGATCCTGCGGCCGTGAGCCGCGCCTTCCGCTGGAGGCGGATTGCGCGGAGCCGGCCCGGTACGCCCGAGGTGCTCACGCCTCCAGCGGAACGCGGCGCAGCACACCGTCCTCGGCGTCGGCGACCTCCACCTCGGCGCGCGTCACGCCCAGCACGAACAGCACCGCGTCCAGGAACGGGTGCGACAGCGCGGTGTCGGCCACCTCGCGCAGCGCCGGTTTCGCGTTGAACGCCACGCCGAGCCCGGCCGCGGAGAGCATGTCGATGTCGTTCGCACCGTCCCCGACCGCCACGCACTGCCCGTTCGGCACTCCGAACTCGTCGGCGAACCGCTGCAACGCGCGGGCCTTGCCCGGCCGGTCCACGATCTCGCCGAGCACCCGGCCGGTGAGCTTGCCGTCCACGACCTCCAGCTCGTTCGCCGCGCTGAAGTCCAGCCCCAGCTCGTCCACCAGGTGATCGACGATCTGGCTGAACCCGCCGGAGACGACGCCGGTGTGGAAACCCAGCCTGCGCAGCGTGCGCACCGTCGTGCGGGCACCGGGAGTGAGCTCCAGCTCGGCGGCCACCTCGTCCAGCACCGAGGCGGGCAGGCCCGCCAGCACCTTGCAGCGCTCCCGCAGCGACTCGGCGAAGTCCAGCTCGCCGCGCATCGCGCGCTCGGTGACCTCGCGGACGGCTTGCTCGCAGCCGGCCTTCGCGGCCAGCATCTCGATGACTTCGCCCTGGATCAGCGTGGAATCCACGTCGAACACGACCAGCCGTTTCGCGCGGCGGGTCAGCCCGGCGCGTTCCACCGCCACATCGACGCCGAGGCCTGCGGAGAGGTCGCCCATCGCGGTGGTCAGCGCCGCACCGGTCTGCTCGCTCAGGTCCGGCGCGGTGACCTGCAACTCCAGCCCCGTCACCGGGTAGTCCGCGACCCGCCGGATGCCGTCGATGTTCACGCCCAGCTCGGCGAGCCTGCGGGAGACCTCGGTGAAGCTGCGCGCCGAAACCGGATGCCCGAGCACGACCACGACGTGCGTGGACTCCAGCTTCGCCGGATCGCCGTCGCGCGCGCCGATCTCCACGTCGACGCTCATGCCGACGGTGGCCATCGCCTGCTCCACGGCCTCCTGCAGGTGCTCGGGGTCGCGCTCGGTGGAGACCAGCACCCCGAGCACGAGCCTGCCGCGGATCACGACCTGCTCGACGTCGACGATGTCCACCCCGTGCGCGGTGAGGGCGGCGAACAGCACGGACGTGACGCCCGGCTTGTCCTTCCCGGTCACTGTGATCAACACGGTGGTGGGGTTCGGCGTGCTCACGGCTGCCGGCACTCCTTTCCGGTGGGAACACGAGAAACCCCGGCGAGCCTCAGCGGCCCGCCGGGGTTTCGTCAGCTGAGCCAGTCCGACCCTTGCACAGGTGTGCGGTCCGGGACTAGCGCGCACATCACGTTGCTTTTTCGCGCTACTTCTCCCTGGAGTCGCGGTCGCCGCCCTGCTCCGGCGGGACGATGGCCTGCGCGGCCTTCTCCGTCGGGGCCGCCGCGTGCGACAGCGGTTTGCCGGTGAGGCCCACGTGGCCCTCCAGCCGCATCCGCTCCGCGACGTGCGGGTAGTGCAGCTCGAACGCCGGGCGCTCGGACCGGATCCGGGGCAGTTCGGTGAAGTTGTGCCGCGGCGGCGGGCACGAGGTGGCCCACTCCAGCGAGTTGCCGTAACCCCACGGGTCGTCGACCGAGACGATCTCGCCGTAGCGGTAGCTCTTGAACACGTTCCACAGGAACGGAAGCATCGAGGCGCCGAGGATGAACGCGCCCACCGTGGAGAGCATGTTCAGCCCGGTGAACCCGTCGGATTCCAGGTAGTCCGCGTAGCGCCGCACCATGCCCTCGTTGCCCAGCCAGTGCTGCACCAGGAACGTGGTGTGGAAGCCGATGAAGGTGAGCCAGAAGTGCAGCTTGCCCAGCCGCTCGTCCATCATCCGGCCGGTCATCTTCGGGAACCAGAAGTAGATCCCGGCGAAGGTCGCGAACACGATCGTGCCGTAGAGCACGTAGTGGAAGTGCGCCACCACGAAGTAGGTGTCCGAGACGTGGAAGTCCAGCGGCGGCGCGGCCAGCAGCACACCGGTCAGGCCGCCGAACAGGAACGTCACCAGGAAGCCGATGCTGAAGATCATCGGTGATTCGAAGGTCAACTGGCCGCGCCACATGGTGCCGATCCAGTTGAAGAACTTCATGCCGGTCGGGATGGCGATCAGGAACGTGGTGAACGAGAAGAACGGCAGCAGCACCGCGCCGGTCGCGTACATGTGGTGCGCCCACACCACCACCGACAGCGCCGCGATGCCCAGCGTCGCGTACACCAGGCCGTTGTAGCCGAACAGCGGCTTGCGGCTGAACACCGGGAAGATCTCCGAGACGATGCCGAAGAACGGCAGCGCCACGATGTAGACCTCGGGGTGCCCGAAGAACCAGAACAGGTGCTGGTACAGGATCGTCCCGCCGTTGGCCGGGTCGAACACGTGCGCACCCAGGTGCCGGTCGGCCATCAGGCCCATCAGCGCCGCGGTCAGGATCGGGAACGCCAGCAGGATCAGGATGCTGGTCACCAGGATGTTCCAGGTGAAGATCGGCATCCGGAACATGGTCATGCCGGGCGCGCGCAGGCACACCACCGTGGTGACCATGTTGACGCCGCCGAGAATGGTGCCCAGCCCGGAGACCACCAGCCCGGCGATCCAGAAGTCGGCACCGTGGCCCGGCGAGTGCATCGCGTCGGACAGCGGCGTGTAGGCGAACCAGCCGAAGTCGGCCGCACCGCCGGGCAGCAGGAAGCCGCTGACGACCATCAGCCCACCGAACAGGTAAAGCCAGTAGGAGAAGGCGTTCAGCCGCGGGAACGCCACGTCCGGCGAGCCGATCTGCAGCGGCAGGATCACGTTCGCGAAGCCGAACAGGATCGGCGTCGCGTACAGCAGCAGCATGATCGTGCCGTGCATCGTGAACAGCTGGTTGTACTGCTCCTGGGACAGGAACTGCAGCCCCGGCGTGGCCAGCTCCCCGCGGATCAGCATCGCCATCAGCCCGCCCACGATGAAGAAGGCGATCGAGGTGACGAGGTAGAGGATGCCGATCTGCTTGTGGTCGGTGGTGCGGAGCATCCGCGCCAGGAACGACCCCTTGACCGTTTTGCGCACCGGATAGGGGCGCGTGGCTATCGGCTCTGGCGCGACGGCCGTCACGGTGCCTCCTGCACAGTTCCTCGTGATTGCGCGGACCCGCCTGCGGGACCGCCCGACCCGGTCGGGTCGGCGCATCGTCGGCGGCGCGCCGGGTGACGACCTCGCGGCCTGCGCCCGGAACGATCGCTGCCGTCTGCGGATAGTAGTCCGGCCTTCGGGTGGTCCTGCGGCCGGGCCGTAGCCACCCTAGTCATCGCCGCGGGCGTGGTCATCGGCGTGAGATCGAACCGACACCCACACCCGCGGTGGACGCCCGGCCCCCGCGGCGGTCGATAGCCTGGCGGTGGACAAGGCCCGGCCGAGCCCGGCGACCCGCGCGGGCGGGCCGCGACGACCAACACCTTGGGAGGGCGAGTGCACCGGAGCACGATCATCGGCGCGCTGCTGACCTGCGGTCTCGCGCTCGGTGGCTGCGCGGGCGAGCAGCCCGGCCCGCCGCCTCCGGCGCCGGGAGACGCCGCCGGGGCCACCTCGCCCGAAGATGAGGCCGCCGAGGACGACCCGGCCGCCGACGACGCCGAGCACACCGCGACCGACCGGGACTTCGCGCAACAGCTGCGCACCCACCACCAGCAGGTGCTCGACGTGGCTGCGATGGCGCGGAGCAACGGCGCCGGACCGGCGCTGACCGGGTTCGCCGAGCAGGTGAGCAGGCAGCGGCAGGTCGAGCTCGGCGAACTGGACACCTGGTTGTCGGCCACGCAAGGACGGCAGTCCGGCAGCGCACCGGAGGACTCCGGCGGCCCGCACTCCCGTCTGCCCGGCGAGCTGAGCCCGGAGCTGCTGCAGCGACTGCGGGACTCGCAGGGCCCGGAGTTCGAGCGCTCGTTCACCGAGGCGATGGGCGGGCTCTACGACGGGGCGGCGCAGATCGCGCAGGCCGAGCTGGACGAGGGCTCGGCCGCGCAGATGCGCTCGCTCGCCGAGGACCTGCTGGCCCGCCACGACGCGGAACTGGCGCAGCTCAACGCCCTGTGAGCCCCGCCCGTTCCGGAGTGCGCGATCTCCGCGCCCCACAGGTCGGTCGAACGGCCCCGCCACTTGCGAACCGGTGCGCCGTGGTGGTCCGAGCGATGGGCTCTTTCGCCCCGCCGGGCCTCCACTCGGGAAGTTCCGCATTCGGAAGGCTGCGCCGGAAAGGTCCGCGGGGGATCTACCGAAAGTAAGCTACTGGCAGTAGGCTACTTCGGAGTAGGTGTTCCGCTCGAGCGCAGGGAGTGCGTATGCCGCCGAAGATGTCCGGCAAAGTCGTCCTGATCACCGGTGCCGCCCGCGGCATCGGCGCGCAGACCGCCAGGGAACTCGCCCGGCGCGGCGCGACCCTGTCGCTGATCGGACTCGAACCCGGCGAGCTCGAAGCCGTCGCGGAAGAACTCGGCGAAGGCCACACCTGGTTCGAGGCCGACGTCACCGACCCCGACTCGCTGCAGGCCGCGGTGGAGGCCACCGCGACCGCGCACGGCCGGATCGACGCGGTGATCGCGAACGCCGGGCTCGCCCCGTTCGGCACCGTGCGCAGCGGGGACCCGCATTCGTTCACCAAGACCATCGACGTGAACCTCAACGGCGT
The DNA here is from genome assembly GCF_037023755.1 of Saccharopolyspora sp. SCSIO 74807. Taxonomy (NCBI): domain Bacteria; kingdom Bacillati; phylum Actinomycetota; class Actinomycetes; order Pseudonocardiales; family Pseudonocardiaceae; genus Saccharopolyspora; species Saccharopolyspora sp. SCSIO 74807. The sequence goes on along the minus strand of NZ_CP146100.1, from coordinate 2,782,318 downwards.
GTTCCACACCGCGCGGCTCGCGCTGCCGCACGTCATCGAGCAGCGCGGCTACATCCTCGTGGTGTCCTCGCTGTCCGCGTTCGCACCGATCGGCGGGATGGCCGCCTACACCGCCAGCAAGGCGGGTGCCGAGGCGCTGGCCAGCGCACTGGCCAGCGAGGTCGGCCACCTCGGTGTCGCGGTGGGCAGCGCGCACCCGTCGTGGATCGACACCGACCTGGTGCGGGACGCCTCCGCGGACCTGCCCAGCTTCCGCCGGATGCGCCAGCGGCTGCCGTGGCCGATGCACGCGACGACCACCGTCGAGCAGTGCGGCACCGCCTTCGCCGACGCGGTGCAGCGGCGCGCCCGGCGGGTCTACGTGCCGCGTCCGATCATGCTGATGCACTGGCTGCGCAACCTGCCCGCGTCGAAGCTGGTGACGAGGCTGATGGCGCCCACGGTGCGCAAGCTCATGCCGCAGATGGAGCGCGAGGTCGCCTCCCTCGGGCGCTCGCTGAGCGAGCGCAACCAGACGTTGCAGGGTTCGCCGAAGCAGGACGCAGCGGAGCACAGCCGGGGCTGAGCGCGCACTCGAAGCCGCTGCGAAGGCTCGGTTCGCTGTTCGCCCGGTCAGCGGCGGAGCCGCTCCGGCAACCGTGCACGCAACCGGCACCGCCGCGGAGGTTCCGCTACCCGACCAGCTACGCGAACGGGAAACCGGTGGCCGGGCACGGGTGCGGCCGGCTCGGCCACCGGCGTCAGGGCCGCCGGGCGGGCTCGCGCACGGCCCGGTGCGGCGGGATCGGAGTGCGCGCGCCCGGCGTCCGCACCGGCAGGTCGCCGGTGCCGGGGTTGCGCGGTGCCGACGCGTTCGGCGCTGCCGCGGGCCGCGCCGCTGCGGACGGTGCCAGCTCAGGGCTCGGCGCCACCTTCGAGGCCGGGCCCACCTTCGAGGTCGGCCCCGCCTTTGAGGTCGGCGCTGCCTTCGAGGTCGTCGCTGCCGCTCGGCCGGGTGCCGCCGCAGGGCTCGAGGCCGGCGCTGCCACGCCGCTCGCCGCCATCGAGTCGGGTACCGCGGGCCTGGCCGCTGCCGCAGACACCGCCGTTGCGCTCGACACCGCCATAGGCCGCGACGCCACGGACCGCGGCGCAGCCACGGACCGGGGCGCACCCACGCGGACGGTCGGCGAACCGCCGGGGCTGCTCGGCGCGGCTCGCCGCCTCGCGGGCGTGCGCTCGTGCTCGATCTTCTCGATGATCCGCCACACCGTCTGCGTGGTCTCCGGCTCGGCCGGGCGGTGCGAGGGCCCCGGCAGCGGCTCGTACCCGCTCCACCACGGGGTGCACACCAGCAGTCCGCCCAACGTGGCGCCGAGGGTGTTGAGCACGACGTCGTCGGTCGATGCGACCCGGCCGGGGATGGCGAAGAACTGCACGGTCTCGATCACCAGCGCGGTCAGCAACCCGCCGATGACGATCTTGCCGAGGCCGTCGAACCAGCGCACCCGCAGCGGCACCAGCACCGCCACCGGCACCAGCAGCACCAGGTTCCCGGCGAGCTGCACCCACGGCTCGGAGTTGCCGGACCCGGCGGTCAGCGCGGTGTACAGGTCGTCGCCGACCTCCATCTTCACCTGGTCGGCGATCTCCGGCTGCGGGTAGAACACCAGGAAGCCGGTGAGCAGCACCGCGAACACCAGCAGCGCGTCGATCAGCGGGTCGCGCAGCGGCGAGACGGACCGCAGCCGGTTGCTGCGCACCGTCCCGGACAGCGCCGCCACCAGCACCGCCGACGGGAACAAGACTGTGAACGCCGGGATGAAACCGTCGAAGGCCAAAATAATCTGCTGCACTGTGCCGCTCTTCCTCTGGCCACTGCCAGCGCCGCAACGAACGTGTCCGGCAGGCGACCGCGCGCGAGGCGGTCACCTTCTGCGCTTGCCGCGCAAGGAATCGGCGGTCGGCATTGACCGATCCAGAAGGGCCCCGAACGAAGGGCCGGGCATCTGCGACACCCGGCCCTCTCGTTCGCGCGGAATCAGCTCGCCGGGACCTGCAGCAGGTCGGCGATGGTGCCCTGCGGAGCACCCTGGATGACGCCGACCGAAGCGGCGTCCTGCAGGCCCTTCACCGCGTCGGCCGGAGTGGCGCCCTGGTTGGCTTCCAGGAACAGCGCGGCGGCACCGGCGACGTGCGGGCTGGCCATCGAGGTCCCGTCCATCGCCTCGGAACCGCCGCCGGGGACGGTGGAGGTGATGCCGACACCGGGCGCGTAGCCCTCGACGGTCTGGCCGAAGTTGGTGAACTCGGCCGAGCCGTCCTGCTCGCCGGAGGCGGCCGTGGTGAACACGCCCTCGGCGCTGGCCGGGGAGGTGTTCTCCGCGTCCTGGCCCTCGTTGCCCGCCGCGACGGCGAGGAACACGCCCTGGTTGACCAGGCCGGTGGCGGCCTCGTCCAGCGCCGGGTCCTTGCTGCCGCCCAGCGACATGTTCGCCACCGACGGGCCGTTGGCGTTCTGCGCGACCCAGTCCATGCCCGCGATGATGTCGTCGGTGGTGCCGCTGCCGTCGTCGCCGAGGACCTTCACGCCGACCACGTTGGCCTGCTTGGCCACGCCGTAGGTCTTCGAGCCGACGGTGCCCGCGGTGTGCGTGCCGTGCCCCTGCACGTCCGAACCGTCGCCACCGGTCGCGTCGAAGCCGACCTTCGCCCGGCCTTCGAAGTCCGGGTGCCCGGCGTCGATGCCGGTGTCGATGATGTAGGCGGTGGTGCCCTGGCCGGTCTGCGCCGGGGCGTAGTTGCCGTCCAGCGGCAGCGCGGGCTGGTCCAGCCGGTCCAGGCCCCACGACTCGGCCGCGCCGGCGTGCGGGTTCTCCACCTGGATGCGGAAGGTCTGCGAGACGCCTTCGACGGACTTGTTCTTGCGCACGTCCTGCAGCTGCTGCGGGCCGAGCTTCGCGGAGAAGCCGTTGAGGGTGTTGTTGTAGACGTGCTTGGTCTGCACCCCGAGGTCCTTCGCGACCTGGGCCGCGTCCACCCCCGGCTTGAGGTTCACCACGAACGAGTCGCCCGCACCGGCGGCGTTGGCCGTGTGCATGGTCAGCGGGGCCAGTTCCTCCTGCGGCGCACCTTGGGCGGGGACCGTCGCCAGCAGCAGCGCCGCGGCCGACACGCCGGCCCCGGCACCGAACAGCATTTTCTTCACGAGATTCCCTCCGTCGCGAACCGCCCGAGTTTCCCGGCCGGCGGGGCCGCCCGGCTGCGGGCCGATTCCGTTGAATTGACTTCGGATAGATCCGAAGATATCGGCCTGATCGGGCCCGGCCAGGCCGCTGGCTAGAACCCGCCATAGCCCTGCGACGTGCGGCTACCCTCACGAACTCCAGGTTGACAGGGGTCAACTGGGGTTTTCCCGAATGCTGTGCGGGCTTATCCCGGAGTTTGCCATTGCCAGAAACGATTGATCGTTGCCAGAATTCCCATCAACGGTGCGCGCGACGTGTTCTTCGGCACATGCGAAAGCGCGGGAAAAACGTGGAGAACATCGGTTGAATCCGCGGTGCTCCGGCAGATCCCGGAGCACCGCGGGCCGGCGGCTTCAGTCCCGCTTGCGGCGGAAGAACCGCAGGACCGGGTCGTAGTGCCGGTCGGCGGCGCGCTCCTTGAGCGGGATGAGCGCGTTGTCGGTGATCTGGATGTGCTCGGGGCACACGTCGGTGCAGCAGCGGGTGATGTTGCACAGGCCGAGCCCGTGCTCGTCGCGGGCCTCGCTGGCCCGGTTCGGCCCGCCGCGTTCGCGGCTGTCCAGCGGGTGCATCTCCAGCTCGGCGCCCCGCATCAGGAACCGGGGCCCGGAGAACGCCTCCTTGTTCTCCGCGTGGTCGCGGATCACGTGGCAGGTGTCCTGGCACAGGAAGCACTCGATGCACTTGCGGAACTCCTGCGAGCGCTGCACGTCGACCTGCTGCATCCGGTACTCACCGGGTTCGAGGTCCGCAGGCGGCTGGAACGCGGGCACCTCGCGGGCTTTGACGTAGTTGTACGAGACGTCGCAGACCAGGTCCTTGATCACCGGGAACGTCCGCATCGGCGTCACGGTGATCACCTCGTCGCGGGCGAAGGTGGACAGCCGCGTCATGCACAGCAGCTTCGGCTTGCCGTTGATCTCCGCGGAGCAGGAACCGCACTTGCCCGCCTTGCAGTTCCAGCGCACCGCCAGGTCCGGGCATTCGGTGGCCTGCAACCGGTGCACCAGGTCCAGCACCACCTCGCCCTCTTCGGCTTCGACGGTGTGCTCGCGCAGCTCGCCGCCCTCGGCGTCGCCGTGCCACACCCGCAAGTGCGCCTGGTAACCCATAGCCGTAACCCTTCCTCAGCCGTTCGCGGCCGCCCGATTCCTCAGCCGTCGGCGGCCCGATTAGTCAGCCGTTGGCGGCAGCCAACTCTTCTTCCGTGAAGTACTTGCCGAGCTCCTCGGTCGCGAACAGCTCCAGCAGGTCCTGGCGGACCGGGAGCTGCCGCTGCTCGCGCACGTCAACACCCCGATCGGCCATCGAGCACACCAGCAGCGCGCGGCGCCACGCCGATTCCATCGACGGGTGGTCGTCGCGGGTGTGCCCGCCGCGGCTCTCGGTGCGCAGCAGCGCGGCGCGGGCGACGCATTCGCTGACCAGCAGCATGTTGCGCAGGTCCAGCGCCAGGTGCCAGCCCGGATTGAACTGCCGGTTGCCCTCCACGGCCAGGTTCGCGGCCCGCTCCCGCAGGTCGTGCAGCCGCTGCAGCGCGGACTGCATCCGCTCCTCGACCCGGATGATGCCGACCAGGTCGTTCATCACCTGTTGCAGCTCGGCGTGCAAGGTGTACGGGTTCTGCGCGGCGTCGTGCTCCGCGGCCACGTCGAACGGCCGCTCCGCCCGCCGGGCCGCATCGTCCACATCGGACGAACGGATTTCCGGGAACACCCCGCCCGCCAGGTATTCGACGGCGCCGAGCCCCGCGCGGCGGCCGAACACCAGCAGGTCGGACAGCGAGTTGCCGCCCAGCCGGTTCGAGCCGTGCATCCCGCCCGCGACCTCACCGGCCGCGAACAACCCCGGCACGCCGGATGCCGCGGTGTCCGGGTCCACCTCCACGCCGCCCATCACGTAGTGGCAGGTCGGCCCGACCTCCATCATCTCGCCGGTGATGTCCACATCGGCCAGCTCGCGGAACTGGTGGTGCATCGACGGCAGCCGCCTGGTGATCTCGTCCGGGGTCAGCCTGCTGGCGATGTCCAGGTACACCCCGCCGTGCTCGGAGCCGCGGCCCTGCTGGATCTCGCTGTTGATGGCACGGGCGACCTCGTCGCGGGGCAGCAGCTCCGGCGGGCGGCGGTTGGTGTCCGGGTCGGAGTACCAGCGGTCGGCCTCGGCCTCGTCGTCGGCGTAGGAGTCCTTGAACACGTCCGGGATGTAGTCGAACATGAAGCGCCGGTTCTCGGAGTTGCGCAGCACTCCGCCGTCGCCGCGCACCGACTCGGTGACCAGGATCCCCTTCACGCTCGGCGGCCAGACCATGCCGGTCGGGTGGAACTGCACGAACTCCATGTTGATCAGCGACGCGCCCGCGCGCAGCGCCAGCGCGTGCCCGTCGCCGGTGTACTCCCACGAGTTCGAGGTGACCTTGAACGACTTGCCGATGCCGCCGGTCGCCATGATCACCACCGGCGCGCGGAACAGCGCGTACCGGCCCGTTTCCCGCCAGTACGCGAACGCCCCGGCGATGCGTCCGTCCGGGGCGTCCTTGAGCAGCTCGGTCACCGTGCACTCCTGGAAGACCTTCAGCTGCGCCTCGTAGTCGCCGTGCGCGGCGTAGTCGTCCTGTTGCAACGAGACGATCTTCTGCTGCAGCGTGCGGATCAGCTCCAGCCCGGTGCGGTCCCCGACGTGCGCCAGCCGCGGGTACTCGTGCCCGCCGAAGTTGCGCTGGCTGATCTTGCCGTCGGCGGTGCGGTCGAACAGCGCGCCGTAGGTCTCCAGCTCCCAGACCCGGTCCGGGGCCTCCTTCGCGTGCAGCTCCGCCATCCGCCAGTTGTTCAGGAACTTCCCGCCGCGCATGGTGTCGCGGAAGTGCACCTGCCAGTCGTCGCGGGAGTTCACGTTGCCCATCGAGGCAGCGATGCCGCCTTCGGCCATCACCGTGTGCGCCTTGCCGAACAACGACTTGCACACCACCGCCGTGCGCAGCCCGCGCATCCGGGTCTCGATGGCCGCGCGCAGCCCGGCTCCGCCCGCGCCGATCACGATGACGTCGTAGTCGTGCCGTTCGATCTCCATCCGCGCCCTCTCAGTTGAACAATCTCAGGTCGCCGATCGCGCCACTGGCGATCAGCAGCACGTACAGGTCGACCACCGCCACCGACACCAGCGATGCCCAGGCCAACTGCATGTGCCTGCCGTTGAGCCAGGTGGCCTTGGTCCACAGCCAGTAGCGCACGGGGTGCCGGGAGAAGTGGTTGATCCGCCCGCCGACCAGGTGCCTGCACGAGTGGCAGGACAGCGTGTAGGCCCACAGCAGCACCACGTTGACGACCATGAGCAGGGTGCCGAGCCCGGCGCCGAACCCGCCGTCCGCGCCGCGGAACGCGATCGCGGTGTCGTAGGTGAGCACGGCCGCCACCAGCAGCGCGGCGTAGAAGAAGTAGCGATGCGCGTTCTGCAGCTTCAGCGGGAACCGCGTCTCACCCGTGTAGTAGCTGTGCGGCTCGGTGACCGCGCACGCCGGCGGCGCCGCCCAGAACGAGCGGTAGTACGCCTTGCGGTAGTAGTAGCAGGTCAGCCGGAAACCGAGCACGAACGGCAGCACGAACACCGGCGGCGGCAGGAACGGCCCGAGTGCCGGGAACCACTGGCCCCAGTGGCTGGCGCCCGGCACGCACGCCGCGCTCAGGCACGGTGAGTAGAACGGCGCGAGGTAGTGGTACTCGGGCACCCAGTAGTAGTCGTTCATGAACGCGCGGATCGCGCCGTAGATCACGAACAGGCCCAGCGCGACGGCCGTGACCAGCGGTTGCAGCCACCACCGGTCGGTGCGCCGGGTGCGGGGCTCGGTGCGGCCGGGCGGGCGGGATGGCTCGACGCTGGACGGGTCGGTACCGGGGAGTGCGGACATTGCTGACCTCGTTGTCGGTGTCCGGTGAGTGGTCGGTGCCCCAGTGCCCGCGCCCTAATGCGGCTGCCAGCCTCCGACACCTTCGTCGTCGGAGTCCTGCCACAGCGAGCGGTCGTAGGGCGTGTCCGGGACGAGCACGGTGTCGCCGGGGGTGGTTTCCGTGCGCGGCGCGGGCAATGCCGACAGCTCGGAGAGGTCGATCTCGAGCCGTTCGACATCGTTGCTCAACCTGCGCACCGCCGCAGCGTTTCCGTAGCGGGTGCGCAGCACTCCGACGCTGCTGCGCAGCTGACCTAGGAGGCGCTGCGCATCGCTCAGTTCGGTGCTCGAAGCCATGGGCGCGAACCTCTCGTGCGGTGGTGGGCGCATCGACCTGTTCGAGAGTGCCGCGCAGTCAAGATTGTGACAAGAGCCACAAGCGCTTCCCGCGCAATTTCCCTCGACCGAGCCGGGGCCGGTAACTCAAGCAGCGCTGCCCCGCGGGGACCAGTAGTGCAGCCCAGGCCCAGAGTCGCGGGTGCGCGGACGTCTCAGGTCTCGGACACGGTTTTGGGGAAGCCGATCCAGAGGGTGTCGCGGGCGCGGGTCAGGGCGACGAGTTGTGCGCGTTCGCCGCGCTCGTGCTGGTCGCGCAGCCGGTCGTCGCCGTTGTCCCCGGCGGGTAGTTCGGGCACGAAAACCGCGCGGAATTCCAGTCCTTTCGCGCGGAACACGGTGCCGACCTTGACCTTGCCGTCGCGTTCGCCGACGTGCTCTTCCAGGTCGGCGACCGCGATGCCCGCCGTGCGCAGCACCGCGCGCCAGCGCTTGGCTTCGGACTTGCCGAAGGTGAGCACCGCGATGTCGTCCGGTGCCACCTCGCCGAGGCCGCGCAACGCGCACACCACCGCCTGCTCGTGCTCGTCCGGCGGCCCGCGCCACGGCACGACCTCGCCGCCGCGCAAGGTCGCAACGGCCTCGCGCAAGGAGAAACCGGCCGCGCCGTCGAGGTCGTCGACCTGGTTCGAGGCGTCGAACCGCTTGGCCCAATCCAGGATCCGGGAGGCGTTGCGGTAGTTGTTGCGCAGCACCTCGCCGCGCCCGCGGATCGGGATCCCGGCATCGGACAGCCGCCAGCCACCCGCGTAGATCTGCTGCTGCCCGTCCCCGACGAGCAGCAGCCGGTTCGGCCCGTCGCCTGCCATCGAGCGCAGCAGGCGCAGGCCGGTGAGCGTGATGTCCTGGACCTCGTCGACGACGACGGCGGCGGGCGGCTGGTCCAGCGGCCGGTGCTCCAGCTCGGCGTACGCCTCGGCCAGCAGGTCGTTGAAGTCGTGCAGGCCCTTCTCGCGCAGGTATTCCTCGTACTGCGCGTAGAGCCGCCACACCAGGTCGCGGTCGCCGCCGCGGTCGACCCGCATTCCCCGGCCGGTGCGCTGCACCGCCTGGTACTCCTGCGGGTCGCGCAGGCCGCGGCCCTTGATCACCCGGTCGATCTCGTCGCGCCAGTAGTCCGGCCGCGGGTTCAGCTCGCTCAGCCTGCCGTCCTTGCCGATCTTGCCCCACGCCCGGTAGAAGCAGCTCAGCACCGCGCCCTGCGGCACGCTGCGGTTGCGGCCGCGGTCCCGCAGCAACCGGCTCGCCCAGCTGTGCAGCGTGCTGAACTCGGCCCGCTCGGCCAGTTCCGGCGCGAGCCTGCGGAACAGCCGCTGCTGGATCGGCGGCAGGTTGCGCGCGTAGGTGGTGAACAGCAGCGGACCGGTGCTGCGCCTGCCCAGGTGCACCAGCCGGTGCAGCGCCACCACGGACTTGCCGGTGCCCGCGGGGCCGCTGATGCGCGCCGGGCCGCTGTAGTCGCGGCGCACCATCGCCGACTGCGAGTCGTCCAGGAACGTCAGCCACGACTCGAAGGGACCGTCCAGTGCGGCGTCGAACCGGTCGCGGGCGAGTTCGGACAGGTCGAACAGCTCGGCGCCATCGGCGGGCTCGGCGTCGGATTCCTCGCACGGCGTCAGTTCGACGAAATCGTCGCTCGCGGCCAGGTGCGCGGCCAGCGACTCGGCGTCGCGCTTGGTCAGCCGCCGCTCGCCGCGCTCCAGCAATCGGCCCAGCACGGACTCGGACACCGTGAGGTGGTGGCCGATGGAGCGCTTCGACATCTCCCGGCCTTCGGGCAGCACGACCACCGGCCGCACGACGGCTTCGCTGACCGTGCCTGCGGCCACGCGCAAGCCGAGGAACACGTCCGCGGCCGCGCGCAAGGCTTTCCGGGTTTCGTCGAGTTCCGGTTCCGCGTCCCGGACTGCGACCGCGAGCACGCCTTGCGGCCCGATCAGCAGCAAGTCGGCGCGGCCCGGCGGAGTGGCCGGGAAGTCCTTGTGCGCGTAGGTGCGCCAGCCGCGCCTGCTCTCCACCAGGAATCGGGCCAGCACCCGGCGTTTCCAGCGCGGCAACGCCGGAAATCCGGCGATGGCCCGCTCGGCCGCGCGGCGCAGGCGTTCTTCCCGGTGATTCGTGCTCGGCAATTCGCACCCCCTGCAGCGTTGATGATCAACGCTAGCGGGGCGCGTGGACGCCGGTCAGCGCTCGCCGGAGTGGATCACCCGATCGCCGGAGGGCACCTCGGCGGAAAAGGGCCGCACACCACCCGTCCGGGCCTTACGGACGATCGCGATTGCGCCATTCGCTCGGCGAGTTGCGGCCAATGGCCCATTGGTTCGGCACGATCCGTGCTGCCGACGGCGCACCGCTGCGGCGATTCGATGTGCACGGGCCCACGGAAGTGTGGTCGGAAACGACGGTCAGAAGCCGTGCACCTGCCGGCGGGCGGTTCGGTAGGCGTGCCGGACGGCTTCGCCCTGGTAGATCTTCTCCGCCGCGCAATGCTCCGAGTTCAACGGCCACTCCGGTGGAGCCGCCGATCCGGAAGCAGCCCACGCGGCCTGCTTCGCCGCGCCGAGCGCCACGTATTCCGCGCTGCGCGGCACTTCCACCGGGACGCCGAACAGCGACGGCGCCACCGCTCGCACCGCCGCTGACTCGCTGGCGCCGCCGATCAACAGCACCCGGCGCACCTGCACTCCCGTGCGGCGCAGCGACTCGATGCCGTCGGCGAGCCCGCACAGCATTCCTTCGACGGCGGCGCGCGCGAGGTTCTCCGGCGTCATGTTCGCGCCGCGCAGACCGGTGAGCGTGCCTGCAGCGGCGGGCAGGTCGGGCGTGCGCTCCCCTTCCAGGTAAGGCAGCAGGCTCAGCCCGCCCGCACCGGGCTGCGCTTCGAGCGCGAGCCGGTCCAGGCCCGCCAGGTCGGTGCCGAGCATCTCCGCGGTCCCGGTCAGCACGCGGGCCGCGTTCAGCGTGCACACCAGCGGGAGGAACCTGCCGGTGGCGTCGCAGAAACCGGCCACTTCCCCGGTTTCGTCCGCGCCGGGCTGCTCGGCGACGGCGAACGCGGTGCCGGAAGTTCCCAGCGACACCACCACGTCACCCGGACCGGCACCGAGTCCCAGCGCCCCGGCCATGTTGTCGCCGGTGCCCGCGCCGATCACCGCCCCGTCCAGCGAGCCGAAACCGGTGACCCGGCCCGCCGATTCCGCAGGACCCAGCACGTCCGGAAGCTGCGGCGTGCGGCCGCCCATCGCCTCGGTGAGCAGTTCCGGCAGCCAGCGGCCGGTGGACGGCGCGAAGTAGCCGGTGCCGGAGGCGTCCCCGCGGTCGGTGCAGGCCCGCTGCGGACGCCCGGCGAACAGCCAGCTGACCCAGTCGTGCGGCAGCAGCACCTGCGCGACCCGATCGGCGTGGTGCGGTTCTTGCTCGGCCAGCCAGGCCAGCTTGGTGAGCGTGAAGCTGGCGACCGGCACCAGCCCGGTGCGTTCGGCCAGCTCGGCGGCGCCGTAGCGCTCGATCAGCGCGCGGGCCTGCGGCGCGGAACGGGTGTCGTTCCACAGCAAGGCGTCCCGCACCGGGCTGCCCGCCTCGTCCAGCGCGACCATGCCGTGCTGCTGACCGGCCACCGACAGCGCTTCGATCGGGCCGGGCGCGTCCGCGGCGGCCTGCTCGACGGCTTCCCGGGCGGCCCGCCACCACGCCCACGGGTCGACCTCGGTGCCGACGGGGTGCACGGCTTTGCCGGTGGCGAGGACCTCGCCGTCTTCGGCGTCGGCCACCACGGCCTTCGTCGACTGGGTAGAGCTGTCGATGCCGAGAACGAGCACGGTTGGCCTCTCGAAGATCTCCCGGTCCGCGCGCGGACCATTCAGTGTTTGCAGCCGCCCGCGGACCGTCAGGGTTTGCGGCCCAGCCCGCCGAGCACCAGGTTCTGGCCGGGTTCGAGGGCGTGCATCGAGGGCCCGTCCGGCCACCAGTCTGCCGCGCGGACGAAGCCCGGCGGAACGATCTCGGTGCCGTCCAGCAGCGCGGTGATCTCCGCGGCGGTGCGGAACCGGCCGGAGCCCAGCAGCCGCAGGGCCGCGTCTTCCAGTTCACCGGCCACTTCCGCGGCAGGCTCACCGGGTTCGGGCCGATGCAGATGGCTCACCGCGACGTAAGAACCCGAAGGCACGGTTCCGAGGCAGCGCGCCACGGTGCCCCACGGATCCTGCTCGTCGTGCAGGTGGTGCAGCGAAGCGGCGTGCAGCACCGCCACCGGCCGGGACAAGTCGATGTTGCGCGCCACCACGGGGTGCGCGAACAGCTCCTCGGTCCGGGTGAAGTCGGCCAGCGCGAAGTGCGTGTGGTCGTTGTCCGCCAGCAGCGCCTTGCCGTGCGAATGCACCATCGGGTCGTGGTCGATGTAGACGACCACCGCCTCCGGATTGGCGCGCTGAACCACCTGGTGGGTGTTCTCGTCGGTCGGCAATCCGGAGCCGCAGTCCAGGAACTGGTCGATCCCGGCGACCACGGCCAGATAGCGCACCACGCGGATGAACCACTGCCGGTTGTCCCGCGCCGCGAGGTGCGCGGTGGGCGACAAGCGCCGGATCTCGTCCACTACCGCGCGGTCGACCGCGTAGTTGTCCTTGCCGCCGAGCATCGCGTCGTAGCAGCGCGCCACGCCCGGGTTGCCGGTGTCCAGCCGGCTCGTGTCGAGCGGGCCGGTTCGCTGCAGCGCAGCGCTGGGCCGGTCGGGCATCCAACACCTCGCAGCGCTTTACGACACCAAGACTGTCGCAAGCAGTATAGGCACGCCGATCGCCCGTTCCGAACAAGTGGGCGCTATCGAACCCTGATCAGCGCGCCCGCAGCCAGCTAAGCTCGATCTCAATCAGACGTGAGAGGGAGCACAGGTTGCACGTCCAGATCAACCTCAACGGCACCGAACAACGACACGAGATCGCCGATCGCACGCTGCTGGTGCACCACCTGCGGGAGAACTGCGGCCTCACCGGCACGAGCACCGGTTGCGACACCACGTCCTGCGGTGCGTGCACCGTGCTGCTGGACGGCGAGTCGGTCAAGTCGTGCACGGTGCTGGCAGCGCAGGCCGACGGGCACCAGGTCACCACCATCGAAGGGCTCGCGGACGGCGACGAGCTGCACCCGGTGCAGCGCGCCTTCCAGCAGCACCACGGCCTGCAGTGCGGTTTCTGCACGCCGGGCATGGTGCTGGCGTCGGTCTCGCTGCTGCAGGAGAACCCGGCGCCGACCGAGCGGCAGGTCCGCGACGGCCTCGAGGGGAACCTGTGCCGGTGCACCGGATACCAGGGCATCGTCGAGTCGGTGCTGGCCGCCGCTGAGGAGGGCGATCGATGATCCCCGGTTCGTTCACCTACCACCGCGCGGAGTCCGTGGACGACGCGCTGTCCCTGCTGGCCGAGCACGGCGAGGACACGAAGCTGCTCGCGGGCGGGCATTCGCTGCTGCCGCTGATGAAGCTGCGGCTGGCGGCGCCGGAAGTCGTCGTCGACCTGACCGCGTTGCGGGACCTCTCGTTCGTCGAGGACGCGGGCGACGCGGTGCGGATCGGCGCACTGACCCGGCACCACGACCTCGCGAACTCGGATCTGCTGACGCGCGAGGTGCCGCTGCTGGCGCACGCGGCGGGCACGATCGGCGATCCGCAGGTGCGCCACCGCGGCACCATCGGCGGCTCGATCGCGCACGGCGACGCGGCAGCGGACCTGCCCGCGGTGGCGTTGGCACTGGACGCGGCGCTGGTGCTGCGCGGGCCGGACGGGAACCGCGAGGTCGCGGCGAGCGAGTTCTTCGTCGACTTCTTCGAAACCGCGCTGGAGCCGGGCGAAATCCTCACCGAGATCCGGGTGCCGAAGCACTCCGGCGGCTGGGACTTCCAGAAGTTCACCCGCCGCGCCATCGACTGGGCGGTGGTCGGCGTGGCCGTGGCCGGGGACGCGGTCGCGCTGGTGAACATGGGCCCGACGCCGATGCGCGCGAGCGCGGTCGAGTCCGCGCTGGCCGCGGGCGCCTCCCCCGCCGATGCGGCCGAGCACGCGGCCGAGGGCACCTCGCCCGCCGACGAGCCCGAAGCTTCCGCCGAGTACCGGCGGCACCTGGCGAAGGTCCTGGTCCGCCGCGCGCTGGAGCACTCCCGCAGCTGACCTGTCGCCCCGCCGGGAACGGCTCGGCGGGGCGGGGTGCACCTGAAACCCGGCATCGAGCCGGTCAGCGGCCGGCGGACGTCCTGCCGGGCCGCAGGCCCGCTCCGCTGGGTCAGGCCGGGCCGTCGATGGTCAGCTCGCAGGTGACCGGTTCGCCGGGCTGTCCTCGTTCGGTCACCCGTTCCTTGCCTTCGACCAGCACCTCGCAGGTCAGGGCCGAAGCGGGCGAATCCGGCGTGACGACGAACTTCGCCGGACCGCCCATCGGCGCCCACTTCTCCCGGTGCGGCACGCCGACCGGCTCCGGCGCCTGATCCTTGGAGTCCGAAGTGGACTTCTGCACGGTGCCGCTTTCCCCGGCAGGTCCCGATACTTTCAACTCCACCTCGTAGGCGGTTTGCTCCGGAGGATTGCTGCCGCACGCGGTGAGGCCGACGAGGGCGAGTGCAGGTACGGCCAACACGAGTGAACGTTTCAAGGGATGAGCTCCTTCACGCCGAGGGCGGTCGATCCGTCGGACGACGAAGGTATTGATCACCCCGCGAGGCGCGGATCTGCCGGACGGCCGGTTTCGGCCGGAAACCTCCGCCTATCGGCCGAGGATCTTCGACTGCCAGGCCCACGCCGCGATCTCCACCCGATTCCGTACGTCCAATTTGGACTGGACGCTCGCCAGGTGGGTCTTGACCGTGCCGACCGAGAGGAACAGCTGCTCGGCGATCTCGGCGTTGGTGGCCCCGGTGGCGACCAGCCGGGCGACGTCGAGCTCGCGCGCCGACAGCGGATTGGGCAGGTCCGCGGGCGGTTCAGCCGCGGAGCGGTTGCGCAGCAACTTCACCGTGATCGCCGGGCTGACGAGCGCGTCGCCCGAGGCCGCCGCCCGCACGGCCTCGAGCAGCAGCGCCGCGCTCGCGGTCTTGAGCACGAAACCGCTGGCGCCGCCGTTGAGCGCGCGGTGCACGTACTCGTCGTCCTCGAAGGTCGTGACGACCACGACCTTGGGCGGATCGACCGCGCCCGGGACGTTGATCCGCTGCAAGGCGTCCAAGCCGTCCAGCCGGGGCATCCGGATGTCCATCAGCACCACGTCCGGCCGGAGCCGCTCGATCTGCTCCAGCGCCTCCACACCGTCGGAGGCCTTGCCGACCACCGCGATGTCGTCCTCGGCCGAGAGGATCATCTCGAAACCGGTGCGGACCATGGTCTGGTCGTCCGCGATGAGCATGCTGATCGTCACGCTGTACCTCCGTTCGACGGCAGCGGCATCCGGGCTTCGAGCGCCCAGCCGCCCTCCGCGCAGGGCCCGTCCTCGAACTCGCCGCCGACTTCGGCGACGCGGTCGCGCAGACCGCGCAGACCGAAGCCGCTCCCGGGCATCTTGCCAACCGCACCGTCGTCGCCGACGCGCACCAGCAGCTCGGAATCCGCGCGCTGGACGTCGATCCGCACGGTCGTCACGTGCTGGCCGTGCTTGCGGACGTTGGTGAGTCCTTCCAGGACGATCCGGTGCGCGGTGGAACCGATCGCGGGCGGGATCCCCTCGGTCGAACCGCGCAGCGCCAGCCGCGCGTCCGGCCCCAGCTCGCGGTTGAACCGCTCGACCATGGTGGCGATCTCGTCGATGGTGGCCAGCGGCGCAGTGGTCGGACCGTCCTCGGCGCGCAGCAGGCCGACCATGCGGTGCAGCGATTCCATCGCTTCGGTACCGGCTTCGGCGATGCCGTCCAAAGTGTCCAGTGCTTGCTGCGGTGACCGGGCGGCGATCGCCTGCGCGCCGCGCGCCTGCACCACCATGCCCGTCACGTAGTGGCCGACGAAGTCGTGCAGGTCGCGGGCGAACTCGGTGCGCTGGAGCAGCCGTTCGTGCTCGATCTCGCGCAGCCGCGCCCGGCGGGCCAGTCGCGCGGCCAGGCCGATCGTGCAGGACAGCACCACGCAGCACAGCAGCAGGAACGCGATCACCAGCTCGGTCAGCTTGCCGCGTCCGATCGCGGGTTGCGCCACGACCACCGGGATCACGACCACCGCCGCGGCCGCCACCCAGCGCTTCTCCGCCCGCCACACCACCAGCCCGAGCAGGATCAGCAGCGCGGCCGTCGGGGTGAGCACCGCCAGCGCGGCGTCGGGACGATCTTGCGACTCCCCGGGCCGGTACGCGGTGTAGTACACGGCGGCCACGATCACGGCGACGGCGATCGTGACCCCGGGCAGCGAGCGAGCGCCGGCCCGCGGAGCGATCAGCAGGGCCACCGCGGCGATCGGCCCGGTCGACATGATCACCGCGGGCGGCCACCTCGCACCGTCGAAGCCCTCGTAGATCACGTGCTCCAACAGCATCAGCGCCGGCGTAGCCAGCACGATGCCGAACAGCCAGAGCGCCGACTGCCACGCGGACTTACCGGGGAACAGCACGAGCCCGCATCCTAGACAGCCGATCTCCGCCGTTTGCATCAGCCGAAAGGCAGAGCGCTTCGCCGCGAAACCGGTCGGCGGACGGAGGTGGACCGCGCCCACGACCGGACAGGCTCCTGGACATGAGCCACAACAGCCGACCAGCGAGCACGGTCGGGACAACCGCGAATCCCGGTCCGGCCATCGCGGTCGAAGCGGTCGACCTCGTCAAGACCTACGGCACCGGCCGGACCGAAGTGCGCGCGTTGGACCACCTCTCCATCCGATTCCCCGCATGCGGTTTCAGCGCGGTGATGGGGCCTTCGGGCTCCGGCAAATCGACGTTGTTGCAGTGCGCGGCGGGTCTGGACACCCCGACCGGTGGGAGTGTGCTGCTCGGCGGCGTCGACCTGGCCACGTTGCGGGACGACGAGCTCACCCGGGTCCGGCGGGAGCGGATCGGGTTCGTGTTCCAGCAGTACAACCTGCTTCCCGAACTCACCGCGGAGGAGAACATCGTGCTGCCGGTCCAGCTCGCCGGACGCAGGCCGCAACGCGGCGCGGTCGGCGAGCTGGCCGAACGACTGGGACTGTCGGGCCGCTTGATGCACCGGCCCGCGGAGATGTCCGGTGGGCAGCAGCAACGGGTTGCGCTGGCCCGCGCGCTGCTCACCCGGCCCGAGGTCGTCTTCGCCGATGAACCGACCGGGAACCTGGACACGCGGGCGAGCGAAGAGATCCTGGGCCTGCTGCAAGCGTCGGTGCGCGAACTCGGGCAGACCGTCGTGATGGTGACCCACGATCCGATAGCCGCCTCGTACGCCGACGGTGTCGTGCTGGTCGCGGACGGGCAGGTGGTCGACACGCTCGTCCGGCCCGACGCCTCCCGGATCGCGCACTCGATGCGGCTGCTGGGGCAGGACCGATGAGCGCCGTCGTTCCGCACCTGCGTGCCGTCCGGCGGACTCCGGCGCGGTTGGTGCTGTGCGGGCTGACGATCGCCTTGGCCGCCTTGTTCATCACCGGCACGCTGCTCGGCCGGGACATGGCGATGCGCACGATCACCAGTGAGCTGACCTCGATCCCGGATGCGGCGTCCGCGGTCGTGCAGTCCCCGTCCGGATACGGCCCCGCGCAGCTGGACCGGATCGAGGACTTTCCCGGCGTGACCGAGGCGACCGGCCGGGTGAGCGGATCGGGCCTGGTCGGGAGCGTGGAGGTCGAACTGACCGCCGATCCGGGGCAGGGGCCGCTGAGCCGGGTCCAGGTCGAGGCCGGCACGTATCCGCGTGCTCCGGGAGAGGTGGCGGTGTCCGAGCGCGCCGCCGAGCGGCTGGGCTTGCACGTCGGCGACGCGGTCGATTTCGCCGTGCAGGACGGCGGGGCGCCGCACTCGTTGACGGTGACCGCACTCGTGGATTCCCCGTCAGCGGACGGAGTTGCGCTTTACGCCCCGGATCGGGAAGTGCTCACCCGCACCGCTGCGGAACTGTCGCGGGTAGACCTCACCGGGGACGTGCCCGCGATCATGCAGAGTGCCCAGCCGACGGCGATGACCGTGCTCTCCGCCGCGGACGCGCGGCAGGCCGAAGTGCGCCAGAGCCAGGACACGGTCGACCGGGTTTCCGTGCTGCTCAGCGCGTTCGTGGTGCTGGCGGCGCTCGCGTCGATCATGGTCGCGGTATCCGCCTTCCGGATCGTCTTCGCGCAGCGCATCCGGCACCTCGCCATGCTGCGTGCGCTGGGCGCCACCCGCGGTGGGCTGCGTCGGGCGCTGGTCGCTGAGGGCGCGAGCACCGCATTGATCGCGGGTGCAGCCGGGACCGCGCTGGCCGTCGGGATCAGCAGGCTCGTGCCGCTGGTCGCACCGGTCGCAGCGGCCTCTCCCTCCCCGCTGATGCTGGGGTCGGTGCTGGTGGGAGTCGTGGTCGCGGTCGTCCTCGCCGTGCTGGCCCCGGCCCGCGACGCGGCGCGGGTGTCCCCGCTGGAAGCGCTGCGGTCGACGACCCGGCCGAGCGAGCACAAGGCCGGGACGGCGACCCGGACCGTGGTCGGTGCCGCGCTGCTGGCGGTGGGGGTGCTGCTGATGGCCCTCGCGGTTTCCCAGGGACTGCTTTCGCGCTATCGCCCGGCCGGGAGCACCGAAGATCTCGTGCTGTTCGGGGTGCTGGCCGCCGCCGCGTGGTTCGGCGCGTACCTGGCGTTCGCGCCGCGTCTGGTGCGCCCGGTGCTCGCCGGAGCGCACCGCTCGGTGCGGCGGCTCGGCCCGGTCGCGACGTTGGCCGTGCGCAGCGCGGGAGGTATGCCGCGCCGGGCGGCGGCGGTGTCCTCGGTGGTGGCGCTGGCCGCGACGCTGCTCATCGCGGCGCTCACCGCCGGGGAAACCATGCGCGAGCACAACGAGGCGAGTTCGGCCGCGGAGTACACCGCGGGCATCGAGGTACGAGCCCCCGAAGGGGCAACACTGCCCGCTGACCTGCCCGGGGCGCTCTCGGCCGATCCCGCGGTGGGCACGGTCGTCCCGTATCGCGCCGTTCGGTTGCAGCTGGGTGCCCCGGGCGGATCGACGAACTTGGAAGTCTCGGACCTGCCGATCACCCAGCTGCCCAGGTCGGCGGACATTGTGGCCGGTGACGGGTCACTGCACGACCTCGGACCGGGAACGCTCGCGGTCTCCGACGGCTTCGCGAGCAAGAACCGGGTCGGCGTCGGCGATTCGGTCCTGCTCGGCGATCGCAGAATCCGGGTCGCGGCAGTGGTCGTCGGGCAGCGCATCGGCGGCTCGCAGGTCCTTGCGCACTCATCGGACCTCAACGCCCTCGGGATCGACCCGGCGCCTACCGGGGTCATGATCGACGCGGGCGGCAGGGGCATGGCAGCGGCGCAGTCCGCGGTCGGCGCCCACACCGGCAACAGCCCGGAACTGGAGATCAGCGTGCTCGACGACCTCCGCGCCGAGCAGTCCGGCCTGGTCCGGCAGGTCACCGGCAGCGCGTTGGCACTGATCGCGCTGACCGTGTTCGTCGCCATCGTCGGGGTCGGTACCACCGCGACCTTGTCGGTACTCGAGCGCGGCCGGGAAAGCGGCGTCTTGCGCGCGGTGGGCCTGTCCCGCAACGGCTTGCTCACCGTCCGGATCGGCGAGTCCGCCATGCACGGCGTGCTCGGAGTGGTCTTCGGGCTGCCGCACGGCGTCCTGCTGGGTGCACTGCTGATCACCGCACTGGTTCCGGAGGCGCCACTGGCGATACCGGTCCTCGCGTTGCCCGCGGTTTGCGGCGGACTCGTCGCGGTGGCCGCGGCGGCGGGCTTCCTGCCGTCCCGCCGCGCCAGCAGGACACCTCCGGCCACGGCGACCAGGGAAACCTGAGTCCGTCCGCCCGGAGGGTGCGTACGGCTGCTTCGGGGCTCGTCGAATCAGCAGTACCAGGGTTCGCCGATGGGCGATCCATCCGGTCGGCGGCGGAACCGCTCCAACGATGACCACGCGAGCAACGGCACCGTCGCTCGTGGCGGTTTCCTCGCGGGGACAGCGGTTTCGCCGCGCGGAGCCCGAAGGGCTCTGAGCCGTTCCACAGGCCGATCGGCCAGCGACTCCGGCCGACCGGACGACCGGGGATGACCGCGCGGTCGAGGTGTGTCCCCACCGGCTGCTGCGAACGTTCTCCTCGATCGAATTCCGCGCCAGGATCCTGCTCCACCACGGCGCGCACATCGACCGAGGGGAATGGACAAGTGCACCAAGGACGCACACCGGCGGGGAACCCGGTTCTGGTCGGCAACGGACTGGCGAAGCAGTACGGCGAGCACTGGGCACTGGGCGGCGCGGACATCGCGGTCCAGGCCGGTGAAGTGCTGGCGATCGTGGGGCCGTCCGGGTCCGGCAAGACCACGATGCTGCACGTGCTCGCCGGGATCCTGCGCCCGGACCGCGGGGAGGTCAGCCTCGAGGGGCGCCGCATCGACCAGCTCACCGAAACCAAGCGCAGCGAATTGCGCAGGCACGAGTTCGGCTTCGTGTTCCAGCAAGGCATGCTCGTCGGTGAGCTGACCGCCGAGGAGAACGTGGCGCTGCCGCTGCTGCTCGGCGGCACCGACCGGCGCAAGGCCACCGGCACCGCCCGCGAATGGCTGGCCGGGCTGGGCCTGACCGGCATGGAGCAGCGCCTGCCCGGCCAGCTGTCCGGCGGGCAGGCGCAGCGCGTGGCGATCGCGCGGGCGATGGCGCACCAGCCGAAGGTGATCTTCGCGGACGAGCCGACCGGCGCGCTGGACACCCGCACCGGCGAAGCGACGATGAGCGCGCTCGCGGGCAGCGCGAGCCGTTCCGGAGCCGCGGTCATCGTGGTCACCCACGACCGTGAGCTGGCCGCCCGGTGCGGCCGCGTGGTGGAGATCCGCGACGGGCTCATCGCGAACAACGTGCCCGCGCGCGACGGGGCGGTGGCCGGATGAACCCCGTGCAGCTGGCCTTGCGGGTGCTGCGGCACGACTCCCGCACCCGCACTTCGGCAATCCTCACCGCCCTGGGCGTGACGGTGGCGACCGCGCTGGTGCTGATCCTCACGGCACTGCCGCACGCCGCGCACGCGCGCACCGAACGCTCGTCCTGGCAATACGGGCACCCGGGCGTCTCCGACACCGGAGGGGTGGAGCTGGCCTCGCAGGACTACGTGCGGGGCGAATTCATCACCAGGCTGGACGTCTCCGGCGCCACCGGCGGCGGGAACGCCCCGAAGTACCCGGCTCCCGGCGAGGTGCTGCTGTCCCCGGCGCTCGCGCAGAAAGCTGGAGAACTGCCGGACAACGCGCTGGCCGATCGCTTCCCCGAGCGCATCGCGGGCACGATCGACCCGCAGCAGCTGCGCTACCCGGAACAGCTCGTCGCGATCGTCGGGCACCCGAAGGGCGCTCTGGACGAAGCCACCGCGATCGCGCATGGCGCTTCGCTGGTGGAAGTCGAGGCGTCGTCCGAGGACTGGCTGTTGCAGCCGATGGCGTGGTTCGGCCTGTTCGTGCTCGCCGCTCCCAGCCTGGTGCTGGTCGCATCGGCCTCGCGGCTGACCGCGGCACGCCGGGAACGCCGGATGGCCTCGTTGCAGATGGCGGGCGCGACACCGTCCCAAGTGGTCTCGACGGTGGCCGCGGAAACCGGGCTCGCCGCCGTCGCCGGAACCGTGGCGGGGCTGCTGTTCATCTGGCCGCTGCGGTATCTGATCGCCATGATTCCCTGGGGCAACGGCACCTGGTTCCTCAGCGACATCACTCCGTCGGCGTCGGCGATGCTCGGCGTGGCGATCGGCGTTCCCGCGCTGGTGGTGGCCTCGTCGGTGCTGGGCACCCGGCGGGCCGTGCGCTCGCCGCTGAGCGCGGCCACCCAGCAGCAGCGCAGCAGGCCCAAGGCGTGGCGGCTGCTGATCATCGCCGTGGTCGCCGGGCTGTTCGTGTTCGGCATGACGAAGTACGACGAGGGCGCGGGGTTCCTGGTGCTCGTCGTCCCGATCGCCGCGATCATCTGGTCGTTCTCGCTGATCGGCCCGTGGATCACCGCCACCATCGGCCGGCTGTTCAGCAAGCTGTGGCGCCGTCCTTCGGTGCTGCTGGCGGGCAGGCGGCTCATCAGCGATCCGAAGGGTGCCTACCGGTCGACCTCCGGGATGGTGCTCGCGGTGTTCATCGGGTCGATCGCGCTGACGGCGTTGCCCGCGATGACCGCGAGCGCCAAATCCTTGGGCAGCACGGACAAGGCCGGCGTGATCCTCGCGGACGTGCCCGGCAGTCAAGCGCCCGAGCTGCGGCAACGTCTCGACGCCGAGCTGGCGCAGCAGGGCGTGCAGGCCACCGCCGCCGGCTACGAGCAGGTCAGCATCGAGGGGCCCGGCGGCGCGGTCACCAACGGTCTGCTCATCGACTGCCAGGCGGCTCGCGAGGTGACCTCGTACCAGCCCTCGTGCGCGGGGCCGCCCGGCATCCATACGCCGATCGATGTGCCGAAGTCGGATCTCACCGTCACCCCGGCCATCTTGGCTTCCAACGGCGAGCCGCCCGCCACCCCGGTGCCGCAAGGAACTCCGGTCAGCCATGAGCCGAATCTGCAGACGGTGATCATCGATCGGAGCGCCGTGCCCGCGCTGGCGGGCTCGACGCAGACCACGCTGTCCGTGCTGCCACCCACCGAAGCCGACCGGGCGAAGGTGCGCACCGCCATGGCGCGAGTGGCCCCCGGCGCGGACATCGAGTCGATCGAGTCGCGCAACGTCGCAGGACAGGTCATGACCGGGGACCTGCACCGGATCACGGTGATCGGGTTGTCGATCGCGTCGGTGCTCGCGGCGGGCAGCGCGGCGATCACGGCCGCGGGTTCGGTCATCGATCGGCGACGCACGCTGGGCGCGCTGGTCGCCGCCGGAACGCAGAGCAAGGTGCTGGTCCGCGCCCTGCACACCGAGGCGGCGCTACCGGCGCTGGTCGCGGCGGGCATGGCGACCGCGGCAGGTGCCGGGGTCAGCCTCGGGTTGCTCAACGTCATGGGGCAGAGCACCACGCTGACGCTCTCGATCCTGGCCCCGATCGTGCTCGGCCTGCTGGTGGCGGCGCTGGCGGCGGCGGCGAGCGGGCTGATGCTGCGCAAGATCATCGCGGAGCCGCTCGCCGACGAGTAGCGGAATCCGCGAGCGGGGAACTCGACGACGGCGGCAAGCGCACCCTGCGCCTGCCGCCGTCGCTCGTGCACCTGACGTGGCCCGTTCGGCGACCGCCCGGCCCGGCCCCGTTGTCGTAGATTCGAGGCATGGCACCGGTCGAGCTCGGCGACGACTTCGTGACCGCCCCGGTCGCGACCTACGCGAAGCTGCGCGAGCAGGGTTCGGTGCACCGCGCGATCACCCCGGACGGCGCCGCGGTGTGGCTGGTGACCCGCTACGAGGACGTGCGCGCGGCGCTGGCCGATCCCCGGTTGTCGCTGGACAAGGCACACGCGCGGGACGGCTACCAGGGCTTCGCGCTACCGCCCGCGCTGGACGCGAACCTGCTGAACATGGACGCCCCGCGGCACACCAGGCTGCGCCGGATCACCGCGCAGGCGTTCCGGGTGCACCACCTGCGGCCGCAGGTCGCCGCACTCGCCGAAGAACTGATCGACGAGTTCGCCGACTCCGGACACGCCGACCTGATGACGGCCTACGCGGGACCGCTGCCGATCGCGGTGATCTGCGAACTGCTCGGAGTCCCCACCACCGACCGTCCCGATTTCCGCGCGTGGACCGACGAAATGCTCGCGCCGAGCAGCAGGCGCTCCGCCGCGGACGCGCTCGACTCGCTGCACCGCTTCCTGGTGGAGCTCGTCGCGGCCAAGCGCGCCGACCCGGGCGGCGACCTGATCAGCAACCTGCTCGCGCAGCGCGACCAGGAGCGGCTGACCGAGGACGAGCTGACCTCCACCGCGTTCCTGATGCTCTTCGCCGGGTACGAGAACACGGTGAACCTGCTGGGCAACGGCATGGCGGTACTGCTGTCGCACCCCGACCAGCTGGGCACGCTGCGCGCCGACCCGCCGCTGCTGCGCTCCGCGGTCGACGAGCTGCTGCGCTTCGACCCACCGCCGCAGACGGCGATCCGCCGCTTCCCGATCTCGGACGTGCGGATCGGCGGAGTCACCGTGCCCGCGGGAGAAACGGTGCTGCTGTCGCTGGTCTCGGCGCACCACGACCCCGAGGTGTTCACCGCCCCGGACATGCTGGATGTGACCCGCGGCGACAACCCGCACCTGGCGTTCGGCAACGGCCCGCACTTCTGCCTGGGCGCCCCGCTGGCCCGGATGGAAGCCGAGATCGGGTTCGAGACCCTGCTGCGGCGATTGCCGGACCTCGCGCTGGCGGTGCCGCCGGATCAGCTGCCGTGGCGTGCGTCGTTCCGCAACCGCGGGCTGCTGGAACTGCCGGTCGCGTTCACCGCGAGGTGAGCGGGCGATGGCGGGCATCTTCATCGGCACTTCGGGCTGGCTCTACCCGCCGTGGCGCGGCACGTTCTACCCGCGCGGTCTGCCGCAGCGCCGCGAGCTGGAATACCTGGCCGGGCAGCTCGGCTCCGCCGAGATCAACGGCTCCTTCTACTCGCTGCAACGACCGGAGCGCTACCGCTGGTGGGCCGAGCAGGCCCCGGACGACTTCGTGTTCGCGGTCAAGGGCAGCCGGTTCATCACGCACATGAAGCGGCTGCGCGACGTCGAGGTGCCGCTGGCGAACTTCTTCGCTTCCGGTGTTCTGGCACTCGGCGGAAAACTCGGCCCGCTGCTGTGGCAGCTGCCCGCCACGACGCGGTTCGATCCGGAACGACTGGCGGAATTCTTCGACCTGCTCCCGCGCAGCACGGCCGCTGCCGCGGAACTCGCGGGCGGACACGACGAACGACTCCGCGGCCGCGCGCTGACCGAGACCGACGCCGACCGCCCGCTGCGCCACGCGCTGGAGGCCCGCCACCCCAGCTTCGCCACCGCGGAGTGCGTCGATCTGCTGCGCGCGCACGACATCGCGCTGGTCACCGCCGACACCGCCGGAACGTGGCCGCGCATGGACGACGTGACCAGCGACTTCTGCTACGTGCGGCTGCACGGCGCCGAGGAGCTCTACGCCAGCGGCTACACCGCCGAGGCGCTGGACGAGTGGGCGGATCTGGTGCGCGCCTGGCACGCGGGGAAGAGCCCGGCGACTCCGCACACCGCCGCCGATCCCGCGCCGCGCAAGGATTCCGGCCGCGACGTGCACGTCTACTTCGACAACGACATCAAGGCGCACGCGCCGTTCGACGCGCAGGGCTTGATGCGGCGCTGTGGCGTCACGACGTCATGATCCGCTACTTGGCGGCACCGGCCGCCGGTAGGTCGCCGTATGTTCCGCGCGAATGCATCTGACGTGAGGAACACCCATGGATTTCGGCGTTTTCCTGCCGATCGGGAACAACGGCTGGCTGATCTCGGAGAACGCACCGCAGTACATGCCGTCGTTCGAGCTGAACAAGAACGTGGCGCTGGAGGCGGAGCGACAGGGGTTCGCGTTCGCGCTGTCCATGATCAAGCTGCGCGGTTTCGGCGGCAGGACGGAGTTCTGGGACCACAACCTGGAATCGTTCACGATGATGGCCGGGCTGGCCGCGGTGACCGAGCGGATCCGGCTCTACGCCTCGACGGCGGTGCTCACGCTGCCGCCCGCGATGGTGGCGCGGATGGCCACGACGATCGACTCGATCGCGCCCGGCCGCTTCGGGGTCAACATCGTCTCCGGCTGGGCCAAGAACGAGTACGACCAGATGGGCCTGTGGCCGGGCGACGAGTACTTCGAGCGGCGCTACGACTACTCGACCGAATACGTCCGGGTGCTGCGCGAACTCTGGACCACCGGAGTGTCCAACTTGGACGGTGAGTTCTTCGGCATGAGCGACTGCCGCCTGGAACCGCGCCCGTCCGGGCACGTGGACGTGGTCTGCGCGGGCCAGTCGGATCGCGGGATGCGGATGACCGCGGAGGTCGGCGACTACAACTTCGTGCTCACCCCGGGCGTCAACGCCCCGGAGAACTACGCGGAACCGGTGCAGCGGCTCGCGGCCGCGGCCGAGCGGACCGGCCGGGACGTGGGTTCGCTGCCGCTGTTCATGCTCATCATGGCCGAGACCGACGAAGAAGCCTGGGCGAAGTGGCGCTCCTACCACGCCGGCGCGGACCTGGAAGCTCTCGGCTACATGGCCGACGAGGGCGCCAAGGACGCCTCCGCGCCGGAGGGCGGCACGGCGAAGACGATCAACCTGCCGGAAGGCGCGATCAACCTCAACATGGGCACCCTGGTCGGCTCGCACGAGACGATCGCCCGCCAGCTCGACAAGGTGACCTCGATGCCGGGCGTGCGCGGGGTGATGTTCACCTTCGACGAGTTCGAGAAGGGCGTGCACGACTTCGGCCAGAAGGTGCGGCCGCTGCTCGGCTGAGCCGGCCGCACTGCTGCGGCGGGGCACAGCCGTCGCCCCGCACGATCGCGGCAGCGCGTTGACAGCGCTGCGCCGGACGCTGCATAGTTCCACCTCCAGTAGCCGTTACTTCCGGTAACAGGAGGTTTTGCGATGGTTCGGCGGGTCGTTTCCCGGGACGGTACGTCGCTGGCCGTCGTCGAATCCGGCCCGCGAACCGCGCCGACGCTGGTGTGCGTGCACGGCTATCCGGACAACCGCTCGCTGTGGGACGGCGTCGTGCAGTCGCTGCAAGACCGGTTCCACGTCGTCACCTACGACGTGCGCGGCGCGGGCGAGTCGGACAAGCCGCATCGGGACAGCGCCTACCTGCTCGACCGGCTCGCGGAGGACCTGACGGCGGTGCTGGACGCCGTCAGCCCGGACCATCCGGTGCACCTGCTCGCGCACGACTGGGGCTCGATCCAGACCTGGCACGCGATCACCGGTGACGACCTGCGCGGACGGGTCGCCTCGTACACCTCGATCTCCGGCCCGTGCCTGGACCACGCCGCGCGGTGGATGCGGTCCCGCGTGCGGGCCGGGCTGCCCGCGCTGCGCGAGCTGGTGGCGCAGCTGGCTTCCTCCGGCTACATCGGCTTCTTCCAGATTCCCAAGCTGCCGGAGCTGGCTTGGCGCAGCGGCCTCACCCAACGCCTCGTCCGCGCGCTCGACCGGTCGGCGAGCGCGCCCGAGCTGCCGGACGCGATCCACGGCTTGGCTCTGTACCGGGCGAACATGCTCCGCCGCTTCGCCCGTCCCGAGCCGCGGCGCACCGACGTCCCGGTGCAGGTGATCGCGCCGAGCGCGGACCGGTTCGTGCACCCGCCGGTGCAGACCGGCATCGCGGAGTGGGTGCCGGACCTGCGCGTTCACCGGGTTCCCGGCGGGCACTGGCTGCCGCGCAGCCGCCCGGAGACGGTGGCCGGATACGCCGCCGAGCTGGTCGAGCAGGCCGCCTCCCGCTGATCCCCGCCGCCGAGCCGGCGCGTGCGCGTGAGCCGCGGAAAGAACGTGGTTGCCTGCGACCGGGCGACTTTCATCGGCACATCGGCTGTTATATCTTCCTGTGTGTTCGTTTTAAAGAACACAGGGAGGGCTCGATGATGTTGCTCCAGCGCGCGCTGCACGGCATCGGAAGAGCGTGGGAAACCCAGCACGAGCTGCACGAACGGCGGCTGGTCGCGCGGCGGCCGTGGCAGCGCGACTACCTGCACTGGAGCCGGGACGGCGAGAACTGGTCGCTGCACGGCACATTGCTCCCACCGCGGTCGGCGCAGCCGGGCACGACGCGATCGGGCTGGTGCTGCTGCACGCATCCCCGCCGCAGGCCATGAACCCGTCGACGCGGCGGTTTCCGGTGTGCGCCGGGACCGGTTGCTACGCTCCGCGCGTCGAACTGCATTGCGAGCACGGTGCGCGGGAGGGATTGTGACGCAGGCCCAAGGCGATCCGGTGTCGCGCTCGACGGGCCGCGCGATCGGCGCGCACGTCAAGCGCATCCGCAGCGCCCGCGGCCTCACCAGTGCCGAGCTGGCCCGTCGCGCAGGCATCAGCAAAGCGGCGCTTTCCAGCATCGAAGCCGGCAGCGGCAACCCCACGATCGGCACCTTGGACGCGCTGGCGGTGGCGCTGGCGCTGCCGCTGGCCGACCTCGTGAGCTTCCAAAGCACCGAAACGTCCGTGAAAGTGCCCGGCACGCCCGGCGATCCGGACGGCCCCACGCGCGAACTGCTGCGGCGCCTGCACGGCAGCTACTCGGTCGAGATCTGGCGGCTCCGGATCCCGGCCGAACACGAAACGACGGGTGCGCCGCACGCGCCCGGAACGATCGAAAGCCTCATCGTGGCCTCGGGTGAGCTCCGCGCGGGCGCGAACGCCGATCTCGCGGATCTCGCTCCCGGTGATTGCCTGTCCTTCCCCGGCGATCAGCCGCACACGTACTCGACCGGTGCGGACCCGGCCGACATCACCGTCGTGATCGCCTCGCCGTTGCACGTGGACAGCGCCGCGCGGCAATGACCGTCACCGTTCCCGCAGCACTGCGAGGACGGCATCGGCGACACCGCGTGGATTCGCGCCGGAGAGCAGATGCGGTCCCGTCAGCCGAACCGTGCTGCACGAACCCCGGGTGTGCCGCTGCCAGGCCTCCGGCTGCTGCATCCCGCCGTCCTCGGAAGCGGCGAGCACGCGAACGTCCCCGTCCACCACCAGCCGCCGGGTCAGCTCGATGAATCCCTGCGAAAGCAGCAGATCACTCCGGATCAGCGCGTGCGCCTGCGCGGCGACGGCGGGGTCCTGCCCCAGCTCCGCAGGCGGACCGCCGCCGAGCCGGGACAGGATCGCGGCGGCGCCGTCGAGCGAATCGATGCCCGCGAGATCGATGTCGTCGCGAGTGCGCGGAGCCGGATTGGACGCGGCGATCAGGCAGGTCCCCACGCCGCGCTCGGCGAGCAGCGCCAGGCCGATGTAGGCGCCCAGGCTCTCGCCGTAAACCACCCCCACCGAGTGCGGAACCTGCGCTTGCACGTCCCGGAGAGCCCGTTCAGCCGAGGTCAGCGCGGGTTCCCGGTACCGGCGTCCGCGGCCGGGCAACTCGACTCCGCAGATCTCCACCCCGGCCCCCAGCGCCCGGCGGAGTCGGCGGAAGTAGCCCGCGCCGCAGCAGGCAGGTGGGATGAGCGCGACAGCCGGAAGCCGACCGGCCGGCGTCACGCCGCGGCCTCCTGCGCGCGGTTCTCCAGCAGGCGCCCGAACGCGGCCGCGACGACGATCAGCACCCCGCCCACGATCTGCATGAGCATCAGCCCCTCCCCGCGCAGGACGATCGCGAAGAACGCCGCGAAGACCGGCTCGGTGGACATGATGATGGCGACCCGCGTGGCGCTGGTCCGGCGAGCCGCGAACAGCTGCGCCGCGAACGCGAACGCGGTGCCCAGCACGCCGAGGTACGCGATCAGCACCCACACCCCCGGCGTGATCGCGGAAACCTGCTCGGTCAGCAGCGGACCGAACAGCGGCGACACCAGAAGGCTCAGCGCGGCGACCACGACGACCTCGACCAGCGTCACCGACAGCACGTTGAAGTCGCGATGGCTCGAGGTCCGCCCGAACGAGAAGATCTGGTAAGCGCGCACCAGAGCCGCCGCCAGGATCAGCCCATCGCCCGGCCGCACCGCGAACGGCGCCCCGGAGCTCCCCAGCGTCAACGCTGCGCACCCGAGCAGCGCTACGGCCGATAGCGCGTAGATCGCGGGCCGCTGCCGCACTCCGCCGAACACCCTGCTGTAGAGCGGCACCAGGATCACCGACAGGGTGATCAGGAACCCCGCGTTGGCAGCGCTGGTGTAGGCCACCCCGGACGTCTCCAGCAGCAGGATCGTGAACAGCAGCGCGCCGTAGAGCAGCCCGTGGCGCAGTTCGCGCCGATTCAAACGGACCCGCGCGAGAACCGCGTAGACCAGCAGCGGCAACGCGGCCGCGGCGAACCGCAGCGCGAGGAAGTTGGGGAAGGACAGGCCGGTGGCGTTGACGGCCTGCATCACGGCGTAGGACGACCCCCACACCGCCGCGACGCCGACGACCGCGAGATCCCCGGCCGATGCGGAACGGCCGAGCCGGGCCGCCCACGCTTCGTTACCGCCGGTCCGCCCCTTCGCGGTAGCGCGCGGAGTAGCCAACCTTGAGCCGTCCCTTCTTCACCTTGGCCGAGCGGACCACCAGATCGGCGAGTTCGTCCAGGTGCGAAACGTGCGTGCCGGCGCACTCGTCCAGCGAGAACTCGCCGATCCGCACGTAGCGGCGCCCGTCCGCCCAGTACGCCTCGACCGGCAGGTCCTTGTCGATCACGGCGTGCACATCGGCCTGCACCGTGGCGACGAACTCCTCGGCGTCTTCCAATGCCGTGCCCGCCTCGAACTCGATGCGGGCCTGGCCGGGAAAGTGATTGCTGACGATGTGCCGGTAATCCCGCGCGCGCACGGCCGCATCCACCAGGTGACCCGCGGTGTGCAGGGCGGCGTGCTCGAGCCGGGCGGCCCGGTCCACCGCGACGGAAACCCGCTCGCCCACCGCGGGCAGCTCCCCGGCAGGCAGCTCGGGCACGAGCGCGACCAGCGGCTGGTCGTGCTGCACCCGGACGACCGAGGCCGCTGCCCCGTTCAGCGTCGCGATGTCCGCCGGCTGGCCGCCGCCCTGGGGATGCACGATGTTGTCCCGGACGGCGAGACAGCGCTGCTCGTCGTGCAGCGCGCCGGCGATGACGGTGGTGCTGACCTCGGTCGCGTAGGTGTCGTCCAGGTACACGGCGAGTTGATGAACCACGGGATCGTTCATTTCACCGATCGTACCGTATGGTCTAACGGTCGCGCGGCGCTTCGCAGCACCGGGCCGGGCCGCGTCAAGAAGCGGTTCGAGTCCGGAACGGCGTCCCGCGCAGCGTCCGGGTGGCGATCCGGTTGTGCCCGTAGCGGTCTTCGCCGCGCGCCACGACGGCCCCGTAGTTCTCCAGCGGAATGCTCCCGCCGTACTCCTGCACCGAGTCGGTGTCCGGATAGACGCGGACCTTGGTCGGCACATATCGGGAGGCGAAGCCCATGCGATAGTTCTTGCCCTCGCTCGTGTTCGGCAGCGAAGCGTGCATCAGCGTCGACCAGAAGATGACGCACTGGCCCTTCTCCATCACCAGCGAGAAGGCGTCGGATTCGTTGGGCGTCCAGTCCGGATCGATCTGCAGCTGCCGGTAATCGTATCCGAAGAACCCCCGCGCGATCCCGTCCTTCTGCTCGGCATTGATGCGGGACTCGCTGTAGTCCATGCGCTTCGTCTCGTCGTAGTTCATCTTGTTCTGGGAACCCGGGATGATCTGCAGGCAGCCGTTCTCCCGGGTCGACTCGGTGAACGCGGTCCACACCGTGATCGTGCCCGCCCCGAAGTCGTCCTCGGACTCGCCGGGCCAGAGGATCTGCGGCTTTCCGCTCGCGTTGGCGAAGGTGTCCGCCTGGTGCCAGTCGGTTCCCTCGTCGCCCGGGTACTTGGGGAAGAACTCGGTGCGCCAGCAGAGGATGTCCGGCCCCAGCACCGAGGCGACGCGATCGACGATGCGCGCGTTGCAGACGTGCTGCGCGAGCAGGTCGATGTCCAGGTGGCGGTCGTAGTTCGCGATGTTCGTTCCGCCGGAACTGGCGTCTTCCGGGTAGGCCGCGTGCGATCGGTCCAGCGTCTGCCTGCGGACCGTCCGCCACATCTCGTCCATTTCTTCGGGGGTGTAGACGGTGATCGGGCCGATGTAGCCGTTCCGCTGGAAGAACTCCTCGTCCGCAGCGGACAGCGAGTGGTCGATGTCGAGGTTCTCGGTCACGGCAATCTCCTACCGGTGCGCTGGTCGATCGACGGAACGTCGGTTTGCGACGGCCTCGTGCAGCGGGGCCTCGTAGGTTTCCCGCGCTTCCAGGGCGACCCCGAAGGAATCGCTCAGGAACCTGTTGAGCTTGGCGAAGGTGAGCGAATGCGCACCGACGTCCAGGAAATTGTCGGAGGCGGTGATTTCGGGATCATCCAGTTCGGCGCGGAGCCACTCCACGACCGATCGTTCGATTTTCGCGGCATCGGACTTCATGGCATCGGCTTGCACGGCGCCCTCCGGAACATCTGCTCGAGTGCTGCGCGGTCGATCTTTCCGTTGTCTGTTCGCGGGATCGTTTCCAGGCGGGTGAACGCTTCCGGGATCATGTAGGCGGGCAGCCGGTCCGCGAGGGCCTGCCGCCACCTTCTGCGGGGCAGTTCGGTGCTGCCTGCGGTGAGGTATCCGCACGCGAGCCGGGTTCCGCCGTCCCCGCGCAGCGCGACGCAGACCGCCGCGGAGACCTCCGGGACGGTTTGCAGCGCGCGCTCGACCTCACCCAGTTCGATGCGGTGCCCGCGAATCTTCACCTGGTCGTCGTTGCGGCCCACGTACACCAGCCCGTCGTCTTCCCACCGCACAAGGTCGCCGCTGCGGTAGAACACCCGTCCGGACGCGGCGGTGAACTTCTCCGCGGTGAGCTCCGGCCGGCCGAGGTAGCCCGCCACCACCTGCGGCCCGGACAGCAGCAGCTCTCCCGCGTTGCCCGGCGTTACCGGCTGGTCGTGCTCATCGACGACGCGGGCGGCGAATCCTGGCAGCGGCTCGCCGATGTTCTGCCCGTTGCATTCGATGTCGTTCAGGGATATCCGGCGGATCGTGGCGTGCACGGTGACCTCCGTGATTCCGTACATGTTGTACAGCACTGCCGGCGAGATTTCCCGGAACTTCGCGAGCAGGCCCGCTTGCAGCCGCTCCCCGCCGAACACCACGTACCGGATTCGCAGGCTCCCGGGATTTCCCGCGCACAGTTCCGGCGACAGCTCCCGGAAAGCCGTCGGTGTCTGGCTCAGCACGGATATCCCCTCGCGCCGGATCAGTTCCGCGCACCGGTGCGGATCCCGGACGGTCCAGCCGTCCGGGATCACCGCGGTTCCTCCGGTGCTCAACGCGCCCCACAATTCCCACACCGAAAAGTCGAAAGCGGGCGAGTGGAACACCAGCCACCGGTCGGCCAACCCGACGTCGAACCAGGGCGCGACCGCATCGAACAACGCGGTCAGGTTCCGCTGCGAAACCGGGACACCTTTCGGCACGCCCGTGGTCCCCGAGGTGTAGATGACGTAGGCCGTACCCGCCGTCGGCCGTCGGGAGCCCGGTCGCAGCTCGAGCGCGTACTTCCCGCACAGCAGCGGTGCAGCCGAGTCGTCCCCGGCCAGGGTCAGGACGGCCTGCGGAGCGGCATCCGCGATGATCCGCTCGTTCCGCGCGGAAGGACCGGAACGAGCCAGCGGAAGGTAAGCCCCGCCGAGCAGCCAGACCGCGACGAACGCGATAGTGGAATCGATGCCGGAAGGAATGTCCACCGCGATCAGCCCCGCTGGATCGACGTCCGCGCGAAGCAGTTCGTCGGCCAGGTCCTGAGCGTTCTCGTACAGCTCGTTGTAGGTGAGTTCCGCGCCACCCGAATCCCGTACGGCGACCGCGTCCGAGAACCTGGCGGCGATCGAGGTGAACCTTTCGATCACTGCGCGCCCACTCGCGTTCCGATGAAGCACCGCACCCCCAAATTTCGACCCCCGGTACAACTCGTCAAGCTACCCGCGCCCTACCAGACCGCACACCACCAACAGCGTGAATGCGGAATCCGTCGAACCACCGAACAATTGCGCGTCGCGCCGCAACATTTCCGCATTCCTGGAAACAACCGGGGCGGATCGATCTCGACGCCCGCAGCCAAGTCGGGATTCTCGACAACGGCTCGGCCGTCCGGAGAATTTCTCGCCCAACGTCTTGTTCGACTCCAGTGGAGCGGCGCCTTTTCCGTCTCGGCGGCCAAGTCGGTCTGCGCCGAAGGACCGCGATCGTGCGGCGTCCCTACGCCGCCCTGAACTCCTACAGCAAGAGCCTCGCCCACGCCTGCGGCCCGCACGGCGTGCGCGTGACCGCGGTCATGCCCGGCGTCATCGAGACCGGCGCCGTCGAAGCCAGCCTGCTGCACGAAGCCGAAACCACCGGCCGCGACCTGGACACCATCCGCAAGGAGTTCCACCGGCGCCTTGCCGCCCCGCTCGGCCGCCCCGGGCAGCCGGAGGAACCGCAGAACTGATCGCCTTCCTCGCCTCCTACCTCACCGGCGTCGCCATCTCTGTCGACGGAGGCATGCTGCCAACCGTCCGACGCAGACTCGGCGCCCGTCCTGCGAGCGCTGCTCGAGTCGTGGCAGGGCCGGGGTGGCGTTCATACGAGGGCTGCTGGACCCAAGTCGCGCGGCCCGCGGTCCGCTGCGGGCTGCCGACGCCGGCACCAATAAGCCGGGCACCGGGATCAACCGCACCGACCAGGCCCGGACCTGCACAAGGCCACCCCCGCCCACGCCCACGCTGAGGACCTGAGCACGGCACCTTGGGTTAGCTAGAAAGACAAAAAGACCAGCGGCCAAACAAAACCGCTGGTCAGATCAGGGTCAGAACCCTTGGTGGAGCTGACGGGATTCGAACCCGTGACCCCTTGACTGCCAGTCAAGTGCGCTACCAGCTGCGCCACAGCCCCTTGTTCGGTTGGTGCGGTTTCCCGGGGGTTTGATGTCCCGTTCACCGCGTGCCTGCATACCGTACAACAGCCCGCCGAGGCCCCGAGCACGGGGGGCCGACTTGATCACCCGGAGGTCGGCGCGAGTGCTTCCGCGGCCACTCGTAGGTCGTTGACCAGCCCTTCCAGTTCCGTCTCGGAGTCGTCGGCGCGCAGCACGGCCGACGGGTGGATGGTGGCGAGCGCGCGGGCCGGGCCGTGACGGTGGCCGGCGAGTGCCGACTCGGGCAGATCGACGAGGCGGCCGCGGGAGCGGGTGAGCCGGAACGTCGTGCCGAGCAGGGTTTGCGCGGCGGTGGCGCCCAAGCACACCACCAGGTCCGGGTCAACGACGCGGAGTTCGGCGGCCAGCCACGGCCAGCAGGCCGCCACCTCGCTGCGGTTGGGTTTCTGGTGGATGCGGCGCTTGCCGCGCTGCCGGGAGAACTTGAAGTGCTTGGTGGCGTTGGTGACGTAGGCATCGTCGCGGTCGATTCCCGCGCGTTCCAGGGCACGGTCGAGCAGGCCGCCAGCCGGGCCGCTGAATGGTTGTCCCTTGCGGTCCTCCTGGTCACCGGGTTGTTCGCCGACGAGTACCAGCCGCGCGGATTCCGAACCGCTGCCGAACACGGCTTGCGTGGCGTCCCGGTGCAGAGCGCAGCCCGCGCACGACTGCACCGCTTTTCGCAGGCCGGGCAGTCGTGCGCGGGCGGGGACGTACGGTTCGGCGCTCATCGGCGCTTCAACCCGCCCTCCCGTGTTCGCTGGGCAGTCCGCGGGTGTTGGCGGCGCGGACGAATTCGGCGCGCGGGTCGTGCAGTTCGCCGAGCGCCACGGTCTGCCGCCGCAGCGGCAGCTCCATCAGCCAGTCGCCGAGGATCCGGAGCTTGCGCGAGGCGGTCGGGATCTTCGCCAGGTGGTAGACGCGGTGCAGCAGCCACGCGGGCAGGCCCTTGAGCTTGATCCCGTACACCTCGGCGGCACCTTGGAACAGGCCCAGTCCGGCGACGGACCCTGCGTAGCGGTGCCGGTAGTCGCGCAGCTCGTGCCCGCGCAGCAGCGCCAGGACGTTGTCCGCGAGCGTGTTCGCCTGCCGCACCGCGTGCTGGGCCGACGGGCCGCACAGCGCGTCCGGATCGTCGCTGGTCAAGTCCGGCACGGCGGCGCAGTCACCGGCTGCGAAGACATCGTGGGTGCCGCTGACCTGGAGTTTCGTGGTGCACGAGACCCGGCCCTTGCTGTCCCGGGGCAGGTCGGAGTCCTCCAGCATCGGATGCGGTTTGACCCCGGCGGTCCAGGCGATGGTGTCCGCGTCGAACTCGTCGCCGTCGGAGAGCACCACGTGCCCGCCTTCCAGCGTTTTCGCGGTGGTGTTCAGCTTCACCTCGATGCCGCGCTCCTCCAGGCGGCGCCGGGTGTACTCCCCCATCGGCGCGCTGACCTCGGGCATGATCCGGTCCATCGCCTCGACCATGATCCACCGCATGTCCTCGGGGCGCAGCGAGCGGTAGTGCTTGACCGCCTCGCGGGCCATGCTCTCCAGCTCCGCGATGGCCTCGATGCCCGCGTAGCCGCCGCCGATGAACATGAACGTCAGCAGCCGCCTGCGCAGCTTCACGTCCGAGGTGCTGGCCGCGATGTCCAGCCGGGAAAGCACGTGGTTGCGCAGGTAGATGGCCTCGCCGATGGTCTTGAAGCCCACGCCGCGCTCCCCGAGCCCGGGGATCGGCAGCGCGCGGGAGATCGAGCCGGGCACCACGACCAGCACGTCGTAGGTCAAGTGCTCCTCGGAGCCGTCGGCCAGCGTCGCGGTCAGTTCGCGTTGTTCGTGGTCGATGCAGGTGACCTGCGCGGTGAGCACCTCGCTGCGGCGCAGCGTCTCGCGCAGCGGCACCACGACGTGCCGGGGTTCGATGGAGCCTGCCGCGGCTTCCGGCAGGAACGGCTGGTAGGTCATGTGCGACTGCGGGTCGATCAGCGTCACCCGGGCCTCGCCGTCGGCGAGCTGCTTCTGCAGCCGCAGCGCGATGTTCAGCCCGGCGTGGCCGCCGCCGACGATCACTATGCGCGGCTTGCCGGTCGGAACCGATCGCAACGACGGGGATTGCGGCTGCGGCCCACTAGCCATGAAGCTGGCCTCCTCTCGCACCCTCGCGGGTCCGGCGCGGGTCCACCTCCCGGTCCGGGTGCCGTCGCAGGTATTCCTGCTCCAGTTCGAACTCCCGCGCGGTGTGCTCGCGCAGGGCGTCCGGTGCGCCGTGCAGGAACGTGTCGTGCCGAGTGCTGTGCAGTCGCGCCAGCTCGCGGAGCAGGTCCTGCTCCTGGAGCCGGTGGCCGGGAACGCCGGTGCACATGGCGATCACGCCGCGGTGCGCTGCTGCGGAGTCATCCGCTTCGCGATCAGGTCCTGCCGTTCGCGCTCGCCGAGACCGCCCCAGACCCCGTAGGGCTCCTGCGCGGCCAAGGCGTGCTCACGGCAGGCCAGCATCACCGGGCAGCGCCGGCAGATCTGCTTGGCCTGCTCCTCCCGGTTGCTGCGGGCGCTGCCGCGTTCGTTCTCGGGGTGGAAGAACTTGCTGGTGCTCAGGTCCCGGCAGGCCGCCTGCAGCTGCCACTCCCAGGTCTCGGCCACCGGCTTGGGCAGCCGCATCGTCGCCGTCATTCGTGCTCACCCACCTAGCCACGGATTCCGGCGCCGCGGTCGTCAGCGCCAACGACGACATACCCCGATCGGGGTGGGTGGACACATCAGTCCAGCAGCTCGTCGACCCGCCGCGCGTAGGCGGTGACGGGGTAGGCGGGCTCGAACCCGCAGGCTTCGGAGAACCGTTCGGCGGCACCGCCTTCCTCGCCGTGCCCGGCGATCAGCCGGGCGCCGCGCGCGTAGAGCTCGTCGACGACCTCGGTCGCCAGCGAGCTGCCCGCGCCCCGGCGCCTGCGGCCCGGCCGCACCACCACGTGTTCGACGAGCCCGATGCCCCGCTCGGTGAACCCTTGTGCGAATCCGGCGAGCCGGTCCGCCTCCGCATCCCGCAGCACCCGCAGCACGCAGCGCGGATCGTCCACCCGGTGCCCGAGCGAGCGGGCCAGGCGCTGCTCGCCGGAACCGCTCAGCCCGGCGTCGTCGGCGATCAGCTCGGCGATGCCGCGCAGGTCGCCGTCCAGCGCGGGCTCGGTGGACACCGTCACCGTCGTCCGAGAACGGTGCAGCTGAGCCATGTTCTCCTGCACGGCGCGCCATCCGGCGTCGTCGGCGATGCCTTCGATCTCGACGACGGTGGACGGCGAGGCGTAGACCACCGCTTCGGAACGCCCCGCATCGGCGAACGACTGCTCCAGCCGGAGCAGCGTCGTGGCTACCTCGGCCAGCGTCCCCCACAGCCCGCAGGCGTGATTCGCGCTGGTCAGCGGGTTTTCCGGGTTGAGCACCGCGTTCGCCGCGCCGATGCGGCCGATCCGGCCGTAGCGGATCGCACCGGAGGCCAGTTGCGCGGTCTCCACCAGTCCGGCCAGGTCACGCGCTTGCCGCGGGTCGAGCAGCGCTTCGTCGTCGGGATCGTGCAGCGGGTCCACGCCTTCCATTGTGGAGGCCACCGGAATGCGGCTCGCCTGCGACATTAAGGTGACGCGCGCTCGCGGCCCTCGAAATCGCGCCGGAAAGCTCTAATGTCGAACGAGCACTGCGTGCTGAAGTCGGGGAGTACAACGTGACCGGGACACACGATCACGGCCGGGAGCGCCTGCGCCGCGAAGCCGATGCGCAATTGCGTGCCCGCCCACCGTTGCCCACGTGGCAGAAGCGGGTGCTCGAACGGTTCGCCGTGGAACACGGCACCGGCTGGTACACGCTGCTGAACCAGTTCGCGCCGCACACCCCGGACAACCGGCCGGACGTGGTGCTGGTCGGCCCTGGCGGCGTGCTGGTGGTGCTGCTGCGCGACGACGAGCCGCATTGGGAAGCGACCCGCGCGGCGTTCGTGTGGACCGCGGAGCTGCTCGCGGGCCTGGCGACGCCGCACGGCCTGCTCACCGAGGCGGCGCTGCGCGCGGTCGTGGTGCACCCGGCGGGCTATTCGGAGACCGGCAACCGCGGCGAGCACACGGCGATCACCGAGTCCGAATTGGACCGGGTGCTGCTGCCCGCGGAGACCGCGCTGGACCCGGCGGACGCGCTGGCCGCGGCCCGGCACCTGGACACCCGCACGTTCGACCTGACCCCGATCGCCTGGAACCCGCACCGCATCCCGCGGCCGCGCGGCGCCGGGCAGCTGGGTTCCTCGGGCCGCGACTCCGGGTTGTTCGAGGTGCGGCAGCTGCGCCAGGAGCGGCTCGACGCGGCGGTGCGCGGCCCGTTCCAGGATTGGCGGCTGTTCCTGGACGACGTGCAGCTCGGCGCGGTGCGCAGGCAGTACAGCGGCCCGGCGCGGATCACCGGTCCCGCGGGCACCGGCAAGTCGGTGCTGGCGCTGCACCGGCTGGCGTACCTGGCGCGGCGCAGCACCGGCGAGTTGCTGTTCACCACGCACTTGAGCGGCCTGCCGAAGCTGGTGCGCGAGCAGTTCCACGCGCTGGCACCGCAGGTGGCGCACCGGGTCCAGTTCCGCAACCTGCACTCCTGGGCGCGGGAACTGCTCGCCGAACGCGGCCGCGAGACCACTGTGGACGATCGCGCGGTGGAGGCGGCGTTCACCGCGGTCTGGGAGCGTTCCGGGCGCCGCGGTCCGCTGGCCAACGCGCGTCCGTCCCGGCTCTACTGGAAGGACGAGATAGACCGGGTGATCAAGGGCCGCGGCCTGGGCACCCTGGAGGCGTACCGGGCCGCGCCGCGGCGCGGCCGGGGCGGTCGGCTAAGCACCGGTTTCCGGGCGCACGTCTGGGAATTCTACTGCGAGTACGAGCGCGAGCTGTGCGAGCGCGGGATCTACGACCACAACGACGTGCTGATCCGGGCGCTGGACGAGCTGGGCCGGGAACCGTTGCCGCGCAACTATTCCGCGGTCGTGGTCGACGAGGTGCAGGACCTCGCGCTGGTCGGGCTGCGGCTGGTGCACGCGATCAGCGGCTCCGGGCCGAACCAGCTGCTGCTTGTTGGCGACGGGCAGCAGCAGGTCTTCGCCGGTGGCTGGCGGCTTTCCGAGGCCGGGATCTCGCTGCGCGGGCGGGGCGAAGTGCTTCGGCGCAACTACCGCAACCGGGCGGCGATCGTGGAGGCCGCTTCCGAACTGGACGCGGTGAACCGCTTCGACGACCTCGACGGCGGGCCTGCCGTGAACCTCCGCAGGGCGCTGCCGGTGCTCTCCGGCGGGCAGGTCGTGCGGTGGAACGGCACCGAACAGCACGAGGCGGTGCTGAGCGCGCTGCGCGAACTCGACGAGACCGCGGAGACCGCGTTGCTCACCCGCACCAACGCGGCCGCCCAGGAGTGGGTGGAAGTGTTGCGCCGCAACGGATTTCCGGTGGTCCGGCTGGAGGACTGGGACGGCTCGCCGGACGGCGGCATCCGGGTGGGCACGCTGCACCGGGCCAAGGGCAGCGAGTTCCGCGCGGTGTTCCTGCCCGACGAGCGCCGTCCCATCTCCTACCACCGGGACGAGTTGGAAACCTTGCAGCGCCAGCTGCTCGTCGCCGCGACCCGCGCCAGGGACCACCTCTGGATCGGCGCGTTGGAGCAGGAGGACGAGTGACCCGGCGGAACGCTCAGCGCGGTCCGCGTTTGGGCACGTGACCAAGGCTGCGGGAGTGCGCTTGCGTCGCCTGCACCCACTGCTTGACCGATGGGCGGGAAAGCAGCACCAGCAGCGTGATCACGACCAATCCCATCACCACCCAACCGACGAGACCGGCGACACCGGGACCGTCGGTGTGCACGCGGGCCGCGCGGGTGGCTCCGAACGCGACGATGAGCGCCGTGCCCGTCGCAGCCAGCTTCATCGGCGCGGGATTCGGGAACTTCGAGTGCAGCAGCGCCGCGGCGCCGAGGCCGTAGAGCACTCCGACGCCCGCGATGATGAAGGCCAGCAGGAGCACGACGATCTCTCCGCCGCCGCTCGCGCCGCTCCAGCCGACGATGAGGGTGTAGGCCGCCAGGCCGAACAGGGCCAGCGCGATCGCGCCGCCGAACACGGTCGCGACGAGCACGGGCACGGGCCGGGCGGACGGCTGGGCCAGAGCTTGCTGCTGCGGCGTCTGCTGCTGCGGCGGCACTGCTCCACCCGGTTGCTGGTTCTGCCACTGAGGTTGCTGCACGATCCGGCACGCTATCCCGCGAACGCTCGCTGCAACCGCGTTTCCGCGAAATCCGGTGCGCGGAAGCGGGCGCGCCGAACCGAGGCGCATCCGCTCTCCGACCGACTCGGAGCGTCGTCGCTAGCATCGGCGGGCGACGTCGCACCTAACCGTCCACAGTGGTCACAACGTGCATCGGCCGGTGTGGTGACCGATCCGCGACGAACCGGGCGGCCTTCCCCGCCCGAAACGGAGGCAAGCATGATCGTGGGCACGTCGAAGGGCTCCGTGCGCGGGCGGCGGTGCGGTTCCGGCCATGCGTTCTCCGCGATCCCCTACGCCGCGCCGCCCACCGCCCGTTTCGCCGCGCCGCAACCGCACCCCGGCTGGGACGGAGTGCGGGACGCGACCCGCCCGGGTCCGACGGCTCCGATGCCCGAGCACCGGCTCGGCCGGCTCGACATGCGCCCGTTCCTGGGCCCGGGATGGGTGCGCGGCGACGACCACCTCACGGTGAACGTGTGGACCCCGGACGCGGCGACCCGCGGGCTACCGGTGATGGTCTTCGTGCACGGCGGCGGTTTCGTGGCCGGGTCGGCGCGGGGATCGCTCTACGACGGCGAATCGTTCGCCCGCGACGGCGTGGTGCTGGTGACGCTGAACTACCGCCTCGGCGTGCCGGGCTGGCTCTCGGTGCCGGGACGGCCGGACAACCGCGGTTTGCTCGACGTGCTGATGGCCCTGCAATGGGTGCAGGAAGAGATCAGCGCCTTCGGCGGGGATCCGGACAACGTGACGCTGTTCGGTCAGTCCGCGGGCGCGATGATCACCGCGGCGGCCCTCGCCGATCCGGCCGCACGCGGGCTTTTCCGCCGCGCGATCAGCCAGAGCGGCTCGGGTACCGGCTCGTTCGCCCCGGCGCAGGCAGAACTCCTGAGCTCGGCGCTGGCCCGCGATCTCGGAGTCCGGCGGGACGACATCCCGGAGATCCCGGATGAGCGCCTGCTGGCTGCGCTGGGCGCTTTGGCGCCGGTGGACCCTCGGGTGCATGGGCGGGCTGATCCGTTCCTCGGCATCTCCCGGCTCGGGCCGGTGCTGGAACGGCCGCCCGCGGAGGTTCTCGCCACCGGAGCCGGGTGCGACGTCGATCTGATCGTCGGCACCACCGAGGAGGAGGCCAACCTCTACCTGGCCGACCAGAGGTCCACAATGGACGATGTGCGAGTGGTTGCGGCGCAAGCACATCCCGACCCGGATCGGCTGATCGCCGCCTACCGCGAGCAACGACCGGGCGCCTCCGCGGGCGAACTCCGCTCGGCGATCTGGAGCGACGGCGTGTTCGGCGCGGGCAGCCGCAGCCTCGCCGACGCGCACTCCGCGCACCCGGCAGCGACCTACCGCTACGAGTTCGCCTGGCCGTCCCCGGCGCTGGAGGGGCAGCTGGGCGCGTCGCACGGCGTCGAGCTGCCGTTCGTGTTCGACCGCGCGCACGACCCCGAGCTGCACGGCCCCGAGAAGCTGCTGGGCGAGCCGGAAGCACCGGCGGAACTGGCCCGGGCGATGCACTCGGCGTGGATTTCCTTCGCCACGAACGGAGATCCCGGATGGCCGCAGCACGTGCCCCCGCAACGGCGCACCATGCGCTTCGCCGAAGAATCCGCAGTGGTAAACGATCCGCGTCCGGTCGAGCGCGCCGCCTGGTACGTGCCGAGCTGAGCACCGCCCGCCCTTCCATTGTCGAGGCGATGAGCCGCGGGACCGCCGCGCCGTGCCCGGTGGAAGCGGGAATCATCGATCCGGAGCTGCTCGGCGAAACCCGTGTAACCGATCGGACGGGCACCGTCGAGAACTGGCTCCGCGAAGGTCTCGAGAACGGTTACGCACTGGTCGACTGAACGCCCGAACCGCAGCACAACCAGGGTCCACCAGCGCATTCGCGCTGTGGGAGAGTACGCCCGTGCCCACCGACGAAACGCCTTCAGCGCCTGCCCGCGACGCACTGGAGAACGCGGAACAGCTGGTGTCGGCGGCCGGTGCGCACGCGCGTCCGTTGCGCGAGATCATCGCGCTGCTGACGGAAGGCCCGCACACGCTGGCGTCGCTGGTCCGGCTCTCCGCGGTATCCCGCCGCGGCGTCGAGGCGGTGCTGGAAGCGGTCGGCCCCGACCTGATCACCGGCGAAGACGGCATCCGCCTGCGTCCGGATCGCGCGGAAAGCTACCGGGAGCGGTTCGGCTACCAGCAGTTGCGGCGAGTCCGGCTGGCCGATCCGCTGGCGCCCGCGCTGGAACGGCACCGATCGACGATCGACGAGATGGATCGCCTGATCGCGGCGGCTCCGCGGGGACGGCAAGCGCTGGACCACGTTTCGGCGACCGCGGAAACGGTGGTGCGGCGCGCGTTGTGGCTGGACGCGACGTTCGACCTGTCCGGTGCGCAGTTGCTCTGCGCGGGCGATCACGACCTGACGTCGCTGGCGGTGGCGCAGGTGAACACCGGTGTCGCGATCACCGTCGTCGACGTGGACGAGCGGATCCTGGAGTTCATCGACGAGCAGGCGCGGCGGCGCGGGCTGAACATCCGCTGCCTGTTCGCGGATTTCCGGTTCGGTTTCCCGAGCGCTGCCAAGGAATCCGCGGACCTGCTGATCACCGATCCGCCTTACACGCCCGAGGGCGTGGCGTTGTTCCTCTCCCGCGGCCTGGCGTCGCTCCGGGACCGCGAGCTGGGACGGCTGGTGCTGGCCTACGGCTTCGGGGAGCGGCAGCCGACGCTGGGGTTGAAGGTCCAGCGGGCGATCCAGGAATTGCACCTGGTCTACGAAGCGATCCTGCCGGACTTCAACAGCTACGCTGGCGCCCAGGCCGTGGGCAGCGCCAGCGACCTGTACGTGTGCAGGCCGACCTCGCGGACGTGGAAGGCGTTCGACGCCCCGGCGCGGTCGTCCGCACCGAACATCTACACCCATGGCGCGCAATCCCTGGAAGGAGCGAACGCCGCACTCGACGAGCCGACGATCGAAGCACTGCGCACGGCCGCCACCGGCGAGCAGGACCTGCCGCTCGCGGTGCTGGCCGACGGGTGGCAGCCCTCGTTCGGCAACATCGGCTACGTGCGGCTCGGCACGCTGATGTCGAGCGGGCTGCCCGCCGCGATCACCAGGCAGCCCTCGTTCGCCGTCGCAGCCGACCTCTCCGCCGACCCCGGTCCGTGGTTGCTGCGCGTCTTGCTGGCGGTCAACGCCGAACGAGTCGTCCTGCTGGTGCCCGGCGAGCACCCCGACGTCGCAGGCGAAACGGCTCGGCGGGAGTTGGGCGACCTCATCGCGGACAAGTACGCGCTGCGATTCCGCCGCAACGAGCCGGATTCCCGCTACGCGCTCGTCGAAGCCGCACTGGTAGGCACTCCTTCCGCGCGGCTGACCCGCCAGTTGCTGGACCGGG
This sequence comes from Saccharopolyspora sp. SCSIO 74807, assembly GCF_037023755.1. Lineage (NCBI taxonomy): Bacteria > Bacillati > Actinomycetota > Actinomycetes > Pseudonocardiales > Pseudonocardiaceae > Saccharopolyspora > Saccharopolyspora sp. SCSIO 74807. Next base: position 2,738,468 of record NZ_CP146100.1, on the reverse strand, counting down.
CGCACGGCAAGGTCGGCAACGTGTGGCGCGACGGGCTGGTCCGGTTCAGCCGCGACTCGGCGCGAGGGCCGATGACGAAGAACGCGGCGCGGGAACGCATCCAGCTCACCGCACGGCGCCCCGATCTGCTCGATGCCACGCTGATCGAACTCCCGCGCGGCCGAATCCGAGAGCTCTGCGAAGAAGCGGCGGCATCGCTGGAGAACCGCGAGCCGTCACAACCCTGACGTTGCCTTGTCAACCGCCCGCATTGTTCAGCGACCATGGCGGTACGGACGACGCCCACGTCGATCGGAAAAGGCGAACACGGTGCGGACACGCCGGACTCCGATTTCGCCACCGGCTCCAGGCAGCTGCCAGTTCCGACCACTGTGGACCCTCGAAACGCCATTTTCCCTGTTCATTGACCGAAAACAGTCGACATACCTGCCGAGTGCGCGACCGCGGGCCGACAAGGACCAGACGCCAGCCAACGCAAACACCGCCGGAGGCTGGTCCACGACCAAGCCACCAACAACAAAACGGTGCGGAGCCGACAAAAGCCGACCACCGCACCGTGGGGGCCTGCGGGGGCTCGGCCCCCGCAACTAACACGACAGGCACCGGCGAACCCGCAGCCGCGGTGAGCAGCATCCGCCACCACCGGAGGCTGGTCCACGACCAAGCCACCAACAACAAAACGGTGCGGAGCCGACAAAAGCCGACCACCGCACCGTGGGGGCCTGCGGGGGCTCGGCCCCCGCAACTAACACGACAGGCACCGGCGAACCCGCAGCCGCGGTGAGCAGCATCCGCCGCCTCGTGGAGGTGCCGGGAATCGAACCCGGGTCCTCCGTCGCTTCACCAAGACTTCTCCGTGCGCAGTCCGCTATGCCGCTACTTGGCTCCCTCGGTCTCGCGAACTAGCCGAGGTGACGAGCCCAGTCGCTGTTGGATGTCCCACCAGGCCCCGCGACCGGTCCTGATGGTGCAGCCTCCTTGTCGATGCCGGATTCCGGGTCGGAGGCGTACCCGGTCCGACAGAGTTGCTCCTCGCTCAGGCAGCGAGGGCGAACTCGCGCTGACTCTTGTCGGCGCTTATTTGTTCACGGCGACGCTTTCGGTGGTCTCCCGCCTGCACCGGCACGCTTCTCTTGGATCAACTCACGGAGTCGAAACCGTTCACCCCCTTGTCGGCTGCCATCGAGCGCAGCCGTACCGTTCATTCACTTCCAGGCCGCTCGGGCCTTCCCACAGCATAACGTGTGGCCCTCGGCAGATCATTCCAATATCCCCGAACCTCGTCACGCCTGGTCAGCGCCGTCGACGCCGAGCAGCCGGGCCGGATTGCGCAGCAGCGCCGCACGCAGGAAGTCGGTGCCCAGGCGGTCGTCGGCCCCGGCCCAGCCCGCGATCGCCGCGAGCTGCTCCGCGTACGGGTACGGGATGTTCGGGAAGTCCGTGCCGAGCACCACGCGGTCGCGTACGGCGGCCAGTTGCGCCGACCAGTCAGCCGGCAACGGTGCGAACTGCTCGGTGAAGGCCACCCCGACCATCGTGGTGTCGAGGTGCACCCGCTCGTAGCGGTGCACCAAGTCCAACGCCGCGCCGTACTCGGGCATTCCGGCATGAGCGAGGACCGCGGTCAGCGACGGATGCCTGCGCAGCACCTCGCCGAACACGTCCAGCCCGGTGTGCGCACCGCGCAGCGGGCCGTGCCCGCAGTGCACCACGACCGGCACGCCGGCTTCGGCGAGCCTGCCCCAGCATTCGTCGAGCAGCGGGTCGCGCGGGTCGAACCCGCCGACTTGAACGTGCACCTTGACGCAGCGGGCCCCGGAATCGAGCGCGGCGCTCAGCGAGCGGGCCATGCCCGGCTCCGGGTAGAGGGTGGCCGTGGGCACCGCACCGGGCGTGCGCGCACCGAAATCCAGCGCCCACTCGTTCAGCCACTCCGCCATGCCGGTCTTGTGCGGGTACACCAGCGGCGCGAACGTCGTGACGCCGAGTTCGCCGAGCAGCCGCAGCCTGGTCGGCTCGTCGTGCCGGTAGTGGATCGGCCAGTCCATGCCGTAGTGCGTGCCTGCCTGGTCGAAGTAGGCCCACACCTTCTGCAGCACGCGTTCCGGCAGGAAGTGCGTGTGCAGATCGACCAGGCCGGGGATGCCGAGCTCGGCCAGCCACGGCCGCACTTGCGCGTCGGTCTCCGGTCCCGTCAGTTCCGGCCCAGTCACGTCCGGCCCAGTCACGTCCGACCCAGTCACGTCCGACCTCGTCACACGCGGCCCTTGCGCACTCGGCCGACGTGCCGCGCCATCTCCCGCTCGGCGTCCCGCTTGGCCATGTCACGCCGCTTGTCGTGCGCCTTCTTGCCGCGCGCGAGGGCGAGTTCGACCTTGGCCTTGCCGTCGGAGAAGTACATCGACAGCGGGACCATGCTCAGCCCGGTCTCCTTGATCTTGCCGAGCAGCCGGTCGATCTCCCAGCCGTGCAGCAGCAGCTTGCGGGACCTGCGCGGCTCGTGGTTCGTCCAGGTCCCCTCGGTGTACTCGGGGATGTGCGCGTTGCGCAGCCACACTTCGCCCTCGTCCACGGTGGCGAACGCGTCCACCAGCGACGCCTTGCCCTGCCGCAGGCTTTTCACCTCGGTACCGGTCAGCACGATGCCGGTCTCGTAGGTGTCCAGCACCGACCAGTCGTGCCGCGCCTTGCGGTTCTGGGCGATGAGCTTGCGGCCGCGTTCCTTCACCATGCTTCGACTCTAAGCCAGCTGGTCAAACCCATTTCCTAGAGCCGCACGTACAGCCGCAGCGTGACGTAACCGGTGGTCGCCGAGATCGCCGCCGCCACCAGCAGCATGATCGGGGAAACCGCGCCGATGTCGGCGTAGCCGATCTCCGGGATGATGCCGGTGCCGAACACCGGCCCCATGACCCTGTCGATGAACGCCGCCTTCGATATCAGCAGTCCGACGACCGCCAACACCGCGCCGAGCAACCCGGACACCATCGCTTCCAGCAAGAACGGCAACTGGGTGTACCAGCGCGTGGCCCCGACCAAGCGCATGATGCCGGTTTCCGTTCTCCGGTTGAACGCCGAGAGCTGAATCGTGTTGGAGATCAGCAGCAACGCGCCGAGCGCCTGCACCAGCGCGACCGAGAACGTCGCGTTGCGGATCCCGTTGAGCACGTTGAACAGCCGGTCCAGGTACTCGGCCTGGTCGACGACGCTGTCCACGCCGGGCTTGCCCTCGAACTTCTGCTGGATCGCGCCGAACCGCTCGGGGTCGCTGAGCTTGATCCGCAGCGAGGCGGGCATGGCTTCCTTGCGCGCCACGTCCCGCAGCTCCTGCATGTTCTCGAACGCCTTCTGGAAGTTCGCGAACGCCTGGTCCCGGTTCTCGTACTTGACCGACTGGACACCGGACGACTGGGTCAGCTCGCCCTTGAGCCCGGCGCACGGCTGCTGCGTGCAGCTGCTGTCGTTGGCGCTGATGTCGTCGGTCAGGAACACCACGACCTCGACCCGGTCCTGGTAGACGTCCTGCATCCGGTCGATCAGCCGGACCACCAGCAGACCCCCGCCGAGCAGGCCGACCGAGATGGCCGTGGTGAGGATCATGGCGATGGTCATCGTGACGTTGCGCCGAAGGCCGTTGATGACCTCGCTGAATACGAAGCTCGCGCGCATCTTGGAGTGTGCTTCCTGGCTGGGTTCGGGGGTGCGGGACGGGTCAGCGGCCGACGCCGTAGACGCCGCGGGCGTCGTCGCGGATCACTCGGCCGACGCTGAGTTCGACGACGCGGCGCCGCATGGAGTCAACGATCGAATGGTCGTGCGTTGCCATCAGCACTGTGGTGCCGGTGCGGTTGATCCGCTCCAGCAGCAGCATGATGTCTTGACTCGTATCGGGGTCGAGGTTGCCCGTCGGTTCGTCGCACAGCAGGACCAGCGGACGGTTCACGAAGGCGCGGGCGATCGCCACGCGCTGCTGCTCCCCACCGGAGAGCTCGTGCGGCATCCGGTCCGCCTTGCCGTCCAGGCCCACCAGCTGCAGCACTTCCGGCACCACCTTGCGAATGGTGTGCCGGGGCTTGCCGATGACCTCCAGCGCGAACGCCACGTTCTCCGCGACGGTCTTGTTGTTCAGCAGGCGGAAGTCCTGGAACACGCACCCGATGCGCTGGCGCAGCCGCGGGACGCGGCGGCGTGGGAGTTTCGCGACGTTCCAGTCGGCCACGAACACCCGGCCCCGGGAAGGCACTTCCTCGCGCAGCAGCAGCCGCAGGAAGGTCGACTTCCCCGAGCCGGAGGGGCCGATGAGGAACACGAACTCGCCTCTGTCGACGCCGACGGAAACATCGTCGAGCGCGGGGCGGGTCGAGGTCTTGTAGCCCTTGGACACGTGCTCAAGCCGGATCACGGGCGGTGAGTTTACCTGCGACCGTTCGGGGGATTACGGCTCACCCGGGCCAGTCCGCGAGCACCCCGAGATCGGGGTTCCCACCGCAGGTCAGCGCTTGATCATCGGCCCGGTGGGCGATCGGCTCGGTTCACCCGCAAGGGCGGCGGGCCGCTCGGCCCGGCGGCGTCGGTCAGGCCGCGGCTTCCTGCTGGCGGCGCCAGCGGATGCCCGATTCCAGGAACCCGTCGATCTGGCCTTCCAGCACCGCCTCCGGGTTGCCGACCTCGTGCTCGGTGCGCAGGTCCTTGACCATCTGGTACGGGTGCAGCACGTAGGAGCGCATCTGGTTGCCCCAGCTCGACCCGCTGTCCTTGAGCGCGTTGAGCTCGGCGCGCTCCTCCTCCCGCTTGCGGGCCAGCAGCTTGGACTGCAGCACCCGCAGCGCGGCGGCCTTGTTCTGCAGCTGCGACTTCTCGTTCTGGCAGGAGACCACGATGCCGGTCGGCTGGTGGGTGATCCGCACGGCCGAGTCGGTGGTGTTCACGCTCTGCCCGCCGGGGCCGGAGGAGCGGTAGACGTCGACCCGGATGTCCTTCTCCGAAACTTCGACGTGGTCGGTCTCCTCCACCACCGGCAGCACTTCGACCCCGGCGAACGAGGTCTGGCGGCGGCCCTGGTTGTCGAACGGGGAGATCCGCACCAGCCGGTGGGTGCCCTGCTCCACCGACAGCGTGCCGTAGGCGTAGGGGGCGTTGACGCGGAAGGTCGCGGATTTGACGCCGGCTTCTTCGGCGTAGGAGGTGTCGTAGACCTCGACCGGGTAGTCGTGCCGCTCGGCCCAGCGCACGTACATCCGCATCAGCATCTCGGCGAAGTCCGCCGCGTCGATGCCGCCTGCTTCGGCGCGGACCGTGACCATCGCGGAGCGTTCGTCGTACTCGCCGGACAGCAGGGTGCGGACCTCGAGGGCATCGAGTTCCTTCTTGAGCCGGTTCCGCTCCTCGTCGGCTTCGGCGACGCTGGCCTGGTCGCCCTCGTCCTCACCGAGCTGGTAGAGCACCTCCAGGTCTTCCACCCGCTGGCGCAGGTCGGTCACCTTGCGCAGCTCGTTCTGCCGGTGCACCAGCTGGCTGCTGACCTGCTGCGCGTGCTCGACGTCGTCCCACAGGTCCGGCTTGGCGGCCTCGGCCTCCAGTTCGGCGATCTGCGCGCGCACTGCGTCCAGGTCCATGACGCTCTCGATGCCTTCGAGCGTGGTGGCCAGTTCCTTGAGGTCTGCGGCGACGTCGGGATTCACGGTGTTCAAGGGTACTTCACCAGCGGGCTCCGGCCCACGAGGACGGGCCCCGCGGCACCGGAAACGATTCCCCGGCCCACCGCGGGCCGGGGCTGCGGCTCATTCCGGAATGGCGTCGAGCAGTTTGATGATGGCTCGGTTGTGCGCGACGGTGAAGTCGGCCGCCGCCTTCTCGTACGGGTCGTCGGCGGCCTTGGCGGCGTTCTTCGCCTCGTCCAGCTTCGCGGTGTACTGCGCGCGGGCGGATTCGACGAGGGCGGTGCGCTGCTTGGCCGTCAACTGCCCGGCGTGCACCAGGCGCAGGATGAGCGGGCTGCGGACGTTGTCCGGCCCGGGTTCGGTGTTCAGCCAGGATTTGAAGGCGCGCTTGCCCGCGGCGGTGATCGCGTACTGCTGGCTGGAGCGGGGGCCTTGCTTGCCGAGCCGCAGCAGTCCGGACTCGGTTAGCGCGGGCAGTTCCCGGTACACCTGGCTGCGGGTCACGCTGAAGAAACCACCGAAGCGTTCGGTGGCGGCAGCGACGAGCTGCCCCCCGGTCTTCGGGCCGTCGTGCAGCAGCCCCAGCAGGGCGGCGGATGTCGCGTTCAGCTCAGTCACGAGTCCCACGGTGCCACGGCCCTCCTAGGCTGTCCACAATGGTCGGCCGTTCTGTCCACTGTGGTTGCAGCGGACTGCTCCGGGTGGACCAGCGGCCGTCTGCGGTGCGTGAGCGGATGCCTCCGTCCTGGCGTGCTCCAGGGCACATCGCTCTGCCAGAAAGGCGAACGGGGCGCCCGCCTGCTCGTTCCGGAGCCTGTGCGAAGAGTCCGCAGCGGCCTCCGTCGCTACCTGATCGTGCGGTCTACCTGCACGAAACGGTGCGGTTGAGCGCCAAATAGGACGGTCACTGCGCGTTACTCGACATGCTGTGCCGACTGATCGTCGTTCCGGCGGTCGTGTTCGGACGGAGGTCGAGGATGTGGCGCGGCGGCGGACTGCTCGGATTTTTCAGTTGTGTGCGCAAAAAATTTCGCTCCAGGCGTCACGTGTGCGCGGTGTGCACCCGCCCGATGCGCCCGCTGCCGGGTGTGGCGCCTGCGGATCGCCTGTGTTCCCCCGCGTGCGCCAAGATCTGGGCGCGCTCCACCCGATCTCCTTGACTCCCAACACTTTCCTCGCACTCGCACCGTCCTCTTACGCCACAAGCACCGCTCCCTTCCAACCCCCATACCCCAGAACACACCCCCACATGCCCGAATCCACAACCCGCGCCCCACGCGAGACCCATCGACTTACCGATGAGCCCGCAGCAACCCACCTCACACCGCGATGCGAAGCGAGCCCCGCAGGCCCACACAAGACACGCCAAGTCGAAGCGACCACGACTGCGACTCGACCGCCCCGCACATTGCTGGTCGCTCCCCAGGCCCCGTACTCGAAACGCAAGGAGCCAACGCGCCGCAACCACCGCACCGTGGGGGCCTACGGGGGCTCGGCCCCCGTACAAACACCGCCCCAAACGGGAAGAGGCCCCCGCCAACAGGCGAGGGCCTCAAACACACTACTCGTAGCGGGGACAGGATTCGAACCTGCGACCTCTGGGTTATGAGCCCAGCGAGCTACCGAACTGCTCCACCCCGCGCCGTCTTTCGTTGTTGTGCCGCTAACTCTACACCCCGGCGAACTCCCCCAACGCCCACCCCCTCCAAACCAGTCCCTGCCCTCTGGACACCCACACCACTCGCATCTCCACCGCAGCTCACACCCCTCCCACACCAAAACCCGCGGCACCAAACCACGCTGCGAAAGCGAGCCCCACAGCCCCACACACAACACACCGCAGAGGAAAACGAAGACGACTCGACCGCCCCGCACATTGCTGGTCGCTCCCCAGGCCCCGTACTCGAAACGCAAGGAGCCAACGCCCCGCAACCACCGCACCGTGGGGGCCTACGGGGGCTCGGCCCCCGTACAAACAACGCCCCAAACGGGAAGAGGCCCCCGCCAGTTGGCGGGGGCCTCAAACACACTCCTCGTAGCGGGGACAGGATTCGAACCTGCGACCTCTGGGTTATGAGCCCAGCGAGCTACCGAACTGCTCCACCCCGCGCCGTCTTTCGTTGTGCCATCAGCTTACGCGACGGCTCGTCGGGTGAAGAACCGGGGGGTGGGTCGCGTCGCGCGGCGACCCACCCCCCGGTCTCAGCCGCCGTTGCCCTGGAGTTGCTCGAACCGGGCGATGGCTTGGTTGAGCTGCTGGAACGAGGTGCCGAGGTCGCCGAGGTTGCCGGACTGCTGCGCGGAGCGGACCTGTTCGAGCGCGCCGCGGATGTCCGAGACGGCCTGCTGCAGCTCGGGTGTTGCTTGCTGCCCGGGCTGCCCGGGCGGTTGCTGCTGCTCGGGCGGTCGTTGCTGCTCCTGTCCGGGGCCGGTGGCGTCGCCCGCGCCTGCGCCGAAGATCTGTTCCAGTGCCTTCGGCAGGGTTTCGGCGAAGCCGACGTCGCCGCCGAACGAGACGAGCACCCGCGCGAGCTGCGGGTAGGAGTCCTGCTCGTTGCGCTGGATGTAGATCGGTTCGACGTAGAGCAGCCCACCGGCGACGGGCAGCGTGAGCAGGTTCCCGAAGATGGGGCGGACGTTGGGGTTGTTGAACAGGGTGCGGTTCTCGGTGACCTCCGGGGTGGATTCCATCTGGTTCTGGACCTGGTTCGGCCCGGCGGTCTGGGTGTTGGTGGGCAGTCGCAGCACGGTGAGCTTGCCGTAGTCGCGCGGGTCGGAGGAGGCCGAGACCCAGGCGGCCATGTTCTGCCTGCGCAGCGCGGTGAGCGCGCTGGTGAGCTGGAACTTCGGCCGGTCTTGGCCGGGGACTTGGGCGACGACGTAGTACGGCGGCTGCTGGTTGCCTTGCGCGGCGGAGCCGCCTTGCCCGTTGCTGGTGGGGTCCGGCGGGACTTCCCAGAAGGTCTGGGTGGAGTAGAAGTCCGCCGGGTTGTCCACGTGGTATTCGGTCAGCAGGCTGCGCTGGACCTTGAACAGGTCTTCGGGGTAGCGGAAGTGCCTGCGCAGTTCGGGGCTGATCTCGCTGGAGGGTTTGACGGTTCCGGGGAACACGCCTTGCCAGGCCTTGAGCACCGGGTCCTGGTCGTCGACGGAGTACAGGTCGACGCTGCCGTCGTAGGCGTCGACGGTCGCCTTCACCGAGTTGCGGATGTAGTTGATCTGCTGGTTCGGCTGGCGCTGCACCCCGGGCAGCGTGTCGTTGGTGGCTTCGCCGAGTTCGGTGAGTTCGGAGTACGGGTAGTTGTTCAGCGTGGTGTAGCCGTCGACGATCCACTTGATCCGGCCGTTGACCACTGCCGGGTAAGGGTCGCCGTCGACCTTCAGCCAGGGCGCGGCCTTCTGCACCCGGTCGCGCGGGTTCCGCTCGTAGATGATCTTCGAGTTGTCTCCGATGGCCTGGTTGAACAGGATGTTCCGCTCGGTGTAGTGCGCGGCGAAGATCAGCCGGTTGAACCAGTTCCCCAGCGGCACGCCGCCCTTGCCCTGGTAGGTGTAGGCGCTGCGGTCGGTGTCGTACTCCCGCGGCGCGTCGCCCGGGTCGCCGCCGACGATGGCGTAGGTCGACGCGAGTTCGCCGAAGTAGCTGCGCGGCTGGTCCACGGGGATCTCGCCGCGGCCGCCGTTGGCCACGTCGCTGACCGAGAACACCGGGTAGCCGCCCTGGGTGCGGCCTTCCTGGTAGGTCGAGTCGACACGGTCGGCCGGCGCGCTGACGAACCCGTTGCCGTGCGTGTAGACCATGTGCTGGTTGATCCAGGACTGCTGGTTGGCGGCCAGCCCGTTGGTGTTGATCTCACGCAGCGCGACCAGGTAGTCCTGCAGCTGCCCGTCCGGGCCGCGGTAGCGGTCCACGTCCAGCTTGTCCGGGAATCCGTAGAAGTTGTACTGCTGGGTGAGCTGGGTGAACGTGTCGGACAGCACGCTCGGGTCCAGCAGCCGGATGTTCGGGATGGTGCCGGGGTCGTCGGCGACCTGCTGCGGCTGCAGGTTCGTCACCCCCGGGTAGTCCTTGACGTCGACGTTTTCCGGGCCGATCTTGAAGGCGTTGCGGGTGGCGTCGATGTTGCGCTTGATCGACTCGGCTTCGCGCTGGTTGGCGTTCGGTTTCACGGAGAACTGCTCGAGCAGCGCGGGCCCGACCGCGCCGACCAGCACGCTGGAGAGCACCAGCAGCACCGTGGCCAGCGCCGGGATCCGCAGGTCGCGCAGGAACACCGCGGCGAAGAAGGCGCAGGCGCAGAACACCGCGATGCACAGCAGGATCAGCTTGGCGGGCATCAGCGCGTTCAGGTCGGTGTAGGTGGCACCGGTGAACAGCGAGTTGCGCTGGGACAGCAGCAGGTCGTAGCGGTCGAAGAAGTAGTCGACGGCCTTGAGCAGCACGAAGATCCCGGCGAGCACGGCCAGCTGCACGCGGGTGGGCGCGGCGAGCTGCCCGGCACGTCCCGCCAGCCGGACGCCGCCGAAGATGTAGTGCGTGACCAGCGCGCCGAGGAACGCGACGGTGACGGCGACGAAGCTCCACGACAGCAGCCACCGGTAGAACGGCAGCTCGAAGGTGTAGAAGCTGATGTCGTGGCCGAACTGCGGGTCGGTCTTGCCGAACGGGACGCTGTGCAGGAACAGCTGCACGGTCTGCCAGTCGGCCTGCGCCGCGAGCCCGCCGAGCACGGCCACCGCGACCGGGATGCCGATGGCGAACAGCTTCGGCCGCGCGCTGATCACCGTGCGGTACCGGGCGAGCGGATCTTCCGGGCCGCTGACCGGGACGAACACCGGGCGGGTGCGGTAGGCGATCCAGAGGTTCAGCAGCAGCACCGCACCGAGGAAGACCGCGGCGGCCGCGCCGAGCGCGACGCGGGTGAGCACCTGGGTGGTGAACACGCCGCGGTAGCCGACTTCGCTGAACCAGAGCCAGTCGACGTAGGCACCGACCAGGCTGGACCAGATCAGCAGCGCCACCAGCACGATCCCGCCGATGATCAGCAGGATCCGGCTGCGCCGGGACAGTTTCGGCATTCCAACCGGGGGCCGCATGGCCACAGCGCACACTCCAGGCGACGATCGACGGGCCGGCGGGGTGCACGGACCCCGCATGATGTTCAACTCTACGACGTCGCCGGGGGTTTCCCGGAGCGCACTCGGATTCCGGCGAATCCGGCATCTCGCCCGCAGGTCACGGCGGCTGCGCCGCGCCTGCGGTCCGGCTGCGACGATGACCGGCATGTCAGCCGCTTCCGGCGAGGAGCTCGCCGCCGCCCTGCCCGGTTCCGCCCGCGAGATCGAGGAGTTCGTGGCCGCCGCGGGCTGGGATCAGCCCGCGCAGATCTTCGCGCTGGTGCCGACCGCCCAGCTGCTGGCCAACGAGCCGAACCTGGCCGAGGAACTGGATCCGGAAGCCCCGCTGACGCCGATCGCGCAGGACTCGCTGCCCGCCGAGGACCTCGGCGACGCGCTGTCCCGGGTCGCCTGGCCCGAGCAGGTCGCCGGGTGCGCGCTGGTGCAGGAGATCGTGGTGCTGCCGCCGGAGGCCGAGGCGGAACTGCCCTCCGACGACGAGCAGGCGCGCGAGACGGCGGCCGAACATCCGGACCGGCAGGAGGCGCGGCTGGTCGCGGCGGTGCTGCGGGACGGCGGTGAGACCTGCGTGCTGCGGCTGCGCGTGGCCGAGGAGGGCGAGCTGATCCAGGATCCGTCGCTGGCCCCGAACCTCCTCCGGGCGCTGCATGAAACCTTCGCCGCCTGACCTTCCGCCGACGCGCCAGTGCTTCGCCCGATCACCGCGAACGCATGCGGAGTGAGCGGACCGTTCGTCCGAGTAGATTCGGCGAAAGTTCCGTTCACTCCGAACGATCAGGCTTGTCCCCGCGGCTCGGGATCGAGCCGACACGCCCGCGGCTCACTTGATCAGCGCATCGACGTGCCGAGTGAGCGGACCGCTGGTCCTAATAGATTGGGCGAGCGGTCCGTTCACTCCTGGTGAACGGTGGTCAGCAGCTCGGGGGTACGCCGCCTGCGCGGATGGTGTCGAGTGCCTTGGTGGCCTCGTCGAGAGTGCCCGCCCGAACCAGCTGCAGTCCGTCCGGAGCCTGCGACTTCGCCTCCGCGCAGTTGCCCGCGGGCACCATGAAGATCGTCGCGCCGGCTTCCCGGGCCATCGTCATCTTGAACGGGATGCCGCCGATCGGTCCGACCTGGCCGGTGTCGGTGATCTCGCCGGTGCCCGCCACGAACTTCCCGCCGTTTAGCTCGCCCGGCGTCAGCTTGTCCACGATGGCCAGCGAGAACATCAGTCCGGCCGAGGGCCCGCCGACGTCGGCGAGGCTGATGTCGATGCGGAACGGCACGTCCGGCTGCCCGCTGGCCGCGACCCCGAGGAACCCGTTCGGCCGCCCGTCCGGCGCCGGGGCGAGCGGCACCGGCACGGTGCGCGGCGCTTCGTCGCCGTGCCGGAACGTCAGCTGCACCGCCTGGCCCGGCGGGCTGCCACCCACCGCCGCCTGCAGCGCGGCCGCGTCGGTGATCGGCCGCCCGTTGACCGACAGGATCTGGTCCCCGGCGTCGAGCACCGCGTCCGCGGGGCTGCCCTTGACGACCTGGCCGGCGACGACCTTCGTCGGATAGCCGAGGTGGCGCAGCGCCGCGGTCTCCGCGGAGGTCTGCGAGTCGTTGAACGCCTCGGTGTTCTCCTGCTCGATCTGCTGCTCGGTCTTGGTCGGCGGGTAGTAGACCTCCCGCGGCGCCAGCGCGTAACGGCCGCTGACCCACATCCCCAGCGCGCCGAGCAGCGAGAGGTGATCGGCGACCGACACCGTGGTCATGTTCAGGTTCCCGGCCGTCGGGTAGGTGCGCTGCCCGTCGATGTTGATCACGGGCGTGCCGCCGTCCTCGCCGAGCGTGTTGTACGTCGGCCCCGGTCCGAGCGCCACGTAGGGCACCCGGACGAAGCCGCCGAGCAGCCCGAATGCGACGACGAGGACGACGCTGATCAATAAGGTCCAGGTACGACGGGTCACGAGCCGACAGCGTACGTGTTCGCCGTGCGCGAGATTCCCGCCGCCGGGTGCGCCGCCGATCAAGCCACGAGCTGCGAACATCCGCCGAACCGGGCAGGTGAGCGCCTTATCCGCGCACGCCCCGCCCGCGTACGGTGGAAGCATGAGTGACACGCCGTTCGGGTTCAGCCCGCAGGATCCCGACGACGACCGCGACAAGCGCGACTCGTCGGAAGGGCGCTCCGAGGGTGGCGCCGGCGATTCCGGGCAGCAGTCCGGCTTCGGGTTCGGCTTCGGCTCGCTGCCCGGCGGTTCGGGCGGACCGGGCGGGATGCCGAACTTCGACATGGGCCAGCTCGGGCAGATGCTCACCCAGCTCGGCCAGGCGCTGAGCCACTCCGGGCAGCCAGGTGGTTCCGGTTCCGGGCCGGTCAACTACGACCTGGCCAAGCAGCTCGCGGTGCAGCAGTTGCACAACAACCAGCGCACCGAGCGGCCCAGCCAGCAGCAGGTGAAGGGCATCGAGGACGCGATGCACCTGGCCGAGCTGTGGACGGATCCGATGACGGCGCTGCCCGCCGGAGTGCGCTCGGTCAAGTCCTGGTCGTCGGTGGACTGGGTGGAGCAGACGCTGCCGACCTGGCAGCGGCTGTGCGACCCGGTGGCCCAGCGGGTGTCGAGCGCCTGGCTGGAGGCGTTGCCGGAGGAGGCCAAGCAGGCGGCGGGGCCGCTGCTGTCCATGCTCGGGCAGATGGGCGGACTCGGGTTCGGTTCGCAGCTGGGCAACAGCCTCGCCGAGCTCGGCGCCGAGGTGCTCACCTCCACCGACGTCGGCCTGCCGCTGGCGCCGGAGGGCACCGCCGCGCTGCTGCCCGCGAACGTGCAGCGCTTCGTCGAGGGGCTGGACCGCCCGCTCGAAGAGGTCACCTTGTTCCTGGCCGCGCGGGAGGCCGCGCACCACCGGCTGTTCAGCCACGTGCCGTGGCTGCGGCAGCGGCTGCTGGCCACCGTCGAGGAGTACGCGCGCGGCATCCAGGTCGACACCTCCTCGCTGGAGGACATGGCCAGCAAGATCGACCCGACGGATCCCAGCTCGATGCAGGAGCTGATGGGGTCCGGGATGCTCGAGCCGAAGAACACCCCGGAGCAGCAGGCCGCGCTGACCCGGCTGGAGACGCTGCTCGCGCTGGTCGAGGGCTGGGTGGACGTGGTCGTCTCGGACGCGGTCAGCGACCGGCTGCCGGGAGCGGACGCGTTGCGCGAGACGATCCGCCGCAGGCGCGCCAGCGGCGGGCCCGCCGAGCAGACCTTCGCCACGCTGATCGGCCTGGAGCTGCGGCCGCGGCGGCTGCGGGACGCGGCGAACCTGTGGCGGCTGATGACCGAGCGGCACGGCGTGGACAGCCGGGACCGGGTTTGGGACCACCCCGACCTGCTGCCGAGCGCGGCCGACCTGGACGAGCCGTTGGACTTCGCCGATCGCTGGGGCGCGAGTTCCGACCTGGACGACCCGATCGCCGCGATCAAGCGCGCCGAGGCGGCCGAACAGGACGAGGCGAAGCAGGACGAAGCGGGCCAGGACGGCGGCGAGCAGGGCGAGAACGACCAGCAGGGCCGGGACGACCAGCAGGACAAGTGACGGCCGCGTCGCCCGCACACAAACCGGCGCCGCGGAGTGAACGGCCTGTTCGTCCCACTAGCTTGGTCGAACGGTCCGTTCGCTCGGAAAGCGCGGGGCGCCGTTGTGGCTGCGGCGCCGGCATCAGTCCACCGGATCGCCGTCCAAGGTCAGGTCCAGGTTCGCCGCGGCGGAGAGCCCTTCCAGGTAGCCCACGGCGCGCTCGGTCTTCGGGTAGCGGTTGACCCACTTCCAGAAGTCCGCGCCGTGCCCGGGAACCAGCAGGTGCGTGAGTTCGTGCACCAGCACGTAGTCCAGCACCCAGCTCGGCACGTCGCGCAGCCGGTTGCTGATCCGGATGGTCTTGGAACTCGGCGTGCACGAGGCCCAGCGGGTGCGCATCGGCGGCACCCAGCGGATCGAGCGCGGCTCGGCGCGATCGTCCAAGTACTGCTCGGAGAGTTCGCGGCAGCGCTGCACCAGCGCCTCGTCCGACTCCCGCGCCGGTGACCGGCGGCGGGTTTCGCTGCGTTGCAGGCGGCTGAGCATCTCGGCCACCCATTTCTTCTCTTCTGCCCGGCTCATCCGTGCCGGGAGCAGCACCACGACCTTGTCGCCATCCCGATACGCGCTGACGGTCTGGCGGCGGCGTTTGCTGCGGCGCACCTCGACCTGCGGTTCTGCCACGAGATCCGACCCTAGCGACCGACACCGACAGCGGGACACGGCTGTGAGCATTTCCGCAGCGCCTACTCGGCGTGATCCCCTAAAGCGTTACTCCATTCGCCCGAACATGCGATCACCGTAATGCAGTGCTAGCGATTCGATCGCCGGTACGGTTCCCTGCGCGGCCCGGACCGGGCGGACCGGCGGCGCGAGGCGCCGCTGCCAGCACGACACGAAGGAGAGCGCCGTGGCCGAGACCTACAACGGTTACTGCGTGAAGTGCCGGGAGAAGCGGGACTTCTCCGGCGAGATCACGGAGACCAACGGCCGCCGGATGGCCAAGGGCACCTGCCCGGTGTGCGGCACCCGCATGACCCGCATCTTGGGCAAGTCGTCCTGAGCGCCTGCCGCCCGAGCTCGGCGCAGCTGGTCGGTCGGCTCGCGTAGGGCGTCGGCGCCGGCATCGCGAGACGACGGCGCAGAGCCCGCGGCGGCGCCGGTCGCGCACCTGGTGGGAGCGACCGGCACGAGCACCACCGCAGCAAGCGTGGTTCCCGAGGCACGAATCGTCACCCACGGCAGGCCGTCGATCTTGCCGCCGCGGCCGCAACGGGCGGCGGCAAGATCGACAGCCGGGCCGGCGGGCGGTTCCGGCGCGATCGAGATCCCCACAAGCCCTCGGTGAACCACTACGATGTGCTCCGGCCCCCCGACACTCGACAACTTTTCGTTCCTCGGGACGGTTCTGCTGCGCTGCGCAAAGGAGCCTTCGTGACCGACATCCCCCGCCGGGCGGCGCAACGCACCGCCAAACTCGCGAGCCTCCCGCTTGGCGTGGCCGGGCGGGTGGCCGCCGGCTGGGGCAAGCGGCTCACCGGGCACACCTCGGAAGAGATCAACGCGGAACTCTCCGCGCGCACCGCCGAGCAGCTGTTCGCCGTGCTCGGCCAGCTCAAGGGCGGTGCGATGAAGTTCGGCCAGGCGTTGAGCGTGTTCGAGGCCGCCGTGCCGGACGAGATGGCCGAGCCGTACCGGGAGGCGCTGACCAAGCTGCAGTCCGCCGCTCCCCCGATGTCCGGGGACAGCGTGCGGCGCGTGCTCGACACCCAGCTCGGGCGTGCCTGGCGGGACCGGTTCGCCGAGTTCGACGACGAGCCCGCCGCCGCTGCCAGCATCGGCCAGGTGCACCGCGCCGTCTGGCACGACGGCCGGGACGTGGCGGTGAAGGTGCAGTATCCCGGAGCGGCGGAGGCACTGCGTTCGGACCTGCGCCAGTTGAGCAGGTTCTCCCGGTTGTTCCAGTCGCTGGCGCCGGGCGCGGAGATCAAGCCGCTGCTGGCGGAGCTGCAAGACCGGATGGTCGAAGAGCTGGACTACCGCACCGAGGCCGCCAACCAGCGCGCGTTCGCCACCGCGTTCGCCGGCGACGACCTGGTCCGGGTGCCGAAGGTGCTGGCCAGCGCCCCGCAGGTGCTGATCACCGAGTGGGTCACCGGGAAGCCGTTCGCCGAGATCATCGCCGACGGTACGCAGCAGGAGCGCAACGAGGCGGGACGGCTGCTGGCCGAGTTCCACTTCTCCTCGCCGCAGCGTTCCGGGCTGCTGCACGCCGATCCGCATCCCGGCAATTTCCTGCTGGGCGAGGACGGCCGGTTAATCGTGATCGACTTCGGCGCGGTCGCCCGGCTGGCCGACGGCCTGCCGCCGGTGCTGGGGCGGATGATGCGGCTGGCACTGGAGGATCGGGCGGACGACCTGCTGAGGCTGCTGCGCGAGGACCGGTTCGTGCAGACCGACAGCGCGCTGCGCGCCGAAGACGTGATCGCCTACCTGGGCCCGTTCGTGGACCCGGTGCGCACCGAGCGGTTCCACTTCAGCCGCGAGTGGATGCAGCGGCAGGCCGAGCGGGTCGGTGATCTGCGCAGCCCGGACTTCCGCACCGGCCGGTCGTTGAACCTGCCCCCGGACTACTTGCTGATCCACCGGGTCACGCTCGGGGCGACGGGCATCCTGTGCCAGCTCGACTCGGAGTTCGCCGCGCGCGAGATCATCACGCGCTGGCAGCCCGGTTTCGCGGCCGAGCCCGCGCAGGACTGAGCCGACCGCAACCGCCTGCCTGCGGCGCCGGCCGGTGCGGCTACCGGCGACGGACGGCCGCGCCGGACCTCAACCGGCGGGTTTGCCGCCCACGTGGACCGTGTCGGCGACCAGGTAGTACACGTCGTCGCGACCGCCCACGTAGTGCGGGCCGTCCGGGTCGAGCAGCGCGTCGACCGCGTCGAGATCTTGCTGCGCGACCCGGCCCTCCGCGCCGCGGCGCAACCACTCCAGGCGTTCCAGGACGGCCGTGAACGCCGGACCGGACACCGGCGCGGGCCGGTCCACCAGCTGCGTCCAGGAACGCACCCGCTCGAGACCGGCCTCGGCCAGCGCGCGGGACCAGCCGAACGGCATCCGCACCGAGCCGCCCATGTCCGCCCGCATCTCGCGGAACCACTCGGCCCGGGCCGCGGCCAGCCGCAGCTCCAGGCCCGGTTCGGCCAGCCCCACGTCCCACGGCAACGCCCGCGGTTCGAGCCCGGACTCCACGATCGCCAGCTGGCCGCCCGGCCGCACCAGACTCGCCAGCCGCCGCAGACCGGCGACCTGGTCCGGCAGGTGGTGCACCGCGCGGGAGGCGAACACCAGGTCGGCCACACCGACCTGGGACAGGTCACCCGCAGCTACATCGACGGCGACCGAGCGCACCGCGACGCCGGAGCCCGCCGCGGCGGCCGCGTTGCGTTCGCCCTCCGCCAGCAGCTCCGGCGCCGAATCGACCAGCACGACCGTGCCGCCGGTGTCCCACAGCGCATCCGCGAACGCCGCCGACATGCCGCCCGCCCCGGAACCCACGTCGATCACCGAACGGTCCTGCTTGCGCAACAGCGCCCGCGCCAGCTCCGCGGATTCCGGTGCGAGCAGTTCGTCCCGTTCCCGCAGCGACGCGATCTTGTCGTTCCAGTCGATTCCGTCGTGCGAATGCGAATGACCCATGATCGCGCACTTTACGGCCAAGCCGCGCGTTGTCGTGCGCGGTCCGCGCGTTTCTGCGCGAACCGCGCCAACTTGCGCCACCAGCGCCCCGCGGTGCACGCGCGGATCATCCGGGCCTGCCGCGCTTCCCGCAGGAGGTCGTGTTTTCGGGATCTCGCCAGTTCTTCTGGAATGAGCATCGTGATCGCTTCTTTCGAGTGGGTGATGGCTCGGTGGGATCCGGTGAGTGCGTCGTGGGGGTTCATGCCGCCTGCTCCTGTTCGTCCCGCTGCGCGCCGGAAGTCTCCGGTGCGGCCTGCTGCTGATCTGCGGTCCGGTTCCCGGAGGATTGCTGCGCGGAAACCGATCGCCGCGCCGGCTCGGCGGCGTTCTTGCGGGGGCGGCCGCGGGGTCGCTTGCGCGCGACGACCGCGCCGCGCTCGAAGATCTCCCCGCCCCACACGCCCCAGGGCTCGCCCCGGGACAACGCGCCCTCCAAGCAGGGCTGCTTGATCGGGCAGTCCGCGCACAGCGCCTTGGCCCGCTCCAGCTCCGCGGGGGCCTCGGCGAACCACAGGTCGGGGTCGCGACGGCAGGGCACCTGCTCGGCCTGCCCGCTGGCGTCGAGCAGCGCGCCGATGGCGCCACCGCCTTCGCCGTCCGTCCCGCTGCATATCGGGACGCTCGTGCTGAACATCTTTCCTCCTACCTGCCCGGGCAGTGCGGCTGCCCGCGCGGACGGTGGGGAATTCCCCAGAACATCGGCATTTGCTTCGAGGTGGGTGCGCACAAAAAGGCCGCGGACCCGGCTGGTGCGGGTCCGCGGCCTTCGAAAAAGCCCTGGAGGGCGGTCCTAGATCAGTGGATCGAGGAACGACTCCATGCGAACCGGCACGGAACGGTCGGCAACCGGCAGTGCCACGTCGATCAGACGCGGCAGGGTGCGAACGCGGTCATAGCCGAGCCAGGCCGGAAATTCCTGGAACAGCGCGGTACCCCCGGACATGGGGTGGCCAGGGGTACCGAGCGTCTGCAAGCTCTTCATCACTGCCACCTCCTTCCGGGTCGACGCCGGGTTCCGGACACCTCGGCTGCGCGATATGCAGAGTATGGGGCCCGCGAAGCGGCCCGCAACCGATTTTTCGAAGTTCCGCCGATCGCGGAAAAAATGCTGTTCAGCGCAACCGGAGCGCGCTCGGGCGGATCAGCTTCGGGTGTGCTCGCCCTGCACCAGGGCGAGCACGTCGGCGCCGAACTTGCGGACCTTGGTCGCTCCGATGCCGGAGATCGCCACCAGCGCGGCCTCGTCCGGCGGGCGCTGCTCGGCGATCGCGGTCAGCGTCGCGTCGGTGAACACGACGTAGGCGGGCACGCTCAGCTGCCGGGCGCGTTCGCCGCGCCAGGCGCGCAGCCGCTCCAGCAAGGTCTCGTCCACATCGGACGGGCAGTCCGCGCAGCGGCCGAGCTTGATGTCCATCGTGCTCACCAGCACCGCCGTGCAGCTGCGGCAGCGCGGCTGGGACCGGTTGCGCGGCGCGGCGGCCGCCGCCGAACGGGTCTTCGCGGGCAGCGCCGCCGGATGCCCGTCCGGGACCTGGCCGTACAGGAACCGGCTCCGGCGCCGGTAGCGGCGGCCGTCCGCGGCGCGGGCCAGCGCCCAGGACAGGTGCAGGTGCTCGCGGGCGCGGGTGACGCCGACGTAGAACAGCCGCCGCTCCTCCTCGATCGCGGAGTCGTCCTCGGCGTGCTGGATCGGCAGCGTGCCCTCGACCAGCCCGGCCAGGAACACCGCATCCCACTCCAAGCCCTTCGCTGCGTGCAGCGAGGCGAGCGTGACGCCTTCGACGGTCGGCGGGTGCTGCGACTCCGCGCGGGCCTCCAGCTCGGCGACGTAGCGCGGCAGGCCCGCATCGGGAACCGACGAAGCCAGCTCCTCGGCCAATTCGACCAGCGAGATCAACGATTCCCAGCGCTCGCGGGCCGAACCGCCCGGCGGGGGCTCCTCGGTCAACCCGACCTCGCCGAGCACCGAGCGCACCGCGGCGGGCAGGTCCGCACCAGCGTCGGACCGGTTCTCGGCGGTGCGCAGCGCGACCATCGCCTGGCGCACCTCGTTGCGGGCGAAGAACCGCTCACCGCCGCGGACCTGGTACGGGATCTCGGCGTCGGACAGCGCCTTCTCGTAGACCTCGGACTGCGCGTTGACGCGGAACAGGATGGCGATCTCGGACAGCGCCACGCCGCGGCCCGCCAGCTCGGCGATCCTGCGGGCGAGCGCTTCGGCTTCCGCGGGCTCGTGGTCGTACTCGGCGAACTCCGGTTCCGGGCCGTCCGCGCGCTGGCCGACGAGCCTGAGCCGCGTTCCGGCGGGGCGTTCGCGGGCCGCGCCGATCACGCTGTTCGCCAGCGAGACCACCTGCGGAGTGGAGCGGTAGTCGCGTTCCAGGCGGACCACGGTCGCTTCCGGGAACCGCTTCGGGAAGCCCACCAGCCACTTCGGGGACGCTCCGGCGAAGGAGTAGATCGTCTGGTTCGCGTCACCGACCACGGTCAGGTCGTCGCGCGGACCCAGCCACCCGTCCAGCACGCGCTGCTGCAACGGGTTCACGTCCTGGTACTCGTCCACGACGAACGAGCGGTACCGGGAGCGGAACTCCTCGGCGACGTCCGGGTGCTCCTCCAGGATCGCCGCGGTGTGCAGCAGCAGGTCGTCGAAGTCCAGCATCCGGGCTTCGTTCTTGAGCTGCTCGTAGGCCGCGAAGACCTTGGCCAGCTGGTGCGGCGCGACCGGCACGTCCCGCCCGGCCCGCGCGGCCGCGGTGGCGTAGCCGTCCGGTCCGACCAGGCCCGCCTTGGACCATTCGATCTCACTTGCCAGGTCGCGCACCGACTCCTTCTCGGTGGACAGGCCGACCCGGTTCGCGGCCTGCACGACCAGGCGGAACTTGTTGTCCACCAGCGGCCAAACCTGGGTGTCGTGCACCCGCGGCCAGAAGTAGCGCAACTGCCGGAACGCGGCCGCGTGGAACGTCTGCGCCTGCACTCCTGCGGCGCCGAGCCCGCGCAACCGGGTGCGCATCTCACCTGCGGCGCGGGCGGTGAACGTCACGGCGAGCACCTGCTGCGGCACGACCAGGCCGCGCTGCACCAGGTACGCGATGCGGTGCGTGATCGTGCGGGTCTTGCCGGTGCCCGCGCCCGCCAGCACGCAGACCGGGCCGCGTGGTGCGGTGACCGCTGCCCGCTGCTCCGGATCCAGACCTTCCAGGAGTCGCGGTTGATCGGCCATGCCGGGCATCCTCGCAGAACCGCGCGACCGACCGGCGGCAACCCTCGCGGCGCGTTTCGCGCACCGTTGCTGAGCTGGGAGTTCGCCGCCTTCTCCGTGCTGCGGCCGCTCCGGGACGACTGCGCCCGATCAGTCCGTCCAGAAGGCCCAGCCGCGCAGCATCCGATGCGCGATGGAGACGCTGGGCGGCAGCCGCAGGCCCGGGATGATGCCGTCCTCGGTGTTCATGGCGGCCTGCACGTCCGAGCGGGACACCCAGCGGGCCTCCTCGATCTCGCCGTCCGCGGGCCGTAACGGCTGCGCCGGGTCGGCCACGGCGGAGAACCCGAGCATCAGCGAGCGCGGGAACGGCCACGGCTGGCTGGCCAGGTAGCGCACCCGGTCGGCGTGCACCCCGACCTCCTCGGCCACTTCGCGCTGCACGCAGGCTTCCAGCGACTCGCCGACCTCGACGAACCCGGCGATCACCGAGAACCGCTGCGGCGGCCAGCTCGGCTGGCGCGCCAGCAGCACCTGGTCGGCGCCGTCGTGCACCAGGCAGATCACCGCCGGGTCGGTGCGCGGGTACTCCTCCCGGTCGCAGCCGGAGCAGCGCCGCGCCCAGCCGGCCTTGACCCGGTTCGTCGCCGCGCCGCACACCGCGCAGTAGCGGGAGTGGTCGTGCCAGTTCAGCAGGCCGACGGCGGTGGTGAGCAGGCCCGCATCGGTGTCGTCGAGCAGCGCGCCCGCGACCCGCAGGTCCTTCCAGCCTTCCTGCGCTCCGTCGCGTTCGGTGCGCAGCGCCCAGTAGGTGGTGCCTTGCTGGCTGCCGAGCAGCACCGCGTGCGGGATCGGCTGCTCGCCGAAGGCGGCCGCCTCCTCGAAGACCAGCCCGCCGTCCGGCGTGACCTGGGTGCGGCCCTTGCCGTCGACGAGCAGCACCTTGCCGGAGGCCCACAGCTCGGCGGGCGGGACCTCCCGCAGCAGCTCGGTGCGGTCCACAGTGGAACGGGACAGCAGCGGCGCGGCGTCCAGCTGGAAACCGCCCCCATCGTGGTGCTGCGCGGGGGATTGCGCGCATGCGCCGGTCACGGCAGCACCACCCCGCCCAGTGCGCGCAACTGGTCGCCGATCTTGTTCGCGTCGCCGACGATCACGCCGGTGAACGCGGTCGGCGCGTAGTGCAGCGCCGCCTCGGCGACCTGTTCGGCGGTGACCGCGCGCAACCGGTCCGGATGCGCGGTGAGCCAGCGGTGGTCCAGCCCGGAAGCGGCCAGCGTGGACAACATCGATGCCATCCCGGACTGCGAGGAGGTGGAGGTCAGCAGCCCGCCGATGGCGTACTGCCTGGCCGATTCGACCTCCGAGGTGCTCGGCGGGACCAGCGCGAGCCTGCCCAGCTCGTAGCGGGTCTCCAGCAGCGCGGCCGCGGTGACCTCGCTGGCGGTGTCCGCGTCGACCAGGATCGTGCCCGCACCGCGGGTGAACTCGAAGGAGGAGTGCGCGCCGTAGGTGTAGCCCTTGTCCTCCCGGATGTTCTCCACCAGCCGGGACGAGAAGTAGCCGCCGAAGCACAGGTTCGCGATCTGCAACGCCGGGTAGCGCTCGTCGGTCCGGTGCAGGCCCTGCGCGGACAGCCGCAGCTGCGACTGCACCGCGCCTTCGCGGTGCACCAGCCGCACGTCGCCGCCGCGCAGCTCGGGCAGGTCCGGCAGCTCGCGGGCCCGCGCATCGGAATCCCAGCCGCCGAGGATCCGCGCGACCTCACCGATCACCGAATCCGGGTCGATGTCGCCCGCCAGCACCAGCACCGACCCGCGCGGCAGCACGGCCTGGGCGTGCAGCGCGCGCACGTCCTCCGCGGTGACCTGGGCGACGTCCTCGGCCTCCGGAACTTCGCGGACGAACGGGTGATCGCCGTAGCGGACCCGCTGCAGCTCCTCGCGCGCGATCACGCGCGGTTGCGAGCGGGCCACGGCGATCCGCTCGACCAGGCGGTCGCGTTCACCGGCGACCTCCTGCTCGGTGTAGGCCGCGCCGGTCAGGGCGTCGGCGAGCACGTCCAGCAGCGTGTCCAGCCCGCTGGACAGGGCGCTGCCCGCGAGGCTCAGCCGCTCCGGGTCGACCACCGCGTGCAGCTCACCGCCCACCCGGGCCAGGTCGGTGTCGACCTTGACCCGGTCGCGGGTGGCCGTGCCGGTCAGCAGCGTCTCGGCCAGCACTTCCGCGCGGGCCGGGTGCATCGCGTCGTCCCCGGCGAAGGGGATGCGGAGCCTGGCTTCGACCAGCGGCACCGCACCGTGCCGGACGGCGATCACGCGCAGCCCGTTCGCCAGCTCGGTGTCGACGACCTCCGGCGAACGCAGCGGGCGCGGCTCGGCCAGCGGCGGCAGCGGGCGCGGCCCCGCCTCGGTGCGGCCGATCTCTTCGGCGCTGCGGTGGGTTGCCTGCGTCATGCCGCACCTCCGGCGGAGTTCGAGTCGTTGGCGGGCCGCACCCGCAGCAGCGCGCGGGTGTCCGGGCGCAGCGCCTTCGCGGCGGCGGCGACCTGGTCGGCGCGGACCTCGGCGATGCGCCGCGGCAGCTCGGCGACCAGTTCGGCGCGGCCGTGCACCAGCTCGGCGCTGCCCAGGTCGAGCGTGCGCGACACGACGCGGTCGTTCTCGCGGTGCAGCGAGGCGGCCCAGCGGGCGGTCACCCGGGCGAGCTCGTCCTCGGTCGGACCGTGCTCGGCCAGGTTCTCCAGTTCGCGGTCCACGGCGTCCACCACGCGCTCCTCCTCGACATCCGGGGTGTGGATGGCGGTGAGCGTGAAGGTGTCCGGATCCCGGGCGTCCAGCGGCGCGCCCATCAGCCCGCAGCCCGCGTGCACGTCCACCACCAGCGGCTCCTGGTAGACCATGCGCTGCTGCAGCCGGGCGGCGTCGCCGTCGGTGAGCACCGCGGAGAGCACGATGTTGGCCAGGTACTGGTCGAGCTCGCCGACCGGGTCCGGCAGCCGGTGGCCGAACGCGATCGCGGGCAGCGGCGCGTGCGGGTCGACGTGTTCGCCGACGAGCTCCTCGGTGGGGAACGGCTCGGCGAACGACGGGCGCGGGCGCACCTCGCGGGCCGGGACGTCGCCGAAGTGGCGGTGCACCAGCTCGATCGCGTGCTCGGCGTCGAAGTCCCCCGAGATGGTCAGCACGGCGTTGCCGGGCGCGTAGAAGGTGTCGAAGAACGCCGCGCAGTCGTCGACGGTGGCCTTCTCCAGGTCGGTGAAGTCCCCGTAACCGTTGTGCGCGTTGGCGAACGTGGAGTACAGCACCGGCGGCAGCAGGATCCACGGGAAGCCGCCGTAGGGCCGGTTGAGGACGTTGAGCCGGATCTCCTCCTTGACCACGTCCACCTGGTTGCGCAGGTTCTCCTCGGTGAGCTTCGGCGCGCGCATCCGGTCGGCTTCCAAGAACAGCGCCCGCTCCAGCGCCGCCGCGGGCAGCACCTGGAAGTAGTCGGTGTAGTCCTGATGCGTCGAACCGTTGAACACACCGCCGGAGCCCTGCACGTGCCGGAAGTGCGCGAGCTTCTCCAGGCTCTCGCTGCCCTGGAACATCAGGTGCTCGAACAGGTGCGCGAAGCCGGTGCGGCCCTCCGGTTCGGAGCGGAAGCCCACGTCGTAGTGCACGCTGACGCCGACCACGGGGGCCTGCCCGGAAGCGCCCTGCGCCGAGTCCGGCGCGAGCACCACGCGCAGCCCGTTGGGCAGGGTGAGGCGCTGCAGTTGGGGTTCGACCATGTCCCGCAGCTTACGTCCGCGCGGTCACGGCGCGTCACGCCCCCGTTGCCTCTCCGCTCGTGCTTCGGCCGGCCGCGGCGTTGCGCGCGGTGCGCTCCGGCCGCTGCCGCCCGTGCCCCGGAAGTTCAACGGAACGGCTGGTCAGCGAGTCGCGGGCGGTTCAAGGCCGATAGGCCGCCGCGCCCTTGGGCGGCATCCGCTCGCACCGCCTGATCAAACCCTGATCGAGTGGCGCGGGTGCGTGTCGGCCCGCCCGGCCCCGGAACGGGCGGTCACATCGCCCAGCCGCCCGGGCCCGCGGGACGAGTCGTCGGCCGACCCCTCGCAATCCCGCCGGCTCACAACGGACAGAACGGGACCCAACGCCCGATCCCGCCCGGCCGACGGTCTCGCATCGATCGAGTTCGTGCGATCCCCGATCGGATGGACGCTAAGCTCCCACCCGCGATCAACGAGGTGCGATCGCGCCGCGCGGCCAGTCGTTTGGAGTCCAGCCATGACGCAGCCACCGCCGCAACGACCCGGTGCGCCATCCGGCCGCAGGCAACAGCCGGACCCGCGCTCGGCAGGCGGTAAGCGGCGGTCCGGCAACACGGGGCTGATCGTCGGGCTGGTCATCGTGGGGATCTTCCTGCTCGGCTTCGGCACGGTCGGCGTGGGCGCCATCGCCCTCAACACCGGCACCACCGGCGGCGACCGGCCGGTCACGCACGAGCCGAGCGATCTACCCGCCCCGGCCTCCAGCACCGAACCTTCCGACGAGGAAACGACCTCCAGGCGGCCCGTTCGCCCGCGCCAACCCGATCACGCGTACGCGAGCGCTCCGCGCCCGGTTTCCGCACTGGCCGAGAACCCGATCAACATAGCGGGCAACGGCGCCGTCGACGCGCCTTGCCCGTTGCCGCCGTTCGCCACCGACACCGCAGCGCAGGACGCGTTCTACCAAGCCGCGGCGCCCTGCCTGATGCAGGCGTGGGCGCCCGCGCTGCGCGCGGCGAACCTGCCCGCGCGAACGCCTTCGGTGGTGACCACCGCAACCGACCTGAACACCCCGTGCGGCCACCGCACCTGGGACCAGACGGCGATGTACTGCCCCAGCGACAACACCATCTACATGACTTCGCGCTACTACGCGGAGAAGGAGAACCGCGTCGAAGGCGGCGCCTACCTCGGGCAGTTCGCGCACGAATTCGGGCACGCGATCCAGGCGATGAGCGGGATCAACCCGGCCTACCTCGACGCCTCCAAGGCCGCAGGCGGCAGCAGTCCCGCCGGGCTCGAGCTGACCCGGCGCTCCGAGCTGCAAGCGACCTGCTTCGAGGGAATGGCGCTGGCCGCGCTGCAGAACGGCGGCGTGCGCAACGACCTCGTGCTACCCGCGCTGGCCGATTCCCGGGCGCGCGGCGACGAGTACAACGAGCAGCCCGACCACGGCCGCATCGCCACGAACACCAGGTGGATCGACCGGGGATTCAGCGGCAACGAGGTGACCGCGTGCAACACCTGGGCCGCCGCACCATCCGATGTGGACTGATCAGGCGGGTTCCGGGCGGCGCAGCAGCAACGCGTAACCGCCGCCCGCCACCGCGGCCAGCGTGCCCAGCACCCAGCTGATCCGGGTGCTCGGCCCGCCGTCACCCGTCGCGTCGCCCGCGCGGAACGCGCGATCGCCGCGCTTCGGGACCTGCACCTGGAATTCCTGCCCGCGGTTGTGCCCGCAACCGTCCAGCCGCAGCCGCCGCACTTCCCCGTCCACGCGGACCTCGACGAGATCGCCCTGCGTGGCCCTGCCGCACGGCACCGACTCGACGACCTTGGCCTGCGCGGTGCGCCCGCCGGGCAGGCCGCTTTCCGACAGCCGCCACCAGGAGAAAGCCACCACGCCGAGGCCGAGCAGTCCCAGCACAACCAGGATCAGCCCCACCGATGCCGAACCACCTCGTCGCCCCACGGTGTGATCGTCCCAGAACGCCGGGTGGCGTGTTCGCGCACCGGCCCGCTCACGGTCCGGCCGGGGTTCACGGTTCGGCCGGGGTGACCTTCTTGACGTAGAGCAACCGGTCGCCGTCCTCGATCGCATCGGCTTCCGGAGCGTCCACCCGGTACAGCTCGTCGCCGCGGACAACGCCGAGCACGATGTCCGACAGGTGCCGCGGCGAACCGCCGACCTCCGACGGCTCCACCTCGCGTTCGGCGATCGCCAGCCCCACGTCCGGGGTGAGCAGGTCCTCGAACATCTCCACCACCGACGGCGTGGTGGTCGCCATGCCCAGCAGCCTGCCCGCGGTCTCGCTGGAGACCACCACCGAGTCCGCACCGGACTGCCGCAGCAGGTGCACGTTCTCGGCTTCCCGCACGGCGGCCACGATCTGCGCCTTCGGCGCCAGTTCGCGGGCGGTGAGCGTCACCAGCACCGCGGTGTCGTCGCGCGCGGGCGCGATCACGACCGCGCGCGCCCGCGGCAAGCCCGCCACGCGCAACACGTCCGAGCGGGTTCCCGAACCGTTCACCGTCACCAGGCCCAGCGAGGACGCCGTCTCCAGCGCGGCGTGGTCGGTGTCCACGACCACGATCCGCCCCGGGTCGGCCCCGTCGCCGAGCAGCGCCGTGACCGCGGAGCGGCCCTTCGTCCCGTAGCCGATGACGACCACGTGGTCGCGCACCTTGGACCTCCAACGTTGGATCTTCAGCGCCTGCCGGGAGCGTTCGGTGAGCACTTCGAGGGTGGTGCCGACCAGCACGATCAGGAACAGCACCCGCAGCGGCGTGATGACCAGCACGTTCACCAGCCGCGCCAGCGGGCTGATCGGGGTGATGTCCCCGTAGCCGGTCGTGGACAGCGAAACCGTGGCGTAGTAGACGACGTCGAGCAGGCTCAGCTCGCCGCCCGCGGAGTCCCGGTACCCGTCGCGTCCCAAGTAGACGATCAGCACGGTGGCCGCCAGCGCCAGGATCGCGCCGATGATCCGGCGCACGATGGAACGCCCGGGGCTGACCCGCGCTTCCGGCATCCGGATCACGCCGACGAGGGTGTGGTCCGGGCGGTCGGTGAGCCGGTCGCCGGTCTCCTCGCGCGCCCGCGCGTTGATCAGCGAGGCGGGCGAGATGCGGCCGCGCCCGCTCACCACGCGCCCACCCGGCCTGCGGCCGTCGCAGGTCCGCCTGCGGCCGTCGCGCGTTCGCTCACCACTCCCCCGATTCCGGCTCGTTCGCCGTGGTCGCGTCGGACCCGCAGAACATAACCCGGGCGCACCCGGCCGAACCAACGCCGGTCGGCAACCGCGCCGGAGACCGTTGCGGCGCCCGCGACAACCCGGACGGACCGGGCGAACGGGAGCCGGATCCCGGAAAGCTGCGGGGCATTGTCCGCCGCGGCCGCCCGTGCGAGGCTGCCGGGCATGTCCGCGAAACGTTCGGTCCGCGTGCTCTCCGGAGCCCTCGCCACGATGGGCGCGCTGCACTTCCTGCGCCCGAAGCCGTTCGACGGGATCGTCCCGCGATCGCTGCCGGGTTCCGCCCGCACCTGGACCTACGTGTCCGGGGCGGCCGAGCTGGGCTGCGCGGCCGCCGTGGCGCACCCGCGCACTCGGCGGGCCGGGGCGCTGGTGACCGCCGGGTTGTTCGTCGGCGTGTTCCCGGCCAACCTGCGGATGGCCGCCGACTTCCGCCGGAAACCGTTGCCACTGCGGCTGATCGCCTACGGCAGGCTGCCGCTGCAGATCCCGCTCGTGGCCTGGGCGCTGCGGGTCCGCCGCGAGGCGGGCGAGTAAGCACGGTCACCCGCGAGGTTTACGATCTTCGAGTGCAGGAACTTGAGCACGCCGCAGCAGCACTCGGCTGGCACGGGCAGGTCGTTTCCGACGTGGCAGCGCTCGGGTCCAGATTCGCCGCCGTGACCCGCGTCCGGCCGGACGTGCACCGGTGGCGGTGTGCGCACGGCTGGACCCCGGAGAACGATCCGGCCTGGTTCCGCTCCTGGTCGCAGCCCAACATGCACGATCACCTGCCGGTCGCCGCGATCGACATCGTCGGAATCCTCGTTCCGGTGCGCAAGGCCAAGCACGGGATGCGGGCCTGCGGAACGCTGATGACGCTGGCGCCGTGCAGCGTGGTGCTGCCGCCCCGGCACCCGTACCGCCCGTGGCCGATGACCGAAATGGACTACTACGGCGTCGGAGTCGTGCAGGACAACGGCCCGGAACCGTCCGAGGTGCTGCTGCAGCCGGAGGACCGCTCCGCCGAGTTCGGCGCCCCGTTGTTCGGCCGCTGGTTGCAGGAAGTCCTGTATTCGCTGATGTTGCAGCGCGGCCAGCAGAGCCCGGCGTCCTGACCCGATTCGCGGACGGCTCAGGCGAGGACGTACTCGCGCCAGTTGAGCCCTTCGGGGTTCCAGCTCAGCCCGCGGCCGTTCTTGATCGAGCGCAACGCCTGCACGGTGTGCGGCCAGCGCCGGGCCACGTTCGCCGCGGCCACCGGCGTCATCAGGTCGCTGGTGCGCTGGTGCCTGCCGGGGCCGAGGAAGGCGACGCCATCCGGCGTGGACAGGATGTCGGTGAGCGTGACCTGCCCGGACAGCGCTGACTTCTCCACGCTGATCAGGGAGTCCGGCTGCACGTCCGACGGCCAGCTGCGGCGGTCCAGGTCGGCGGCGACGGGCGTTTCGCAGTTGCCGCAGCGGCACTCGAACTCACCCGCCCAGCCGTGCCTGGTCCAGGACCACACGACCGCGCCGCCGCGGTCCAGGTCGGTCAGCGCCGAGACGTGCGGCCACGCGGCGACGACGGCGCCGAGCACGGTCCGCTGGGTCGGCGGATCGGCGCCGGGGCCGGTGAACGACCAGGTGCCCTCGGCGTCCCGGGCCACCCGCACCAGGGGCGCGCGCAGCGACAGCACATCGGTGTCCACGAGGACTTCCGCTTCCGGCGGCGTATTGAGCTTCCACTGGTTCTGCTCCATCAGGAAGCATGTTGATCCGCCCGAATGGCCCTAGACAAGATCCACCACTCGAAGGTGTGGACATGGGAAAAGATCGCAACGACTTCGGCGTGCCACTGCCCGTCTTGGAACCCGGGGTTCGCTTTTTCAAGCGGTGCAGCCGCTTTCCAGCCCGAGCAGCCGACACCGCGGGGTCTCAGGCGTCGGTGGATGCTCGCGGGACGGACGTGATCAGCTCGCGGAGGCCGTCGGCATCCAGCAGGTCGGCGGGCCGCAGCGTCCGGTCGTGCCGCACGTAGTGGAACGCGGCGCGGACTTCTTCCAGCGGTGCGCCGGAAAGCGACGACCAGGCGAGCCGGTACGCGGCGAGCTGCACGGCCAGCGCGGGCAGCCGGTCGTCGTCCGGCACGCCGCCGGTCTTCCAGTCCAGCACGGTCCAGCCGCCGTCCGGGTCGGCGAACACGGCGTCCATCCGCCCGCGCACGACGACGCCTTCCACCTGGGTCTCGAACGGCACCTCCACCTTGTGCGGGGTGCGTCCGGCCCACGATCCGCTGCGGAACGCGGCCTTGAGCTGTTCGAGGTCGTCCTGCGGAGAGGCCGTTTCGTCGCCCGCGCCGGGAAGTTCGTCCACGTCGATCAGCGCGCTGCTGCCGAACCGGTGCTCCAGCCACTCGTGGAACGCGGTGCCGCGCCGCGCCATCGGGTTCGGCGGCAGCGGCAGCGGGCGGCGCAGCTTGCGGGCGAGGGTTTCCGGGTCGTCGGCGAGTTCGACTAGGCGGCTCACCGACAGGTTGCCGGGTAGCGCCACCTGGTCGCGGCGCCGCGCGGCGGCTTCGCGTTCGGCCAGCAGGACGTCGACGTCGCGCGCCCAGTTGAGCTCGTCTTCCGGGATCTCTTCGCCCGGGATGTCTTCGCCCGGACTGTGTTCGTCCAGGGCTTGCCCGTCCGGGGCTTGCCCGTCCAGGGCTTGCCCGTCCAGGCCCTGTCCGTCCGGGCCCTGTTCGTCCGGGCTGTGTCCGTCGGAGGCTTGTCCGTCCGGGATGCCCGATGCTTCGGGCAGGTCCTCTTCGCGCGGCACTTCTTCCGCGGCCCCGGGTTCCGCGGCAGGCACGCTTTCATCCACAGTGGACTCCGAAGCCGCGGCGGCCATCGCAGCGCGGACCATGTCGGCACCCGCGGACACGGCACTTCGCCGAGCACCCAGCGGATCCGCGGGCCATTCGACCGAACGCACCGTCTCGGCCAGCGGATTCTCCGCGTCCTCCGGCGGTTCGTCGGCCCATTGCGCGAGTTCGCCGACGTCGGACCCGCGCAACACGTGCGCGAGTTCGGTGAAGAAGTCCGACGGTCCCTTCGGCTTCTTCGCGCCTTCGGCCCACCAGTGCGCGGAAAGCAGCAGCACCCGCTCCGAGCGGGTCAACGCCACGTAGAACAGCCGCCGCTCCTCGGTGAGGCGGCGGTCCTCGAACTCGCCGTCGTGCCGCTTGAGCTCGTCGAGGATCTCCTTGCGGTCCATTCCGGACAGACGATCCAGGTTCAGCGCGGGCAGATCCTGCGCGTCACCGCGCAACTGCGACGGCAGCTCGGTCACCGACGTCAGCCACGACGCCGAATGCCTGCGCCCCGGGAAGACCTGGTGCACCAGGTGCGGCACCGCGACGATCTCCCACTCCAGGCCCTTCGCGGCGTGCGTGGTCAACACCTGCACGCGGTCCTCGGCCACCTCGACCTCGCCCGGTTCGAGCCCGTCCTCGGCGCGTTCGGCGGCGGCGAGGTAGTCCAGCAGCGCGGGCAGCGTCGCGGAAGGACTGGCGGTGGCGAATTCGGTGACCACGTCGGCGAACGCGTCCAGGTGGATGCGCCCGGAACCGTCCGGGCGGGCCAGCGCCTCGATGTCCAGCAGCAGGGTGCGCTCCACATCGGCGACCAGCTCCGGCAGCGGCTGTTCGAGGCGGCGGCGCAGCGCCACGAGTTCCTTGCCCAGCCGGCGGATCCGCTCGTAGCCGGCCGCGGAGTAGTTCTCCGGGCCGCCGGGATCGTCCAGCGCGTCCACCAGGCCCGCCTGCTCGGACTGCTCGCCGGGCAGCGCGCCGCTGACGACCTCGGACGGGTCGTCACCTTCGGCCGCCTGCGCGCCCGGTCCGAGGCTGCGCGCCCGGTCCCACAGCGCGGCGATGTCCGCCGCGCCGAGCCGCCAGCGCGAGCCGGTCAGCAGCCGCATCGCCGCGGTGCCCGCCAACGGGTCCACAAGCATCCGCAGCGCGCTCGTCAGATCCCGGACCTCGGGCTCGTCCAGCAGCCCGCCGAGACCGACGACCTCGACGGGCAGTCCGCGCTCGCGCAACGCGGTGGCGAGCCCTGCCATGTCCGAACGGCGGCGCACCAGCACCGCCGCGGTCGGCGGCTCGCCGCTTGCGTCCAGCGCCGCGTGCCACTGCTCGGCGATCCGGTCGGCCACCCACTCGCGCTCGGCCCGCACGTCCTGCACCAGGGCGGCGCGGATGTCGCCGGGGTCGGCGCCGTCGCGGGCGCGCAGCTCGTCGACTTCCAGCCCGGCCTTGCGCAGCGGTTCGGCGGCCGCGTTGGCCAGGCTCAGCACCTCCGGCGGGTTGCGGAAGCTGGTCAGCAGGCCGTAGCGGTGCGCGGGCGCGCCATCGCCGCGCGGGAAATCCGTGCTGAACCGGGGCAGGTTGGCCGCGCTGGCACCGCGCCAGCCGTAGATCGCCTGCGCCGGGTCGCCGACCGCGGTCACCGGCAGCGGATCGCCGACCTGCCCGAACAGCGCCCGCAGCAGAACCCGCTGCGCGTGCCCGGTGTCCTGGTACTCGTCCAGCAGGACCGCGCCGAACCGGGCGCGCTCGCCCGCGGCGACCTCGGGGTGCTCGGCGGCCAGCCGCGCGGCCAGGGACATCTGGTCGGCGAAGTCCATCGCCGCCTCGCGCCTCTTGTGCTGCGCGTAGGAATCCAGCAGCGGCAGCAGCGCGGCCCGCAACCGCTGCGCGGCGACGATCTTGGTGAGGTCCTGCGGCAGCTCGGCCTTCTGCCGCTTCGCCCGCGGGGCGTTCTCGATCAGCGCGCACAGCTTCTCGGCGTGCTCGCGCAGCGCATCGGGGCGGACCAGGTGCTCGGCCAGCTCACCGGCCAGCGCCAGCACATGGCCGGTGACCGTGGAGGGCACCTTCTCGGTGTCCAGGTCCTCGGTCCACGTCGCCACCACCCGGTGCGCGAGCTGCCACGACGCGGTTCCGGTGAGCAGCCGGGCACCGGGTTCCACCGGCACCCGCAGCCCGTGCTCGCCGACCAACCGGCCCGCGTAGGCGTGGTAGGTCAGCACGGTCGGTTCCTCGGCGAGCACCGCGGTGCGCAGCTGCCCGCTCGGGTCGACCTCGTCGAGCAGCCCGGAGCCGGCCAGCCGCCGCAGCCTCGCCCGCACCCGGTCGGCGAGCTGCCTGGCGGCCTTGCGGGTGAAGGTGAGGCCGAGCACGTGCTCCGGCGTGACGATCCGGTTCGCCACCAGCCAAACCACCCGGGCGGCCATCGTCTCGGTCTTGCCCGCGCCCGCGCCCGCGACGACCAGCGCGGGTTCGGCGGGCGCGGCGATCACCGCGGCCTGCTCCGGAGTCGGCGGGTGCAGCCCGAGCCCCTGGGCGATGCGCTGCGGGCTGAGCTGTTCACCGTGCATGCGCCGTGTGTAGCACGCCGCTCCGACGGCACCGATTCACCGGTCAGCACCACTCCCCGACCGAGCAGCGCGGTTCCCCGGCCGACGCGGTTCCCCGGCAGGCAACGCGGTGCAACGCGTTTCTCCGGCCAGCCAACGCGGTTCCTTAGCCGCCCACGCCGTTCCCCGGCCAGCCAACACCGTTAACCGGTCGACCAACGCCGCTCTCCGGCCGACCAACAACGCTCACCCGTCGACCAGCACGACATCCTTCGATCTTCATCTTCTCAGCGGCGAAGCCGCTGACGGGCGACCATGCAAGCAACCGAACCACCGGCGGGTTCTCAGCGGCTTCCTCGCGAGGACAGCGATTTCGCCGCGTATGGGCATACGTCAGAAATCGATCCCGCAGCGAGGAAGCCGCTGAGGTTCCGCTACCCGACCACCTATGCAGACCGAGATCGAAGATCTCAACGGCGCTTCTTGGCGGGGACTGGCTTCAGTTGCCGCTCGCACTCGCAATTGCTGTCGTAGATCGCTTCCGCGGTGATCGTCGGGCCGTCGTTGAGCCCGGTCACGATGGTCTCGCCGCGGCGCGACTCGGTGAGCCAGATCTGGTTCTCGTCGGTGAACGCGACCTCGTCCTCGGTGAGCCCCATGGCCGCGCGCAGCGTGCCCGCCAGCCACGCGGCGACTTCTTCGGGGGAGTGCATCACCTCGTCCGGATCGAGCATCCGCCGCTCCGGCGCGGTCAGCGCGTTCGAGAGCGTGGATCGCTCCACGTATCCGTGGTGGTGCAGGCCGTTCGCGTGCTGCGGCATGTCTCCCCTTTCTTGGCCGAACCCTCCCCAACGTAGCCGCACGCCGCGCCCGCGATCGAGCACCCGGGCCATCCCGGCTACGGACCGGGGCATTCCAGTTCGAGCGCGGCGCTGATGTGCTGGTGCGCCCGGGCGGTGGTGAGCAGCTCGGCGAGCCAGCGGCTGGAGAGCCCTTCGACCAGAACCGTCAGCCGCTCGGCCGCGGGCTCCGGGTCCACTCCGGGATCGACGCTGCCGTCCTGCTGACCTTCCGCGACGAGGCTAACGACCGTGCTCCGCCACGTCCGGCTCGCCGCGTCGACGGCCGCGCGCAGGCTCGGGTCGAACACGGCGGCGGCGCGGAATTCGTTCCACACCGCCGAGTTCGTCCGCACCTGGGCGGTGTCCTGGAACTCGCTGGTGAGCTGGTGCTCGAGCCGGGCGCGGCCGGGCAGGCCGTCCGGTGCCCGGGTGTAGCCGCCCGCGCGCTCGTCGACGAACTCCATGGTCGCGGCGAGCAGGCCCGCCCGGCTGGTGAAGTGGTAGTACAGCAGCGTCGTCGACACTTCCGCTTCGGCCGCGACGGCGTCGACGCGCAGCCCGCGGATGCCGCTGCTCGCGATCACCCGGCAGGTGGCTTCGAGCAGCAGTGCCTGCCGATCGGCGGTGCTGAGCCTGGTTCTGCGGCTCATCGCCGTGGCTGCTGCTGGGTGGCGCAGTGGATACCGCCGCCACCTTCGGCGATGTGATCGATGCGGACTCCTACGACCTCGCGTCCCGGGTACAGCTCCCGGAGGATACCGGCGGCCCGGTCGTCCGCGGCCCGGTCGCCGAAGGCCGGCGCGATCACGGCGCCGCCGGCCACGTAGTAGTTGATGTAGGAGCCGAAGAAGTCCTCGCCGTGCCTGCCGATCGCGCCCGGATCGGGCCGCGGCAGGTCGACGATCTCCGGTTCCCGGCCCGCCGCGTCCGTGGTGCTCGTCAGCACGGCGCGAGCCTGGTGGTACTGCTCCGAGTCCGCTGGCCCGGGCCGGTCGAGCAGCATCGTTCCCGGCGAGGTGCAGCGAACCAGACCGTCCACATGGGAATCGGTGATGTCCGCGCCGCGCACGCCGGGGAACCAGATGACCTTCCGCGCGCCGAACGCGGCCTTGAGGCCGGATTCCAGTTCTGCGCGGGACCGCCCCGGATTCCGGTTGTCGTTGACGATGGAGCTCTCGGTCGCCAGTAACGTGGCATCGCCGTCGACTTCCAGTGCGCCGCCCTCGGTGACCAGCGGAGCCGGGATGCGCGGGATTCCGTAGTGCTCGAGCAGCCGCCGCGCCACCTTCCCGTCCGCGGGGTGGCGCTGCTTGCCGCCCCAGCCGTTGAAGCGCGTGTCCACACCGGCCAATCCCGACTCGGTGCGCACGAACGTCGGACCGGTGTCGCGCAGCCACAGGTCGTCGACCGGAACGGGCAGCACTTCGACGGCGCCGCCGCAGGCACGACGCGCGTCGTCGGCTTCGTCCGGACGCGCGAGCAGCACGACGGGCTCGAAGCGGGCGATGGCGCGTGCCAATCCGGCGATGTCGCCGCGCACGCTCGGCAGGTCACGTCCCCACGGCGCGTACCGCGACGGCCAGCCCATGAAGGTCCGCTCGTGCGGCGTTTCCTCGGCAGGCATCCGGGTTTCCCCGGCAGGCACCCGGCTTTCTTCGGCAGGCACCCGGGTGGTCGCGGACGTTCCGGTGCTCGCAGCACCGGTTCCGGGACCTGCGAACGAAGCGCAGGCGGCCCCAAGCCAGCCCAGTGCGCAGCGACGGCTCAGCATGATCAGCACTCCCTACTTACTGAAAACTCAGTAAGTAAACTTACACGCAGGGCTCACCCGCGGAAAGGAACGCGCGATCGCGCGGCCCGGAGCTCACTGCCCGACCTGGCGCCCCTCGGGATGTACCGGGCAGCTCGGCCGGGCCGGGCAGCGTGGGCAGTCGGAGTTCTCGGTGGCGAGGAACGCAGGGCCGACGCTGGAGGCCGCGGCGTCGTGCACCACGTCCAGCCACACGCGCAAGCGGTCCTCGTCCAGGCCCGGCTGCTCTCGTTCGGTCCATTGCCCGTCCCGGGAGGACTTGGCGACGTAGAGCAGGCGGGCACCGCCCGGCTGCGGCCCGCCACCGGCATCGGGCCGGTCACCGTCGTCCGTGAACGCGCCAGCGTCCGAGAACGCCCCCAGCGCCGCCGCGAGCTGGTAGACCGCCAGCTGCGGGTGCTCCTGCGCCTCGTTGCCGCTGACCGGCGACTTGCTCGTCTTGATGTCCACCACGACGGGCCGCCCGCCCGGGTCCGCCTCCAGCCGGTCGACGCGGCCGCGCAGCCGCAGCTTCGGGCCGCCTTCCCGCCCGGGGACGGTCAGGTCCAGGTCGCGTTCCACGCCCACCTGGGTCAGCTCGTCCCGGGAGGTCGCCAGCCAGCCCAGGAACGCTTCGACCATGCCTTCCACCCGCCGGCGTTCGTGCCGGGAGAACCACGGCGCACCGGCGTCCACGTGCTTCCACGCCTCGTCCAGCGCGCGGCGCAGCTGCTCGCGATCGGCGCCTTCGGCGGCGGTCTGCACCAGGGCGTGCACCAGCGAGCCGGTGATCGAGGCGAGTTCGGCGGCGTCCTCACCGCCGTGGCGCTGCACCATCCAGCGCAGCGGACACTTCGCCAGCACGTCCACTGTGGATGGTGAGACGCGGACGGCTTCGTCCTCGGTGATCAGCGGCTCGGCCGTGGACGTCTCCGGCAGGCCGTACCAGGCGTCCGGGTGCGCGCCGGGCACGCCCGCCGCGGCCAGCCGGGCCAGCTGCGCGGCGGCCCGCTCCCGGCGGCCGGGCTTGGCCTCGCCGTCGCAGACCACGCGGCGCAGCTCCGCGACGAGTTCGGCCAGCACCAATCCCCGCTGCGGGCGCAGCATCGGACGCTGCTCCTGTTCCCCGGTCGCGACGCCCTCGAGCTCGTCGAGGAAGCGGGAGGGCTGCTCGTCCTCCCCGCGCACCGCGCTGACCAGCAGCGAACTCCGCGCGCGGCCTGCGGCCACCAGCAGCAGGCGGCGCTCCTCGGCCAGCAGCGGCGCGGTCGCCGACACCCCGCCGTCCACCCCGGAGGCAACGTCCACCAGCCGCTCGGTGCCCAGCAGTGAACCGCGCAGCCGCAGGTCCGGCCAAACCCCTTC
The DNA here is from genome assembly GCF_037023755.1 of Saccharopolyspora sp. SCSIO 74807. Taxonomy (NCBI): domain Bacteria; kingdom Bacillati; phylum Actinomycetota; class Actinomycetes; order Pseudonocardiales; family Pseudonocardiaceae; genus Saccharopolyspora; species Saccharopolyspora sp. SCSIO 74807. Next base: position 2,700,816 of record NZ_CP146100.1, on the reverse strand, counting down.
CTGCACCCCGGGAATCGCCACGACTTCCCACTCGCGCCCGCCGGAGGCGTGCGCGGTCAGCACCGCGACCGCGTCCCCGGCCGGGGCGGAGGGCGCCAGCGAGCTGCCCGCGATCTGCTGCCGCCGCAACTCGTCCACGAAGCCGGTGATGTCCGAGCCGGGCAGCCGGTCCGCGTACTCCGCGGCCGCCTCGAACAGCGCCACCACCGCGTCCAGGTCCCGATCCGCCTGCGCGCCCGCGATACCGCCGCGCTCGGACAGCGTCAGCCAGCGCTGCTCCAGGCCGCTGGCCTTCCATACGCGCCACAGCGCCTCTTCGACGCCTTGGTGGGCCACCTCGCGCGCGGTCGCGAGCAGCGCGGCCAGCCGCCGGGCCGGGCGCGCGGCCTCCTCTTCCAGCCCGGCGAGGCGGTCGCCGTCGTGCAGCACCTCCACCAGCAGCTCACCGCTGGAGCGCTGGCCGCTCGCCGCGGTCTCCAGCCTGCGCAGCCCGCGCCGCAACTTCCGCAGCGCCAACGGGTCCACCCCGCCGAGCGAGGACGACAGCAGCGCCTCCGCGGTGTCCGGATCCAGCGACTCCGGCCGCGCCGCGCACCGCAGCAGTGTCAACAGTGGACGGACGGCGGTGCGCTGGCCGAGCGGCACGTCGTCCACCGGCAGCACCAGCGGAACCCCGGCCGCCAGCAGCGCCCGCCGCAGCACCGGCAGCGACTGCCCGGTGGAGCGCACGATCACCGCCATGTCCGACCACGGCACCCCGTCCAGCAGGTGCGCCCGGCGCAACTGGTCGGCCACCCACGCAGCTTCCTGCGCCTGCGAGCCCAGCAGCCGCACCTGCACCGAACCGCTCGAACCCGCGGGGTTCAGCTCGCGCTGCGGACCCGCGCCGGGCAGCCCCGCGGCCAGCCTGCCGACCGCGGTGTGCACGGCCGCGGACATCCGCCTGCCCGCGGTGAGCACTTCGGTGCGGTCCGGCTCGGACTCGGTCAGGCAGCGGGAATCCGCGCCGCGGAAGGAGAAGATGGCCTGATCGGGATCGCCCGCGAGCACGAACTCCCGCGCACCCCCGGCGAGCCTGCTGATCAGCCGGTACTGCTGCGGGTCGAGGTGCTGCCCGTCGTCCACCAGCAGGTGGCGCACCCGGGACTGCTCATCGGCGAGCAGGCCGGAATCCCCGCCGAACGCGCCGAGCGCGCTGTTGACCAGCGCCGCGGCCTCCAGCGCGCCATCGCCGAGGGACACCGTCCGCTCGTACTGCACGCCGAAGCGTCCGGCGGCGACCCACTCAGGGCGGTCGTGCTGCGAGCCGAGCGCGATCAGGCGCTCCGGAGGGATGTCGCGTTCGGAAGCGCGGGTGAGCAGGTCGCGCAGTTCCCCGGCGAAGCCCTCCAGCGGCAGCGCGCCGTGCAACGGCTCCGGCCAGTTCCCGGCGCCGTCCTCGATGTCGCCGTCCAGCAGGTCGCGCACCCAGGCGTCGTACTGCGGGCCGCTGAGCATCCGCGGCGGCGGCTCCTCCGCCCGCAGCGCTTGCGCCCGCAGCACCGCGTAGGCGTAGGAGTGCACCGTGCGCACCAGCGGTTCCTGCGCGGTGCGCAGCCCGGCGCCATCGGTGAGCCGTTCGGTGATCGCCGCGCGCATCCGCGAAGCCGCCGCCCGGCCCGAGGTCAGCACCAGCACGTTCTCCGGCGGCACCGCGCGGTTCCGGATCCGCTCGGCCGCGGCCTCGGCCAGCAACGTGCTCTTCCCGGTCCCCGGTCCGCCGAGAACGCGCAGGAATCCGCCGTCGTTGTCCAGCACCCGGCGCGCGGGCTCGTCCCACTGCGGCGCGCGAGCACCACCGGAGCGCCGGACCAGCATCGGGGCGCTATCCGGGGGCTTCGCAGGAGACGATTTCGGGGCGGTCACGGCCCGATGGAACCACGAGCCACCGACACCGATCACCCGACCCGCGGCGCCGCCCGGGAAAAAGGGCAATTTCCCATTGTGCCGCGGATCACTTCCGCGTTTTCCGATGTGGACCGAACAATTCGCTGGCCAGGTCCGATACAGGCCGGGAAAGAGGTGGCGCATCGACCGGCCGATGGGAGCAGATCCCTCTTACTTTTGGTGGTACGAACCAATTTCGGATTCTGCGAAGGTGCGCGGTGCCACGGACCCCGCCGTGGCCGACGATCTCTCCCCGAAGGAGGACCAGTGGGCAAGCTCGGCAAGCACCTGCTCACCCTGGCAGGCACCGGTGTCGCCGTCACCTGCGCCGCGGCGCTGAGCGCGGGCCCCGCGCTGAGCGCGCAGCAGGCCCCGGCACCGGCGGCGGAAAGCCCGGTCGCCGCCTCGCCGTACCTCTACAACGGCTGGGGCTCCCCGCCGTCACCGTCCGAGGTGCAAAAGGCCAGCGGCATCAAGGACTTCACGCTCGGGTTCATCCTTTCCGACGGCGGCTGCAACCCGGCATGGGACGGCACCAGGCCGCTGGACGGCCAGGACAAGGCCACCGTCGAGGAGATCCGCGCGGGCGGCGGTGACGTCATCCCGTCGATCGGCGGCTGGAGCGGCAACAAGCTCGGCGAGGCGTGCACCGACGCGCAGTCGCTGGCCGGGGCCTACCAGAAGGTGATCGACGCCTACGGCCTCAAGGCCATCGACATCGACATCGAATCCACCGAGGTGGAAAACCCCGAGTCGCGAAACCGCGTGATCGAGGCGCTGAAGATCACCAAGGAGGCCAACCCCGGGCTCAAGACCGTCGTCACCTTCGGCACCACCACGACCGGCCCGAACGAGAACGGCAAGGCGATGATCGCCAAGGCCGCGGAGATCGGCGCGGAGATCGACGTGTGGACGCAGATGCCGTTCGACTTCAACGGCAGCGACATGGCCCAGGACACGATCACCACCACCGACGCGCTCAAGGACCTGCTCAAGCAGTCGTTCGGCTACGACGACGCCGCCGCCTACGCGCACGCGGGCATCTCGTCGATGAACGGCAACACCGACCAGCAGGGCGAGCACGTGGACGTGGCGGCGTTCCAGAAGATGGCCGACTACGCCAAGCAGAACGGGCTCGGCCGGTTCACCTTCTGGTCGGTCAACCGGGACCGGCCGTGCACCGGCGGCGGAGCCGACAGCTGCGGCGGCGCCGAGCAGCAGCCGTGGGAGTTCTCCGGAATCGTGGCCGGTTTCGCCGGCTGAACGACGCCGGACGGACCGCGAGCCGCGCGCCGCGGTCCGTCCGGAACCCACTGCCGTTCCCGCGCTCAGCACGAAGCCCCCCGGCGCATCCCCGAACTTCCAGCGGTATTTCCAGGTCCGGGCCCCGCATTCGTCGATTCCACGTGCCGATCACCGGTCGACGACAGCGCGATCCCGGAGCCGTTGCGCCGACCGGAGCAGCACGCGTTCCCGCGGACAAGCAGTTGATCTTCGTGTGCTAACCTCGCGAAGGTTTCGTGCGGACAACGGCGGATGGGGGCATGGCGGAAAACCCGGCGTTCGAGCAACCGGCGTTCGATCACCCGGCAGCACCAGTTCCGTTCGCCGCACCCCGCGAACCCGTGTCGCGGCCCGCGCCCGCGTTCCGCGCCGCCGAGACCCCGCGTCGCACGTCGCCGCGGGCACCGGCACCGCGAACACGGGTGGGACGTAGTGCAGAAGTTGGACGACTGGCGCAAAGGCCGCCGCAGCCTCCGCGACCGGCTCTACGGCGTGGTGCTGATCCCCGGCATCGCGCTGCTGGTGCTGTGGTCGATCGTCAGCGGCCTGACCCTCTACGACGGTTTCCACCTGCGCGGCATCGCCTCCGGTGTGCGGGACGTGTCGCTGCCCGCGATGCGGGTGCTGGCTTCCGCGCAGAAGGAACGCACCCTCAGCTCGCTGGAGCTCACCGCCCGCGGCTCCACCGGTGAACGCCTTGCGCGGCAACGGGAAACGACCGATCGCGCGCTGGCGAAGATGCGGGCCACCGCGGATCCGGCGGCGGCCCCCGCGGGCGTGCGCGAGCGGATGCGCGCGCTCGACGGCGTGATCCGCGAGCTGCCCGCGGTGCGCGCGCAGGTCGACGGCGGGCAGACCGACCGGGCACGGGTCCACGCCTACTACGACGGGTTCCTCGACACCGGCTCCGCCCTGTTCGAAGCGCAGGCGCGGTTGTTCCCGGACGCGGCGGTCTCCCGCAGCGGAATGCGGGCCAGCGAGCTGTTCACCGCCGCGGACCGGATGGCGCGAGCTGCGTCGCTGGCCTCCGACGGTCTCCGCGCGGACCTGTTCACCGAGCCCGACCACCTGGCGTTCGCGCAGTTCACCGGGTCCTACCACCTGGAGTTGGAGAGCGCGGCCCGGAACTTGGCACCGGCGCAGGCCGGCCACTACGCCGACATCCTCGCGACGCCGCACTTCCGGCACCTGGTGGATCTGGAGAACCGGATCGTCGCGCGCGGCGCGTGGACGCCCGCGGGCAGCGGCGAGGACGCCACCCCGCCCGAGATCGACGTGGCGGACTGGCTGACCACCAGCGATCTGGTCGCCGACGACCTCAGCTCGCTGGCTTCCGCGCAGGCCCAGCGCACCGCCGCGGACGGGTTGGCCGCGGGCGACCGCAGGCTCGGCCAGGTGGCGGTGGGCAGCGTCGCCGCGCTGGTCGTCATGCTGCTGGCGACCTTGGTGGCGCTGCGGGTCTCGCGCAGCCTTTCCCGGCGGTTGAACGGCCTGCGGGACGACGCGCTGGTGCTCGCCGACGGGCAGCTGCCGGAGATCGTGGCCCGGCTGCGCCGCGGCGAGCGGGTGGACATCGCCCACGAGGTCGCGCGGCTGGATTACGGCCGCGACGAGATCGGGCAGGTCGCCGAGGCGTTCAACACCGCTCAGCGCACCGCGGTCGGCGCGGCGGTGCGGGAATCGCAGGCGCGCGAAGGCGTGCACACCGTGTTCCTCGGCATCGCCGGGCGCAGCCAAGCGCTCGTGCACCGGATGCTGACCATGATCGACCGGCTGGAGCGGGAGGAGACCGATCCGGACCGGATGACGCTGCTGTTCGGCCTGGACCACCTGGCCACCCGCGCCCGGCGCAACGCGGAGAACCTGATCATCCTCGGCGGCGGGCAGCCCGGCCGCCGCTGGTCCCGGCCGATCGAGCTGGCCGACGTGCTGCGCAGCGCGGTCGCCGAGACCAAGCACTACGCGCGGGTGCACGTGCAGAAACCGCCGGAGCTGGCGCTGCACGGCGATTCGGTCGCCGACACCGTGCACCTGCTGGCCGAGCTGCTGGACAACGCGACCGCGTTCTCCCCGCCGGATTCGCGGGTCGGCGTGCGCACGCACACCTCGGCGCACGGTGTGGTCGCCGAGGTCGAGGACCGCGGGCTCGGCATGTCCGACGAGGACCGGGACGCGGCGAACGCGATGCTCGCCGACCCGCCGGAGTTCGACGCGATGGCGCTGCGCTCGGACAGCAGGCTCGGGCTGTTCGTCGTCGCTCGGCTCGCCGCCCGGCACGGCATCGCGGTGGAGCTGCGGACTTCCGCGTACGGCGGTGTGCGAGCGGTCGTGCTGCTGCCGTCGAAGCTGATCGTGGAGCCGGTGGAGCAGGAACCCGGCGAGGTGCGCACGGCGCAGCTTCCGCGGGTGCGCGCGGAGAACGCGCCGCTGGAACCCGTCGAGGCCGGTCCTGCCGCGCTGGAGCCACCGGAGGGTCCGGTCGCGCCCGGCGACCCTGCCGCCGACGACGGCACCGCTTCCGGCGACGAATTCGCCTGGCCCGCCGAACCGGGTTCGACGCAGCTCCAGGCCGCCGAGACTCCGGCCGAAGCGCCGGAAAAACCGGTCGAAGAAGCACAACCTTTTTCACCAGCCACCGACAGTGTCGAAAACCGGTTCCGCACGGGCTCGGACATCAGCAGTTCATCCGACGTCACGCCTTCGGAGGACGACTACCCGGCAACGCAGAGCTACCGTGCGGACGGTGAGGAACCGAGCGGTTCCGGAGCGCCGGGGCACGCGGAACCGGCTTCCGGCGGCGACGAGGACTCCGGGATCAACAAGGACGCCGGGATCAACGAGGATCCCGGGATCACCGAGGACACCGGGCTCGAAGCGGCATGGCCGACCGAGGACCCCACCGAAGGCACCGCCACCGGGGACGCCGCCGCGGATGATGCGCCGCGCGTTCCGCCGGAGTCCCCGGAGGAGACCACCGACGAATCGTTCGCCTGGCCGCTGGAGGAGGACGCGAGCGGCACCGGCGAGGCGATCACCGACCCGACCGGCCACGCCCCGGTCGGCCGGGACGAGCCGAGCAGCACCGACCGAACCGACGACACCGCGCGGCCCGAGGAGCAGGACCGGCCGGTCCCCCTGCCCCGACGCCGCAAGCAGGCCAACATCGCCCCCGAACTGGTCCGCGACCATCCCACCGAGGACGACCGGGAACGCAGCGACGCCCCGGACCGTTCCGCGGAGGAGGTGTGGACGTTGATGTCGGCCATCCAGCGCGGCACCGACCGCGGCCGCCGAGCCGATCCGCGCGGTCCGGACGCCGACGCCGAGAGCCACCGCAACGATCCCGGCAGCAACGATCCGGGTAGCAACGACCCCGGCAGCAACGACGATTGAGGGAGAGCCTGTGCAGAACACGAGCGCGCCGACCGAGCTGGGCCGGCTGCTCGACGACCTCGTCGGAAGTGTCGCGGGCACGCGGCACGCGGTCGTGCTGTCCACGGACGGCCTGGTCGTGGAAGCCTCCCCGGAACTATCCGATGTGGACGCCGAAGCGCTGTCCGCGACGGCTTCCGCGCTGCACGGCCTGGCCCGCGGTACCGGCACTCGGTTCAGCGGCGGCTCGATCCGGCAGACCGTGGTCGAGATGGACCACGCCTTCCTGTTCGTCACCGCCGCGAACGCCGGTACCTGCGTGGCGGTGCTCGGCGACGAGCACGCCGACGTCGGGCGGATCGCCTACGAGATCAACCTGTTCGTGCAGCGGGCGGGCGCGGCCATCGCGTCCGCGCCCCGCTCCCGCCTCGACCCGGCGGCGGCGTCATGATCACGCGGCAGTGCACGACGGGCGGCTGGCGGGACAGCGCCGCCGGACCGCTGGTGCGGCCGTACGCGATGACGCGGGGCCGCACTCGTGCGGACGAGATCGAGCTGCACCGGACGACGCTGGTCGTGGCGACCGGCGACCCGCCGCGCACGGCCGGTCCGACGCCGCGGCACGCGGCTGAGCCGGTCCCGTCGGACGCGGCCGATCCCACCCCGGACGCGGCGGATTCGGCCCCACCGCACGCGGCCGATTCGGCAGAGTGGAGCGCGGATCACGAGCGGATCCTGCGGCTGTGCCGCAAGCCAGCTTCGATCGGCGATCTCGCGGCCGCGCTGGAGGTGCCGGTGATGGTCGCGACGGTGCTGGTGGCGGATCTGCTGCACAGCGGCGAACTCGCGGTTCCGCTCGCGCCGACGCGCGAGCCGGACCAGGCGCTGCTGCAAGCCGTCCTGGACGGCATCCGGCGGCTTTGAACGGTTGATCACGGTGCTCCGCGGGCAGCCGCGCGAAGCGGCCTGCTGGCGTCGGAGAACCACCGCCTCGGCAACCGCGGGTTCCACGACACGGCCGGTCCGCGGGCTGGGAAACTGCCCGCGTGAACGAGGAAACGCTCGAAACGGTGCGCGCCGTGGTCGCTTCGATCCCGCCCGGCTCGGTGCTGGCCTACGGCGACGTCGCCGAGCTCGCCGGGCTGCGCTCGGCCCGCCTGGTGGGCCGGATCCTCGCCGAGGACGGCGCCGACCTGCCATGGCACCGGGTGCTGCGCTCGAACGGAACCCCGGCCGATCACCTGCGTCAGGAGCAGCTGACCCGGCTGCGGGCCGAGGGCGTGCTGGCCGACGGAGCGCGGATCGACATGCGCCGGTACCGCTGGGGAGCCGACTGACCTGCCCGGCTGGAGCCGGCTCGCGCAGGTTGCGACTCCGCCTGGTCCGGTCCGCCTGCCCGGCCGGATCGCTCAGCGGCGGCGATCCGGAAGTTCGTCGGCGATCAGCCGCACCAGCGCGGCCGTGCGCGCCCGCTCCGGCGTCGAGCAGGGCAGTCCGGCGCGGGTGATCGGTGCCGCGGTCACCTGCCCCACGCAGGCGATGAACACCTTCTCCCGCAAGGCGGTCAACAACCGTTCACCGCGTCCGGTCCGCTCCGCCCGCATCAGGAAGTTCGTCGCTGCGGGCGCGCTGGTGAACGGCAGCGCGTCGATCTCTCCGGCGATCACCGCGTCGATCAGCGCGTCCAGCGCGGGCAGGTCGGCCGGGTCCTCCCAGCGGTACACCACGATCGGCAGCACTTCGGCGCCCGCAGCGCGCAGCTTCTCCCGGAATTCGCTCATCGGATCGCCGTGCAGCTGCACGACCACGCGCTTGCCCTCGACACCGCGGAGCAGCAGGTGCTCCAGCGTCTCCGGCATCTCCTCGGACGGCGCGGTCCACGATTCCCGCAGCCCGGCACCGCGGATCGCGCCGCTGGCCTTGGCACCGCGGGCGAGCAGTTCCGCCTCGCCCAAGTGCTGCTTGAGACGTTCGCCCATACCGCGCCGCTCGGCGGCCTCCAGCCAGCCGCGGAATCCCGAGCCGGTCACCGCGACCACGTAGTGCACGGGCTCGGCCAGCACGGCATCGGTGGCCGCGATCAGCTCGCCGTCGTCCGGTGCGGGAACCGTGTGCATCGCGGCCCCGTAGCGCACCGCCGCGCCGCGCCGCTGCAGCAACGAACCCAGTTCGGCGGCCTTGCGCTCGGCGGTGATCCCCACGGTGAACCCGTGCAGCGGACGTTCCTCGGAGCTCGCTTCCATCGCCCCATCCTCACACCCCGCTGGACCGATCAGCCCACCCGCACCTACCGGGAATCCGGGTGTCAGAGGACTTCGAGGACCATCTGGGACGCGTGTTCCAGCCCCGCCAGCGACTGCGTCGTGGAACGCGGGTGCAGCGCGTGCACCGCGAGCCGGAACAGCAGCGCGCGCAGCAGCGCCTGCGGCCAATCCGTCAGGTGCGACCAGCGCTCCACGATCGCCGCATCCGATCCGCCCCAGGACAACGCATCGATCACCGCGACCGCGGCGGCCCACTCGGCGGGTCGCCAGAACGGCGTGAAGTCGATGACGCCGGGCGGAGCGTTGCCCGCGAACAGCACGTTGCCGAACAGGTCGCCGTGCACCACCTGCGGTCGCAGCTGCGTCTTCCGCCTCGACGCCGCAAGCACGTCGTAGAGCCGGCCGCCCTTGTCCAGCGGCAGCGGGTAGTCCTCCTCGCCCCACGACATCCGGTCCGCCAGCGAGTAGATGTCCTGCCGCGCGTCCAGGAACCTCGGCCGGGTCAGCACGTTGCTGGCGGTGTGCAGCCGCAGCGACGCGGCCACGACCTCGTCGTGCCGCGGCTCCGGGCGCCCGGCGATGTCCCGGCTGGCCGACCAGCCGGACACCACCCAGCGGCCGTCGGTGGATCGCACCGGGCGACCGACCCGCACCTCTTCCGGTTCCAGCAGGTCCAGGGTCTGCGCCGTCCACGCCGCCTCGGCGGTGTTCGCCGCGGGTTTGAGCACGACCTCGCCGCAACGCCAGGCGACGGCGCCGTCGACGAGTTCGGCGTCCTCGCCGCGGGCACCGAACGCCGCGCGCACGTGCGTCGGGGGCGGCTCCGGTGTTGCAGTCACGGCGCAGACGCTACCTCCCGCGTCCCCCGATCGGCGGGCGACGCTCCGGGAGCGTGATCAGGTCGATGACCAACGGCCCGGCACGCGAACGGCCCGGCACCACGTTGGGCGCCGGGCCGTCGCGGACGGGATTCCGTTCGGCCGAGCGGCAGCACCGCTGCTCGCTCCGACCCTTCGGCGGCACCGGGCAACCGGCACCGCTTCCGAAAACCCTCGATCAGTAGGTCGGCAGGCTCTGGTCCACCTCGTTGGCCCAGCCGAGCACGCCGCCGCCGACGTGCACCGCGTCCGAGAAACCTGCCTTGTGCAGCGCCGAGAGCGCCTCCGCGGAACGCCCGCCGGACTTGCAGTGCAACACGATCTGCTTGTCCTGCGGCAGTTCGGACAGCGCCTCGCCGGAGAGGATGCGGTCCTTCGGGATCAGCGTCGAGCCGTCGATCTTGACGATCTCGTACTCGTGCGGCTCCCGGACGTCGACCAACTGGAACTCGTCACCGCGGTCGAACTTGTCCTTGAGCTCGCGCGGGGTGATCGTGCTGTTCACCGCCGCCTGCTGCGCGTCGTCCGAGACCACGCCGCAGAACGCCTCGTAGTCGATCAGCTCGTTGATCGGCTCCGCGTTCGGGTCCTTGCGGATCTTGACGGTGCGGTAGCTCATCTCCAGCCCGTCGTAGATCATCAGGCGGCCCAGCAGGCTCTCGCCGATGCCGGTGATGAGCTTGATCGCCTCGGTGCTCATGACCGAGCCGATGGACGCGCACAGCACGCCGAGCACGCCGCCTTCGGCGCAGGACGGCACCATCCCGGGCGGCGGCGGCTCCGGGTACAGGTCGCGGTAGTTCGGGCCGTACTTGTCCCAGAACACGCTGACCTGGCCCTCGAACCGGAAGATCGAACCCCACACGTAGGGCTTGCCGGACAGCACCGCCGCGTCGTTGACCAGGTACCGGGTGGCGAAGTTGTCGGTGCCGTCCAGGATCAGGTCGTAGTCGGCGAAGATGTCCAGCGCGTTGTCCGAGGACAGGTGCACCTGGTGCAGGTTCACCTGGACGAACGGGTTGATCTCGGCGATCGAGTCGCGCGCCGACTCCGCCTTCGGCCGCCCCAGGTCGGACTGGCCGTGGATCACCTGGCGGTGCAGGTTCGACTCGTCGACGTGGTCGAACTCCACGATGCCGATGGTGCCGACCCCGGCCGCGGCCAGGTACAGCATCGCCGGGCTGCCGAGCCCGCCTGCTCCGATGATCAGGACCCGCGCGTTCTTCAGCCGCTTCTGCCCGGCCATCCCGACGTCCGGGATGATCAGGTGGCGGCTGTAGCGGGCGACCTCTTCCTTGGTCAGCTCCGCGGCCGGTTCCACCAGCGGCGGTAGCGTTGCCTGGGCTGCATCGCCGGACATTCCCAGCTCCTCCTCAGTGTTCTCACCTCGCCGCGGCGCCGCTTTCGCGCGCGCCGGGCGAGCGTTCGCGCCGCGGTCGGGCACGCCGACCCGCTCGGCCGGCTCGTTTTCGGTCGGCGAGTTCATTGCTCGGCCAGGTCGTCGAGCGGGCCGGGCCGATCCGTCGCGAAAGGTGCAACGCGAGTCCGGCCGGTGCTCTTCCCGGCTCCCGGAACACTCCCAGAATCCGAGAGGGCGCAGACCGCCGGAGCGGCCGAAATCACGGTCCGGGCGGCCCGCCCACCGGGAACGGCCAGGCGTTGGGCTTGCAGACGAAGCCGTTCGCGGGGATCTCGGTGCCCTGCGGCACCGCTTTGTTCAGCTCGCGCAGCTCGTTGTTCGAGGTGCTGAAGGTCTGCTGCATCATCACCGGCGCCAGCCCGCCCTGCTGCCCGCACGGCACGTGCCCGTTGCCGAAGACGTGGCCGACCTCGTGGTTGATCGCATAGCGGCGGTACGTGCCGATGTCGCCCTCGAACGCCACCGCGCCCCGGACCCACCGCGCGGCGTTGATGTAGACGCGGTCGCCGATGCGGCAGGAAGTGTCGAACGGCAGGCCGTTGCCGTAGCCGCAGATCTCCCGCGCGGTGTTCTGGCTCACCAGCGTGACCCGGAAGTCCGGCGAGCTCGCGCCGTCCACCCGCTCCAGCGCGACTCCCCCGTTCTGTCCGCCGCTTTCCGAGCTCCCGGCCTCCGGGTGGGTCCAGCTCCGCGGGTCGGCCAAGGTCTGCTGGGTGAGCTGGGCGAAGGTGTCGTTGCCCTCGGCCAGCCGGACGCCGACCTCCGCTTCGACGGTGTAGCGGTAGAGCTCGCCGGAGCCGACGCGCGGCGCGGTTCCGGGCAGCACCTCGTAGGTGCGGCCGCCGATCTCCGGTACCGGCGCACCGGGCGGCAGCTCCGCGGAGAACATGTTCGGGTCGTAGGTCTGCCCGGGCGGCGCTTCGGTGACCACCGGCGCCTCCGCAACGTTCGGCGCCTGCGCTCGGGAGCCGTCGGCGGGCCCGGCGCCCGGGTCGGCGACCTGGAACACCGCGAGGGCGGTGATCACGATCAGCAGCGGTACCGCGTAAATGCGCCAGCCCTGGAACGACCACCGCCGGTTCCGCGTGCGGCGCGCGGGCGCGTCGTCGGCTTCGTCCTCGAGGCCGTCGAAGTCGTCGGATTCCGGCAACGGCCGCCACGACGCGGCGAGCGGCTCGTCTCTTCCGGGCGCGTCCGTTCCCGGTGCGCGCTGCGGACTCTCGGCGTCCCGCGACGCTCCCGAGCGTCCTGCGGCACTGTTTCGTGGTCGTCTCGGGCGCGGCACGGCTCCAGCGTCCCACAAGGACGCGATCCCCGATCGAGACCATGGCCTGCGGTGTCCGGTACGCCCGCAAAGATCACCCGATTCGGGATCGGCGGTCACCAACGGTGCGCATCGATCTCGTCGAGCATCCCGAGCACCGCCTTGGCGAGCACCCGCGGACGCTCCATCTGCGCCACATGGCCGGTTCGCGGCAGCACCAGCAGCCGCCCGCGCGGCAGGTCCCGCGCGGTCCGCGGCGCCTTGCGGATGCCGAGCACCCGGTCCTCGCGGCCCCACACCACCAGGCTCGGCGCCGAAACCTGCGGCAGCAGCAGCCACGGGGAACGCCACGGCGGCAGCAGCCAGGTGCGCATCAGCTCGGTCGTGGTGCGCCCGAGCGCGACCTCCGCCCACGCGAGTCCGGCGCGCTCCCGGAACTCCTCGACCGCGACCTCGATGTGGCTCGGCGGCACGGCCTCCGGCTCGGCGAAGCACAGCCGCAGCAACTGCCGCGTCCGCTCGTGCGCGGGCATGGCGGCCAGCTTGCGGCGCACCACCGGGCCGAGCAGCGGCAACCGGGTCAGCGGCAGCCGCGGGTCGGACATCCGCCGCGGGTCCGGCCGCAGGTCCGGCACGGCCGGGGACACCAAGGTCAGCGACGCGACCAGGTCCGGCCTGCGGACCGCGACCAGCACCGCGACCGCACCGCCGAAGGAGTTGCCCAGCAGGTGCACCGCACCGGCGCCGAGCTCTTCCAGCAGCCGGATCACGACGTGCGCGTGCTGCTCACCGGTGTAGTCGAACCAGCCGGGCGGTTCGGAGCGGCCGAAGCCGGGCAGGTCGACCGCGATGCCGCGCAACCGCACCGACAGCAGCTCGGCCAGGTCCGTCCAGTTCGTCGCCGACCCGGCCAGCCCGTGCAGGTACACCGCGGTCTCGGCGCGGGAAGGCGACCCGGCGGTTTCGCGCAGATGAACCGTGACCGGTCCGTGCCGGGTGGACAGTCGCACCCGGCGGCCGGGTGCGAGCGCTCCGGACAGCTCGCCGTCCGTCCCGGGCCGCATCGGCACCCTGGTCAGCTCCGGTCGCGGGGTCGCCGCCCGATCGCGCTGTGTTCCGGCACGCATGAACCCAGCATGGCCCCGTGCGGGGATTGGCCGCCGGATGAGGTCGAAGGCATCCTTTACCGGCGAGTAAAGTTGTGCTTCGCGAATCGGAGACCCCGATCAGGCCGCAGAAGGGGTGGAGGCAGGCATGACGGAGACCGCGCAGCCGAGTCGAGGAGTCCGGCTGCCCCGGGACGCACGCCGGGCGCAACTGCTCACGGCTGCTCAGCACGTGTTCGTCACCAACGGCTATCACGCGGCGGCGATGGACGACATCGCCGAGCACGCGGGTGTCAGCAAGCCGGTCCTCTACCAGCACTTCCCCGGCAAGCTGGAGCTGTACCTGGCGCTGGTCGAAACGCACGGCGGCGAACTGGTGCGCCGGGTGCGGGAATCGATCGAGTCCAATCCGGACAACAAGCACCGGGTGCGGGCCGCGGTTGGCGCGCTGTTCGAGTTCGTCGACGCCGAGGGGCAGGCGTTCCGGCTGGTCTTCGAGTCCGACCTGCGCGGCGAACCGGCGGTTGACCGCGCCGTGGACGGCGCGCTTTCGGCATGCGTGGACGCGGTGGCCGAGGCCGTCACCGCGGACGCGGGGCTGGAACCGGAACGGGCGCGGCTGCTGGCGTTCGGCCTGGTGGGGCTCAGCCAGGTCACGGCCCGCTACTGGCTGGACGAGACGAGCTCGGTGCAGCGCGACGAGGCGATCGGGCTGATCTCCACGCTGGCGTGGAAGGGCCTGGCGGGCTTCCCGCTGCAGAACCCCTGATCAGGTGCGGCCGGTGGCGGCGCGCAGCTGGTGCTCCGCTTCCGGCCCCGCGGCGATCCGCGGCATCCGCACGAAGAACACGAGTCCGAGCAGCGCCCAGAAAACCAGGACGATCCATTCGTAGGGCCACACCAGCCCGCTGGGCATCCCCGGCAGGAACAGCACGGCCAGCCCGAAGCTGAGCGCGGCGGCCAGCCCGCCGACGGTCCGCCCGCCGCGCACCCGGAACGGCCGCGGCATGTCCGGTTCCCGGTGGCGCAGCGCCAGGAAACCGGCCGCGACGGCCAGGTAGGCGAGGATGATCGCGAAGCTGCCCGAGTTCAGCAGCCAGGTCAGCGCCTGCTCCCCGAACAGCGGCGCGAACAGCGACAGGGCGCCGATGAACAGCACGGCGTTGCCCGGGGTGCGGAACCGGGGGTGCAGCCTGCCGAACCACTGCGGCAGCATCCCGGAGTTCGCCATCGCGTAGAGCAGCCTGCTCGCTCCGATCAGGAAACCGTTCCAGCTGCTGAGGATTCCCGCGATGCCGCCGAGCACCAGGACGTTGCCCATCGTGCGGCTGTGCCACAACTGCGTCATCGCGTCGCCCACGGCCAGTTCGGAGTTCCCCAGCGCGGAAGCGGGCAGCGCGGTACCCGCGGTGAGCACGACCAGCACGTACCAGGCGGTCGCCAGTCCGACCGAGATCACCAGCAGCTTGCCGATCTGCTGCACCGGCAGCTTGATCTCCGCGGCGGACTGCGGGATGACGTCGAACCCGACCATCAGGAACGGCACCGCCACCAGCACGCTGAAGACCCCGCCGAGCCCTCCCGAGACCAGCGGCCGCAGGTTCCCGGTCTCCCCGCCGACGGCCGCGCCGAGCAGCAGCGTCGCCCCGACCGCGAGCAGGAACAGCACGGTGATGCTCTGGAACACCGCCGCGGGCCGCACCCCGACGTAGTTGAGCAACGTCATGATCACCGCACCGCCGATGCCGACGGCGACCCAGACGGCGAACACGTCGTCCCCGGCCACCGACCACAGCTTCCCGGTCAGCACGCCGGGGAAGATGTACTGCACGCTCTGCGGCAACGCCACGGCCTCGAAGGCGACGACCGAGACGTAACCGAGCACCAAGGTCCACGACGTCACGAACCCGGCGCGGCCGCCGAGCCCGCGCAGCACGTAGTTGTGCGCACCGCCGGCGGCAGGCATGGCGGAGACCAGTTCGGCGTAGGTGAGGCCGACCAGCCCGATCACCGCGCCGCCGGCGAGGAACGCCACCGCGGCGCCGAGCGGCCCGGCGGTGGCGACGAAATCCCCGGTTTTGACGACCCACCCGAAGCCGATCATGGCGCCGAACGCGACGGCGAGCACGTCGGCCCTTCCCAGCACGCGGGTGAACGACTGGTCCTCGTTGCTGCTCAAATCCGCTCCCCTGCCGACGGTGGTGCGGGGATTCTTGTTGCGACGGCAGCACCGGCGCGAGCCGCCGTTCAGCCCTGCGGCACTACGCCGAACAGAGCAGCAACTCTCTCAGGTGCGTCGTGCGCACGAAAAGCTCCGAGTGAACGGACCGCCGGTCCCAATGGATTGGGCCGAGAGTCCGTTCACTCGGAAACTGCGGCGGCGAACGGACCGCTGGGGCGGTGCGACGGGCTGACGGTTCGATCACGTCTTGGCGGTGCGTCCTCTGCTCAGGAGCGGGTGGCGGTGTCGAGGAGCTCGGTGATCCGGTCGGCGACCTCGTCGGTGCGCTCCAGCGGCAGCATGTGGCCCGCACCGGCGTAGAGCAGCAGCTCCGCGTCCGGCAACGCGTCGGCGATCCGCCGGGCGTGCGGCAGCGGGCAGAGCCGGTCGGCCAGGCCCGCCAGCACTACCACTGGGATGTTGCGCAGCGCCGCGAGCGCGTGCGTGCGCTCGTGCTCGGCGAGCGAGGCGCGGAACGCGGCCATGTTCGCGGGATTGCAGTCGGCCACCCAGCGTGCGGTGGCGGCGATGTCGCGCCGCTGCGGCCGCGAGCCGAACAGCAGCCACCGCATCCCCGGCCGCAGCGGCGCCGGGTACTTGCTCACCCGCTTTCCGCGCGCTTCGGCCAATTGCGCCCGCACCAGCAGCTCGCCGCGGTGCACGGTCCGGGCCACCGGGCGGGGCAGCCCGAGCGGCGGCGCGACCAGGTCGCCGCTGGAGGTGGCGACCAACGCCGCCGCGGCCACCCGCTCGGCGAACAGCTCGGGGTGGCGCTCGGCCAGCGCCATGATCGTCATGCCGCCCATGGAGTGCCCGGCCAGCACGACCGGGCCGGTCGGCACCCGCTCGGCGATGAGTTCTGCGAGGTCGTCGGCGCACCGCGCGACGGAGGCCGCCCCGGCGGGCGCCGCGTCGGAGTCGCCGTGCCCGCGCAGGTCGTACCGCAGCACGCGGACTTCCGAGGCCGTGGTGACCGCGGGCACGACCCGGTCCCAGATCTCCGAGCTGAGCGTCCAGCCGTGCACCAGCACGAGGGTGATCGGGGCGTCGGGCGCGCCTTCTTCCCGCAGGCGCAGCTTCGTCCCGTCACCCGCGGTGAAGTACTTCTCGACGGCGGGGCCGATGGTGGTGGTCATCGCGTTCCTGTTCGGCTAGGGCGGTTCCGGCCGCCGCCGGGCGCGGCGGCGGCCGGATCGGGGCTGCACGGCCGCGGGTCGATGGCGCGGCCGCCGGGACGGGATCAGCGGATCAGGTGCGCCCGCTTCCACCAGCTCATTCCGGGCTTTCCGACCAGCCCGGCCTCGCCCAGGAAGCTCATGATCTTCTCCCCGCCCCAGTGCAGCGTCTCCTGGAAGTGCGGGTTCGCCCACGCGGCGGCGTGCCCGTCGCGCGGGCGGATCCCGACGGACTTGTAGACCCGCGGGTTGATCAGGCTGAAGCAGACCGCGTAGGAGACGAACGCCGTCATGTACTGGTGGTAGGCCCGCTCGGCGGCGTTGCACTCGGCCATCCGCCTGGTGACCTCTTCGCGGGCGAAGGTGACGTGCCGGGCCTCCTCCAGCACGTGGATCCGGTTGACCATGCGCACCAGCGGTTGCACCTGCTCGTCGTACATCTGGTCGCGCTGGAAGCGGTCCAGGACCTCCTCGGCGACCAGGATCGAAGCGAACGCGGACGGCCCCTTCAGCAGGGCGGGCAGGATGCGGCCGCCCTGGCGCAGCAGCGGCACCGGCCCGTAGGCGGGCGCGCCGATGCGGTCCACCGCCTTGGCGAACATCGTGGAGTGCCTGCACTCGTCGGCGACTTCGGTCAGCGCGTACTGGGCGTGGCTGGTGCGCGGATCGGAGTTGTAGAACTCCTTGAGCAGCATCTGCATCAGCAGCACCTCGAACCAGAGGCCGTTCGAGGCGATGCTGGCGAACTCGTGCTTGGTCAGTTCGACGCGCTGCTGCTCGTCGAGCCGATCCCACAGGTGCGTGCCGTAGAGGCTGCAGCGCTTGAACGGGATGTACGGCGCGTCCTCGGCCAGGGGCGCGTCCCAGTCGATGTCCACGTCGGGGTCGTAGCTGTTCTTCGCCGACGACTTCAGCAGCCGGGCAGCGGTCTTCTCCCGGTCGTTGACCTGCAAGGTCCTGGTCATGGAAGTGCTCCTGTTCCGGTCGCGGGGTCTGCCGGTCGCGGTCGGTCGCCGCCCCGCGGCGTTGCATGTTACTTCGAGTAACAGCTAACTTGGGTAGCGTGAGCCAACGCACCCGGCCTGTCAAGGCCGCCTCCGAAGAGCCCGACCGCGGCGACGCCCGCCGCGAGCGCTGGCGCGAACACCGCCAGGCCCGGCGCGCCGAGTTCGTCGAGGCCACCGTCCGCGCCATCGCCGAGCACGGCGCCGAAGTCGGCATGGACGACATCGCCGCCACGGCCGGGGTCAGCAAACCCGTGCTGTACCGGCACTTCCACGACAAGAGCGACCTGTACCTGGCCGTCGGGCAGTGGGGCACCGAGCTGCTGATGCGCCGCCTCACGCCCGAACTCGCCAGGGACGGCAGCCCGAACCAGCGGATCCGGCGGCTGATCAGCACCTACCTCGGCGTGATCGAGCAGTACCCGGACCTGTACCGGTTCGTCGTGCGGCGCACCTTCGCCGACAAGCCGGTGCGCGACGACCCGGTCCTCGCGGAGAAGACCGAGATCGCCAATTCGCTCTCGCGGCTGCTCGGGCAGTACATGCGCGCGCTCGGGCTGGACTCCGGCGGCGTGGAGGCGTGGAGCCACGGGCTGGTCGGCATGGTGCAGGCCAGCGGTGACTGGTGGCTCGAACGGCAGTCGATGAGCCGGGAGGACCTCACCGGCTACCTGTCGCGGATCATCTGGCACGCCATCGACGGCGTGCTGCGCTCCGGCGGGATCGTGATCGACCCGGACGAGCCGCTGGAGCTGGTGGAGCTGGACACCCAGCTGCACCTGGTCGAGGACGAGGACGACGACCGCAACACCGGAAGTTGAGATCAGGAGCAGCCGTGACCGAGCTTACCGAGCCCGCCCAGCAGCGAACCGACCAGCAGCAGGCCGACCACGACGACGAGGACTACCGGGGCGCTGCGGTGATCTTCACCGCGGAGCGCGAGGTGGCGGTGGAAGTGGTGCTGCGCGGGCACTTCCAGCCCATCGACGGCCGCTTCCACTGGTACGGCCGACTGTCCGCGGACGAGGGCGTCACCGAGCTCGCGGGCGGGCGCAAGACGGACGTGGTGCTGCGGACCAGGCAAGGCCAGGCGGTGGGCACGCTGTCCGACCCGGACCCGTGGAACCGGTTCCGGATCTCGGGGCTCGGCAAGCCCCCGTTCGAGATCCCGGATTCGGCGGACTGAACCGCCTGGGCGCAACGAGCCCGAAAAGCACCGTGCCCCCACTCGCGAGTGGGGGCACGGTCTTGCTCACTGGACGCCGAAACCGACCCGCTGCGACTCGGCGGGACCGATCTCGACGTAGGCCAGCTTGGCCGACGGCACCAGGTAGCGGCGCCCCTTCTGATCGGCCAGCGCCAGCACCCCGTCGGACGTCTTCAGCGCGTCGGCGACCAGCGACTCGACCTCGGCCTGGGACTGACCGCTGGCGACGGTGAGCTCGCGCGGGCTGTCCACGACGCCGATCTTGACCTCCACGCTTGACCTCCGTAGCTCGCTGCTGATGGTTACGCCACGAAAGGCTATCCCAGGCCCGCCCGACCGGGCCTGCACCCGGGGCGAACAGGCGTTACGCCCGGCGAGCGAGCGCTCTACACCGACCGCGTACGGCAGAACCAGCTCGAAGACAGGCACTTCAGCCCAGGCCGAGGCGGGACATTCGTTTGGTGTGGTTGTTCTGCAACCGGCGGAACAGCGTGGCGATACCGGTGAGGTCGCCGGAGCCGGTGATGATCAACTCGGCCAGCGCGTCCCGCTCGGCGACCACCCGCTGCGCCTGCGTGACCGCCTCGCCCAGCAGCCTCCTGCCCCACAAGGTCAGCTTGTCCCGCAGCGAGCGGTCGTGCTCGCAGGCGGCCAGCACCTCCCGCTCGGCGAACGCGGAATGCCCGGTGTCGGCGAGCACGGTCAGCACCAGCTCGCGGGTGGACGGGTCCAGCCACTCCGCGACCTCGCGGTAGAAGTCCGCAGCGAGCCCGTCGCCGACGTACGCCTTGACCAGCGACTCCAGCCAGGAGTGCGGAGCGGTGGAGGCGTTGAACTCGTCGAACGGTTCGACGAACGGGCGCATCACCTCGGCGGTCACCACACCGCGGCGCGCCAGCGTCTCGTCCAGCATCCGGTAGTGCCCGATCTCGGCCGCGGCCATGCTGGCCAGCGCCGCCCGCCCGGACAGCGTGGGCGCCGTGCGGGCGTCTTCGGCCAGCCGGTCGAACGCGGACAGCTCGCCGTAGGCGAGGGCGGCCAGCAGGTCGACGACCCCCTCGGAGTACTTGGGTTCGGCCGGGTCGGCGTCGGAATCGGTCTCCGCGGCGGAGGCGTCGGCCGCGTCCGCGGCGGACACGTCGGCCGCATTCGCGGTGGAGGCGTCGGCCGAGCGGGGATCAGTCATACCCCGAAGCCTAAGCGCTCGTCGCCACCGGATGTGGATCGGTGGCGCGGCGCCGAGCGGGCCCGACCGCGCGCGTCGGCCCGCCGGACGTGGTGGCCACCGGCACGTTGCCAACCGGGAACGCGGTGGTACCAGGTATCCTGGCGGTCGCAGAAGCCAATAGGCATCAGGCAACCGGCAGCGGACCCCTCTCCTCGCACGGAGTCGCAGGCTTTCGCCAAGCGGGCCACGGTCCCACCCCGTGCAGCGGCCGGTCGCCCGGAGACGGACAAGTGCGGGAGTCCCCGGGCGTTACCTGTGCCGGATAGACCGGCGGCAGGGGGCGCGGAGCGAGTTCCGCGCCGTGATGCCGACCGAAACCAGCAGCGGGACCACCGCTGATCGAACAGGGGCGCGCACCATCACATCGGTGACCACGAGCACGAGGAACGCGATAGTCGCGACCGGCCGCGCAGTGGACGCGGCCACCGTGCCGGAGGGCGTCGCCGCCATGCCGGCCGAACCGGCCGGGCGAGAGCGCGCCGGTATTTGAGAGAGGCGATCACTCTGACCCTCAACAACGAACTGGCCGAACAGGCCACCGACGAACCGTCGACCCAGCACGGCACCGAGGACGCGCACGCTTTCGAGCACAGCGAGACCGGCGCCCCCGACGAGGAGGCCGCGCCGCTGCACGCGGAGAGCAGCGCCCCCGACACCCCGACCTTCGCCGAGCTGGACGTGCACCCGGAGATCGTGCGCGCGCTGAGCGAGGCGAACATCGAGCACACCTTCGCGATCCAGGAACTGACGCTGCCGCTGGCACTGCGCGGCGAAGACCTGATCGGGCAGGCCCGCACCGGCACCGGCAAGACGCTCGGCTTCGGCGTCCCGCTGCTGCAGCGGCTGCAGGTGCCCGGCGACGGGACTCCGCAGGCGCTGGTCGTGGTGCCGACGCGCGAGCTGTGCGTGCAGGTGGCGCGGGACCTCACCGACGCGGGCAAGCACCTGGGCATCCGCACCCTGGCGGTCTACGGCGGGCGGCCGTACGAGCAGCAGATCGAGGGCCTCAAGGCGGGCGTCGACCTGGTCATCGGCACTCCCGGCCGGTTGCTGGACCTCGCCGAGCAGCAGCAGCTGGTGCTGGGCAAGGTCAACGGGCTGGTGCTGGACGAGGCCGACGAGATGCTCGACCTCGGCTTCCTGCCGGACATCGAGCGGATCCTGCACATGGTGCCGGAGCAGCGCCAGACGATGCTGTTCTCGGCGACCATGCCGGGCCCGATCCTCACGCTCGCTCGCACGTTCCTGAACAAGCCGACGCACATCCGCGCCGAGCAGGCCGACGCGGGCGCCATCCACGAGCGCACCAAGCAGTTCGTCTACCGCGCGCACGCGATGGACAAGACCGAGCTGCTCGCCCGGGCGCTGCAAGCCGAGGACCGCGGGCTCACGATGATCTTCACGCGGACCAAGCGGACCGCGCAGAAGCTCTCCGACGAGCTGGTCGAGCGCGGGTTCGCGGCCGCGTCGGTGCACGGCGACCTCGGGCAGGGCGCCCGCGAGCAGGCGCTGCGGGCGTTCCGCTCCGGCAAGGTCGACACGCTGGTCGCCACCGACGTCGCCGCCCGCGGCATCGACGTGGCCGCGGTGACGCACGTGGTCAACCTGCAGTGCCCGGACGACGAGAAGACCTACGTGCACCGCATCGGCCGCACCGGCCGCGCCGGGCGCGAGGGCGTGGCGATCACGCTGGTCGACTGGGACGAGGAATCCCGCTGGAAGCTGATCAGCGACACGCTCGGCCTGGACAAGCCGGAGCCGGTGGAGACCTACTCGACCTCGGCGCACCTCTACGCCGACCTGGGCATCCCCACGGA
Organism: Saccharopolyspora sp. SCSIO 74807; assembly: GCF_037023755.1. Taxonomy (NCBI): domain Bacteria; kingdom Bacillati; phylum Actinomycetota; class Actinomycetes; order Pseudonocardiales; family Pseudonocardiaceae; genus Saccharopolyspora; species Saccharopolyspora sp. SCSIO 74807. The sequence goes on along the minus strand of NZ_CP146100.1, from coordinate 2,678,650 downwards.
CGCGAGCGGGCGGCTGCCGCTGTCCAAGCGCACCCGCGACGGCCTGGCGGCCGAGCCGGACGAGGACGCCAAGCGCAAGCGCAAACCGCGCAGGCGCACCCGCGGCGGCTCCGGCGGTGAGCAGGGCGAGTCCGGCTCGGAGAACCGCCCCGCGGGCCGCAGCAGGCAGCGCAGGCGCACCCGCGGCGGCGTGAGCGTCGAAACCGGCAGCCAGCCCGCCGAATCCGGCGGTGACGCCGAGAAGACCGCTGGCCCGCGCAAGCGGCGGCGCAGGCGCCGCGGCGGTGGCGGCGGTTCGGCGGGCAACACCGACTCCGCCGCGGAATGACCCGACGGTGCGCCGCGTCGTCTCGCTGAGACCGGTCCGCCGGTAGGCGCTGACGACACGGCGCCGCGAGGTGTCATCGCCCGCCCATCCCGGCCGGCCGCGAACGGCCGATCCTGCGGCGGGCGCTTGGCCGAGCGGACCGACCGGGTGGCTAGGCTCGGCGGGCGAGCACCGAGATGCGGGCCCGATCGCCGGAATGCGGCCCGGTCACCGGGATGCGGCCCAGTCACCGGACTACAGCCCAGTCACCGGAACTACAGGGAGTGCAGTGGTACGGCCGGAACGGCGGACGCGGTCCGACCTCGTCGCGGTGGCGCTGATCCTGGTGGCGGTGGTCGTCGCAGGCCTGGTCGTGTGGCTGCGCAGCGACGCCCGCGCCACCGACTCCGAACCCGCCCAGCGCTCCATCCAGCGCGCCGCCGAGCCCGCGGAGGTTCCCGCCGCGCTGCGCGAAGCCTGGCGCGCCCCGAGCCCGGCAACCCCGCAACCGGTGGTCGCCGGTCCCGCAGCGGTCAGCGCCGAAGGCGGCGAGGTGCTCGGCCACGACCCCGCCACCGGTGCGGTCCGCTGGCGCTACGCGCGGGACCTGCCGCTGTGCACGGTCGGGTCCGAGTGGAACCGGGCGATCGCGGTGTACCGCAAGGAAGCCAACTGCAGCGAGGTCAGCACGTTGCAGGGCAGCACCGGGGTGCGCGGACCCGCCCGCAACTCCGATGCCGAGTTCGGCACCCGGCTGCTCAGCGACGGCACCTACGTCACCGCCACCGGGCAGCGGGTGCTGGGCACCTGGCGTTCCGACCTGGTGCGGACTCAGCAGTACGGGATCATGCCCGCGCTGAAGAACGCCAACAACAACATCCGCCGCCCGGACTGCAGCTACCCCTCCACCGCCGTCGGCAACGGCCGCATCGCGGTGATCGAGGACTGCCCGACCGACGTGCACAAGCGGCTGACCGTGCTCAAGGCGCACCCGCAGGACAACGAGCAGCCGGAGGAGGTCTTCAGCACCGTCCTCGGCGGCTCCGAGGCCACGGCGGTGTCGGTCACCGGGAACCGGACCGCGGTGTTCCTGCGCGACACCGGGCAGCTCGTGGTCTACAACAACGCCACCGGCAGCGTGCAGTCCCAGTCCCCGATGCCTGCGGACGCTCCCGTCCCCGCGGACGGGGTGGAGCCGGTGTCGCCGGACAAGGTGTGGACGGTCGCCGTGCGCCCGGACGTGCCGCAGCGGGAGCGGACCGCGCGTGCGCTCGCGGCCGCGTTGAGCCGCTTCGACCCGCGGATCACCGAGCAGTCCGTGCTCGCCGGGCTGGCCGCCGCCACTCCGGAACAGCCGTACCGGGTGAGCACGCTGAACGACGAGCAGTACGAGCAGGTCGAGGACAAGGTGCGCGGCATCGGCGGGGCTTCGGTCAGCGGGATGCGGTACTGGCACACCGGGACCGGCACGGTCGCGTTAGACTCGGCCACGCTCGAACCGCTGTGGACGGTCCCGGACACGCTCGGGCCGGGTGCGCTGTTCGGCGGCAAGCTGCTCGTGCCCGTCCGCGACGGGCTCGCCGTGGTGGATCGCAACACCGGGGCCCGCGAGCGGACGATCCCGATCGACCGGCAGGGCTGGCAAGGCCCGGTGCGCGTCGACTCGGTTGGTTCAACGCTGCTCGAACAGCGGGGCCCCACACTCGTCGCACTGCGCTGAGCAGTCCGCGGGCCGAGCAGTCCCCGGGCTGAGCGGCATCCGGGGTGAGCAGCGTCCGGGGTGAGCAGCGTCCGGGCTGAGCGGCATCCGGGCCGAGCGGCACCCGGCACGCAGCCCTACAGCCACCACCAGAACCACAGGGACCCGAGCACCACAACCAGCACGCCGGAGATCGCCGCAGCACCGGTGCGATCGCGCCTGTGGTCACCCACGGCCTGCAAGAACACCGCGACCACGCCGCCGATCACGTGGCCGCTGATCGTCCCGATGCCCGGGCCGGTCCAGCCGTGCTGACCCGCCCAGATCTGCATTCCGATCAGGCTCAGCGCCAGCACCACGAAGCCGTAGGCCAGCGATCCGCTGATGCCGCGCAGGAACGTCCCGAACCGGGTCGGCCGGGCGACCGGAGCGCGGCGGGCGTGCTTGGGCTCGTCGTCCGGCGGTTGCGGCGGAGGCGGGCTCTGCGGCTCCGCGGGGGCGGTTTCCCGGCGAGTCGCCGCGAGCCGCGGCTGTTCCGGCGGCGTTTCCGGTGCGGATGGCTGAGCGGGCTGCTGCGACGCGGGTCCCACGCGCCTGGGGCGCGGACTCACGGCGCGTTCCGGCCAGGTGCCCACCTTGCCGCCCTCGGGCCGGCGGGCCTGGTGCAGCGCCTGCGGCGCCCGGCGGTGCTTACCACCGAAGTCGCCGGTCGCCGGGTTCCCCGGCCGTCCGCTCGGTTCCATCTGGTTCCCCTGGTCCGTCACTCGGCCAACCCGGCCCACGGTGTCGCCGCGGATGCCGCCTGCTGCCCTTCCGGGCAGTGCGCCCGGAAATCGCACCAGGAGCACTGCCTACCGGGTCTCGGCGGGAAGGTGTCCGCTCCGCGGTGCCCGGCCTCGAACGCGCCGGAGGCCGCGTCGAGTTCCCCGGCCCGCTGCTGAGCCCATTCCACGTGCCGCCCGAGAGACTCCTCGCTGTGCTGCCAAGCCGCCACCGACCCGGTCGGCAGGTGGTGCAACTCCACTCGCCCGGTGGGCGCGCGCAGCGTCTTGCGCGCTGCGGTCGCGTACAGGGCCAGCGCGGGCGAATCGCGCGCGTCGGCCTCGGTGAGCTGCCTGCGGCCGGTCTTGTAGTCGACGATGACGAGCTCGCCGTCCCTGCGGTCGATCCGGTCCACCCGGCCCTCGGCGATGATCGTGCCGGTGGCGGCGGAGACCCATCGCTCCACCGCCACCGGCGCGGCGTCGGTTCGCTCGGCGTAGCCGGAGACCCAGTGCTGCGCCCGCTCGCGGTAGTCGGCGGCCTGCGCGGCATCGGCGAAGCCGTCGTTCTTCCAGCACTTGCGCACCAGCGCAGCCGCCCGTTCCGGGCTGCGCTGCTGCGCGGGCAGGTCGAAGAAGATCCGCAACGCGTTGTGCACGGCAGCGCCGAGCGTGCTGGCGGCCTTGGCACCCGCGCGTGGCGGCGCGGGCCGGTCCAGATAAGCCATCCGGAACTTGCGGGGGCAACTCGCCCAGGTCGCCAGCTTCGCCGGGGTGACCCGGACTAGCTTGCTGGGAATGCCTTCGAGGCCGAGCTGGTCCTGCACGTGCCCCACATTACGCAGCATTGCCGCGATGCCGGGATTCCCCCCGTGACGCGCGAAAAACTCACTCGGTCGGCCCGTTCGGCGGTACCGGTACGGCCGAACACGCCTTTCTGGCGCCGTTCGCACTGCGCCATTCGGCGCAACCGTCCGACTACCGTTTCTGCAGGAGCCGACGAAACCCGGGGCAAGCGTCTCGGAGCGCGGAACGAGCTCCGAGACCAGCCCTCAGAACGAGCGGCCGAAGATTCGGCTTCCGGTGCACTTGGCGGCCAGGCGCTCCAGCGATTCCGGCGCGGTCGTCTCCTGCCCGATCCGGATCGTCTTGTTCGTGCCGTGGTAGTCGCTGCTCCCGGTCGGCACCAGGTCCAGCTCCGCCGCGAGACCGCGCAGCTGCGCCCGCGTCGGCTCGTCCTGATCCGGATGATCGACTTCCACGCCGGTCAACCCGTGCGCGGCCAGCTCGCCGACCATCTCGGCGTTGATCACCGGCCCGCGCGCCCGCGCGAACGGGTGCGCCAGCACGGTGGCTCCGCCCGCTTCGCGGATCATCTCGATCGCACGCAGCACCGGCGTATCGGTGCGCGGCAGGTAGTACCGGCCGCCGCTGCCGAGGTACCGCGCGAACGCCTCGTCCACGCTGCCCGCCATGTCCGCGCGCACCAGCGCCCGAGCCAGGTGCGGCCGCCCGCCCGGGGAGTCCGGCGGCAACCCGGCCATCAGCTCGTCGGGGTCCACCGGGAAGCCGTCGTCGGCCATCCGCACCGCCATCTGCCGCAGCCGGTCGCGCCGCTGGGCGCGCAGCCGGGCCTGTTCGACGACGAGCGCGTGCGAGGCCGGGTCGAACAGGTAGGCCAGCAGGTGCACCGTCACCGCCCGGCCGTTGCCGTCCGGGCAGGTGCAGGACAGCTCGGCACCCGGCACCACCCGCAGCCGCGTGCCCGCCACCGCGTCCGCCGCTTCGTCCCACCCGGCGGTCGTGTCGTGATCGGTGAGCGCGATGACGTCCAGTCCGGCGGCGAGCGCGCACGCGACCAGCTCCGCCGGCGTGTCGGTGCCGTCGGACTCGGTGGAGTGGGTGTGCAGGTCGATGCGCACGCTTGGCCTTTCCGCTCGGGAGCCCGGCTACGGGAATCGTGGGAACACTTCCCGTCCCAGTCTCGCCGATGGCTCCACCGCACCGGGCCGCAGCCCTCGCCCTCGGGGTCCGCGCACGCGAAACCGGGGCCGCGGGAAACCCGCGGCCCCGGTGGGGCACGACTCAGCTGGGGAGTTTGGCCTTGCGCTTGCCGACCGCGGCGCGGCGGGCTTTGAGCATCGAGAACCGCTCCTGCTGCGCCTTCTTCTCCCCGAACACCAGGTAGGAGATCGCGTCCTCCACCTCGTCCGGGTTCGGCACGTAGCTGATCCGGTTGAGCGCCTGGATCTGACCGGCCGACTCGACCACCAGCGTGCCGTAGCCGAACATGCGCCCGGCCAGCGAGCGCTGGAACGTCAGGTCGGTGACCTTGCCGATCGGCATCATCGCCACGTTGGTGGTGAAGATCCCCTCGGCGATCAGGAAGCGCTTGTCGGTGACGACGATCCGCTCCACGTACCAGTCCAGGACCTGGTAGGTGAACCGCAGCAGCACGACCAGGCCCAGGTACCAGAGGACGTTGATCGGGATGCGCATCTCCGGCGAGCCGTCCTGCGGGAACAGCCCGGAGACCAGCACCAGACCGATGAGCAGCCCGACCGCCTCGAACAGTTCCCAGACCAAGCTGGCCCAGTGCCTGCGGAGCCGGATGACCCGTCGCTCGGTTTCGAGCAGGTACTCGTCGGGATCTCTCGGCGCGAACACGTCAACCGCCTCTCAGCGCTACACGAAGACGTTCTGCATGAACAGGATGACCGACTCCGCGGCTCCCTGGAGGCTGCCGCCGACCCCCTTCACCACGCCACCGGCCTGCGTTGGGGCGGCGAACAGGAAATAGAGGAGGAAGGCGACCCCGGCCCATGTCAGGATCTTTTTGACGTTCACTGCGATGCACCCCGTCCGAAACTGCCTGTGATCAAAGTGGCGCCTGCCGATCTGTTGTACCGCACTCGGCGCCGCTAGGGCAGCCATGTACCGCGCTTGGGGCAGCGGAAGACCGCTCGGCGCGGATCAGCTACCGTCCGTGTCGGTGATCGTAGCGAAAGAGCCCTACATCCGTTGCGTGGGAGCCGTGGTGCACGCCGCGGACGGACGATTGTTGCTGGTACAGCGGGCGAACGAGCCCGCGCGGGGGAAGTGGTCGCTGCCGGGTGGGCGCGTGGAGAGCGGAGAAACCGATCATTCGGCGGTACGGCGCGAGGTCGCCGAGGAAACCGGACTCTCCGTGATCGTCGGTGCGCTGCTCGGGCGCGTGGTCCGGCCCGGCCGCGGTGCCGGCTACGAGATCTTCGACTACGCCTGCCGAACCGGCGAGACCGCTCTTTTCCCTGGTGACGACGCTGCCGACGCGATGTGGGCGGATGGTGCGACGTTCGCCACAATGCGCGCCGACGGGCTGCTGACCGAAGGTCTGGCGGACGCGTTGCGGTCTTGGAGCAGCCTTCCGCGGGAGATCCCTCCCGAGTGATCTCGGCATTTCCGGCATTTCGTCGAACCGTGATCGTGATCTGCGATTTTCACCCGTTTCGCCGTGCCGGGGGCGTGTCGTATCGCACCGCTTACCACCCCCGACCGCTCGATCGACACCGGGTATGGTGAGTCGCTGGCCGGTGCGAGCAAGCGGCGACCGGCCGATCCCCGGCAGGAGTCCACGGCCAGGAGGAGGTGAGGGATCGTGAGCGGCAGTGCCGATAGCGCGCTTCCGAGTAGTACCAACCGCATCCCCGCCTGGGAGGCCATCCGAGACTAGGCCGGTTCCAGGCGCCGGACCCAGGGGTCGCAGGCGCCGGCGGGGATGCGCGATCCGGGATGTGATCTCGCCCAGGCCCGAACCCCCGCCGTTGGAGGTCCCGCCGTGCCCAGCCTGCCTTCGCTCGTCCGGCGCAATCGCGGTGCGCGCAACCACCGCCGCAACCCTGCGGCTCCGGTCGCCGAGTCGGCCTACATGGTCGACTGCGGCGTCTACGTCGACGGCGCCCGGTTGCCCGGGAACTGGACGCACGCCGCGGCGATCGAGGAAGTCCGCAGGCGCGACTCCGGTTTCGTCTGGATCGGGCTGCACGAACCGGACGAAACCCAGCTGGGCGTGCTCGCCGAGACCTTCGGCCTGCACGAGCTCGCGGTCGAGGACGCGGTGCACGCGCATCAGCGCCCGAAGCTGGAGCGCTACGACAGCACGCTGTTCATGGTGCTCAAGACCGTCCGCTACATCGCGAACGAGAAGCTGACCGCGAACAGCGAGATCGTCGAGAGCGGCGAGCTGATGGCCTTCGTCGGCCGCGACTTCGTGATCACCGTGCGGCACGGCAAGCACGCCGGGCTCGCGGCCGTCCGCAAGCAGCTGGAGGCCGATCCGGAGCAGCTCGCGCTGGGTCCGGCAGCGGTGCTGCACGGCATCTCGGACTACGTGGTGGACAGCTACCTGGAGGTCACCGAGGCCATCCAGGACGACATCGACGAGATGGAAGCCGCGGTGTTCGCGCCCCGCACCAAGATCGAGGCCGAGCAGATCTACCTGATGAAGCGCGAGGTCATGGAGCTGCGGCGGGCGGTGATGCCGCTGGCGAAACCGCTGCAGCGGCTGGCCGAGGGCTACACCCCGGCGGTGCCGGAGCAGGTGCGCTCGTACTTCCGCAACGTCGAGGACCACCTGACCACGGTCTCCGAGCGGGTCGCGTCCTTCGACGAGCTGCTGACCACGCTGGTCGACGCCACGCTGGCCAAGATCACGCTGCAGCAGAACACCGACATGCGCAAGATCTCCGCGTGGGTCGCGATCATCTCCACGCCGACGATGATCGCCGGGATCTACGGGATGAACTTCGAAACCATGCCCGAGCTGCAGTGGGCTTTCGGCTATCCGGTGACGCTGCTGGTCATGATGATCGCCTGCGTGGTGCTGTTCAAGATCTTCCGCAGGAACAGGTGGTTGTGACCGTGTGTTGTAACGTGTTGAGCCGTCCGTGCGATGTACTGGACGGTGCCGCACCACCTCAGGTGCGCACGGTCATCGGAAATGCACAGCCGTCGGGTGCGCCATGAGGGGCACCCGGTCATGAGACGGACGCAGTCCCCGGGTGCGCACGGTCCCGATCTTCATCGATCAACCGCCGCTGGGCGCCCTGCCGAGATTCCCCCGCCGTGCCGTTGGGAGGTAGCCGTGTCGATCACTTCGCGCGTCAATGGGCCGCGCCGGGACGCGATGGGATCGCGTGCGTTCGCCCGCCGCCGGCTGCCGCTGGGCGGCTCCGGCAAGGCGCGCCCCGGTCGAAGTCCCGTGCCGCGCCGGGTCCGAAAACCCGGCGCGATGTGGGACGCGACGCCCGTTTTCGCCGCGCACGCCCGAGCTGCGCGCGCCTGAGCCGCGCACGCCGGGATCGCGCTGATCCCGCGGCGGCAGCGCCCCACATCGTGAGCCGCAAGTTCGATTCGATCGTCTCGCTCACGCTGCCGGGAGGCACCGTCATGACTCGTCTCGCCACCAACAAGCTGACCCTGCTGTTCGCGCTGATCATGGGCTGGATCTTTACCCTGTTCGTGATCATCTCGCAGCAGCTCTGAGGGCCCACGACGCGGCCGGAGTCCGTCCGGGTGAGCCGTCCCGCCTGCCCGGCTCACCCGTTGCGCGGACGCCGCCGGTCGGCGCGCTGATTCCGGGTTAGAAACCCCGCACCGAAACTCGCTGCGCAAGGAGTGGTGCGGATGTTCGTCCCCAAGCGTCCCGGCGGCGCCCTGCTCGCGCCCGTGCTGATCGTCCTGTGCACGGCCGTGCCCGCGCAGGCGCACCCGCGGATTCCTGCGGATGCCCGGATCGTCGAGCTCACCAACCAGGCCAGGGCGGCGGCGGGCTGCGGCCCGCTCGTCCCCGATCCGCGGCTGATGGGCACGGCAGGCGATCACGCCGGTGACATGGCCGGGCACGACTACTTCGCGCATTCCCGGCCGTTGAGCCGGCTGCTGCACCTGCTGCCCGGCGCCGGGCGGGTCGGCGAGAACATCGCCGCGGGCCGCGGGGCCGCGGACGGCACGTTCCAGCAGTGGATGAACAGCCCCGGCCATCGCGCGAACATCGAGGACTGCGCCTACACCAGCATCGGCGTCGGCCACGGCTACTCGCCGCACAGCCGCTACGGCCACTACTGGGTCCAGCAGTTCGCAGGCCCCTGACCCCGCCGCGCTACTGCGAAGGTTGCGGGCGCATCGCCAGCCGGGCCAGCAGGTTGCGGCCCTGTTCGGCGTGCCGGGGTTGGGCGAGCACGTCGTAGCGGCCCGCGACGAGCTGGCTGGCGGAGGAGAAGTCGCGGCGGCCGCGCATCGAGGCGTAACCGGCGGCGGCGAACACCAGCCCCACCAGCACACCGCCGCCCAGCCCCACCAGCACGGAGCCGAGCAGGTTGCCGCCGGAGGTGGCCGACCAGGCCACCAGCAGCCCGAAGAACAACCCGATCCACGCGCCGGAGGCCGCGCCGCTGCTGAGCACCCGCGTCCAGTTCAGCCGCCCGGTGATCCGTTCGACCAGCATCAGGTCCACGCCGACGATCGTGACGTCCTGCACCGGGAAATCGCTCTGCACCAGGTGGTCGACCGCGCGCTGCGCTTCTTCGTAGGTGCCGTAGGAACCGATCGGCCACCCCGTGGGCGGGGTCGGCATGTTCGGTGAACCCGGCGCCGACCGGGCCGGGCCGGAAAACGGGTAGGACACCGCTGACACCTCCGTGGAGCGCACAACCTGCCGGGACGCGGAGACGCCGGTCGTCCGCAGGGGTTCTGCCACCGACCGTTTCGTGCCCCGTTGTCCCTTGACCCCAGGCTACCCGGTCACCCCGGGGTGGAGATCGACTCGGGGCGTGGTGCCCGCAACGACCACGGTGCGATCGGCGCGCGCCCGCCGGTGACCGTGCGCAGTGCGCGGCCGGCCGCCTTCCGGTCGGTCCACCAGGAGTAGCCGAGCACGGCGAGGATGAACGGAACCACGTCGCCGACGGCGAAGTCGCCCGCCTGCTCGATGCCGGGCACCCCGGAGAGGCCGCCGACCAGCAGGCTCAGCGAGTTGTTCGCCACGTGCAGGCCGATCGCGGCCTCCAGTCCGCCGGTGCGCACGGTCAGCCAGCACATCGCGCCCGCCATCACCAGCAACTCGCACCACACCAGCGGGTCGGTGTAGCCGTGCCCGCCGAGGAACAGCACGGAGGTGAGCACGATCGCCGGCCACGGCGTGCGGAACCAGGCGGTGAAGGTCTGCAGCAGGAAACCGCGGAAGACGAACTCCTCGGCGGCGCTTTGGAACGGGACCAGTAGCAGCGCCAGGATCGCCACCCGCGCGTAGGCCCACCAGCCGGGGAAGCCAGGTCCGGTGGGCGTGCCGGTGATCCAGCTGATCAGCCCGGCAACGCCGAACGCCACCGCGAGCACGAGCGCGGCGCGCAGCAGGCACTCGCCCAGCCACGGCCACCGCAACCGGCCTTCCACCCCGGCGAGTTCGCCCATCGGCCGCTGCTGCACCCACTTCGTGGTCAGCAGCACCGGCGGAAGCAGTGCGACCAACGCGCCGAACGACACCACCAGCAGCACGAAATCGTCCTGCAGGACCTTGTCGATGACCGCGGGGTCGGCCAGCAGGATCGCCGCGTGCGTCTGCTCGAAGCCGAGCGGGAACAGCGTGAACAGCACGAGCAAGGTCATCGCCGCGATCAGCGCGACGAAGGCGAACAGCACCGCCACGAGCAGCGCGACCAACGGCCGCCACCAGGTGTGCGCGGTGTTGCGCGCGAGCAGGTGGTACGGGGTGCCGGGGGCGGCCGAGGGCCGCACGGTCTGCTGCTGCGAGAAAGCGCTCACGCCGATGATCGTAATGGTCAGGACTCCGCCGCCGGGGTCGGCGCGCTCGCCCGGACGTCGGCGGGCGGCGCGCTTTCGCCTTCGGAGCGTTCCGGCCGTGGGCGGGGACGCAGCAGGTCGGCACTGGACAGCAGCACCATCTGCGCGTAGGCCGCGACGAGCGTGGTCGGCAGCAGCCAGCCGGTATCACCGAACCTCGGGATCACCACCAGCACCGCCACCGCGAAAACAGCCGCCGACAACACCGCAGCCAGCAACCGGCCGGAGGCGCGGTACCCCAACGCGGCAAGCCAGGTCAGCACTACGGCAACCCCGGCCACACCGGTCGGCCCGAGCCGGAAACCGGCGTTCGCCGCCCACAGCAACACCGCCACCAACGCCGCTGCGACGAAGCAGGCGGGAACCCAGCGGCCGAGGCCGTGCCCGTGGCTCATCAGCCGGTAGCCGAGCCACAGCGCGAAGACCGCCGCTAGCAGGAACGCCACCGCGGAAACCGCGGTGAGCTGGAACGGGGCGAAGCCGAACGGTGCGTGGACGTAGCCCCGGCCCGGGAGGATCGCGCAACCTGGCGAGGATCGCAGCGGTAGGGGCGAGCAGTGTCCGGCAACGCCCGGAACCGCTCCGCCGATCCCGGTCAAGCCCACCGCGCCCGCGCCCAGGAACGCCACCAGCGCGGCCCTGCGGGGTGCGGCGATCGCCAGCACCACGGCCATCAGGAGCGGTTTGACCAGCGTCATCGCCCACCGGCCGAGGAACCGCAGCACTCCGGTGCTACCCGGGCGCACGGCGCGGTAGGCGATCAGGCCGGAACGGATCGCGATCGAGGCCGTCCGGCGCTCGCCCAGATCGCCGACCCGTTGGCGGCCCACGGCGTACCGCCGCACGTCGTTGCCGAGCCGCTGCGGCTCCGGCACGTCCGGTTCCTGACGCTCACCCGGATCGGCGCCGGTTGCGACGGTGCCGACGAACGGCAGCTCGCGCGCGGCGATGGTCCAGTGCAGCCGTTCGTTGACCAGCGCCTTGGTGGAGGTCAGGGCGTGCTCCTGGTCCGGGGCGTCGAACAGCGCGGTCAGCTCGGCGCGGACCTGATCGGCGTGCTTGCTCCACAACTCGCCGAGGAAGTCCCGCCAGCCCTCGGATTCCGCAGCCTCGCCGAGCTCCTGGCGGGTCGGCGTGGTGACGATCGCGCGGAACCGCTCGGCCAGGCCGCTGGCGCCGAGGTCGGCGTTGTGCCGCACCAGCCGTTGCGGTGCCACCAGCAGCTCGGTCAGCGCGGATGCGGCGTCCAGTCGGCCCCACATCCAGTCGTTGGCCCGCCAGCGCGCGGACAGGAACGCGCCGAAGTTGCCGAGGTCCCCGCCGCGCACCTTGTCCGCCACGCGCAACTCGCTCGCGCCGCCGCGCGCGAGCGCCTCGAACGGCAACGCGGACGGTGCATCGCTGACCACGCGCAAGAAGTTGATGTGGTCGCCGGGCACCCGGCCCACGTCCAGCGGAGCGGTCAGCACGACCAGCGCGCGCAGCGTCTCGGGCCGCCGGTCGGTGCGTTCGAGCAGGTCGTAGCCGCACTGCGCGGGCGCTTCGACGTGCGCGCGCGGCGGCACCGCGGTGCTGATCCGGTCGGCGATGCCGTGCAGCACGGCGTTCGCCTCGGCCACCGCGTCGACGCCGTCCGGGTCGTGCGGCACCGCATCGGCACCCGATGAGTCCACTATGGACATCAGTTCGCCCGCGAAGTCCTCCAGCGCCCGCTGGAACCGCTTGCCGTGGCGCACCTCCGCCAGCACCGCGCCCAGCAGCGGCCGCACCGGCGACGGCAGGTGGCGCTGCAGCCGGTCGCGGCGCTCGGCCACCCGCTGGACCCAGTCCGCCAGCTCGCCGGCGGCCACGATCGGTTCCATCCGCGCACCGTTGATCCAGTACCGGTCCGCGTGGCCCTCCAGCACCTCGCCGAACGTGCGCAGCCGGTACAGCGCCGTCTTGCACGCGCTGAGCACCGGCAGCTGCTCCCGGTCGGCCCAGCGTTCGGCATCCCGCGCCCAATCCAGGCATTCCTGCACGCCCGAGAGCAGGCCGCGCACGTCGTCGAAGACCGCGCCCGGCTCAGCGGCGGCGCGGCGCGCCAGCCCGCCGGAGAGCTCGCGGTCCAGTCGCGTGCCCGCCTGCGGGGACCAACCGGCCAGCGGATCCCCGACCACCGGCGGCAGCAGCTTGCCGTCCTCGGTGCCCGCCGGTTCGGCGAGCAGCCGCAGCACCGCCTGGGCATCCAGCTCCGCGCGCACGACCGCGTTCTGCGCTTGCACCTCCGCCGCCTGCGCCAGCAGCACACCTTGCCGCGCAACGGGTTCCGCGGCCAGCAGTGGCGCGAAAACGGACCGCCGCCGCAGCTCGGTGCGCTGCACCGCCCGGTTGTGCCACTCCAGCGCGTCCAGATCCGCCAGCAGCGACTCCTGCGACATCCGCGCGCGCAGCGCCGTGGAAGCCACCGGCAGCGCGAGCTGACTGCCCCGCCCTTCCGGAGCCACTTCCGGCTCCGGGTTCAGGTACAGCAGCCAGCGCGTGCTGGGCCGCTCGGTGGGCACCGCGGCCATCTCGCGGATCGCGGCGGTCACCGGGATGTTGTCCAGCACCCCGCCGTCGATCACCCGGAACGCGCGGGAATCGGTGGCGGTTTCGGAGAACACGCCGAACATGTCCGGCTCGCCCGGCGGCGCGGCCCCGGTTCCGGAATGCACCTGCGCAGGCTCGAACGCGAACGGGAACGACGAGGTGGCGCGCGCGGCCTCGGCCAGCTGCAGCGCGGTGGCCGGGAAGTCCTTGCCGGTGCCGAAGTCCGACAGCGGCTGCCCGGACCTGCCCCGGTGCCGGAAGTGGAACGAGGCGGTGCGGCGCTGCTCGAGCAGCGACCCGGACCGGGCGTCGAAGTGCCGCTCCAGCACCGGGTCCAGCAGCGTCGCCGTCAGCAGCAGGTCCAGCCGGTCGCCGAGGTCGCGGGCCTGCTCCGCGGGCGGGACCCGCTCGGTGATCAGGCGGGCCAGTTCGGCGCGGAAGTAGGCGTCGCCCGCCAGCAGCGAGTCCGGCCGCGGCTGCCAGAAGCGCGGCACCGCCCGGGACATCGCCTCCAGGTCGGCCAACCGCACCCACAGCCCGCGCATGTCCGCGAACGGCATCCCGTAGACGATCGATGCGGACAGCAGCGTGGCGTTCAACCCGCCCGCGGAGGCGCCCGCGAGCACGTCCACCGAGACCTGGTCGTAGCCGGCCAGACCGGCCAGCTTCGCCCACGGGTGCTCGCGGGGCTCGGCGGTGGCGCGGCGCAGCTCGTCGATCTCCGCGACGGCGCCGCCGATCCACACCGCCAGGCTCGCCCCGCCGCGCATCGCCAGCGCGAGCCGGAGTTCGCGCTCGTTCTCGGTGTGCCGCTCGCGCCCCGCCGCCGGATGCGCGCCGCCGCCGTCCATGCCGCCGCCCCTCGGTCGATCCGGTCCGAGCCGGCAGCGGCGGACCCGCGGCCACCCCCGACGACCCGTTGATCACAACCTACCGCGCTTCGGCGGCGACGAGGTACGTCCGCACGGGCGGAACTCGCGAGATCCCGCGCAGCCCGCACGCGCGGAATCAGCTCTCCGGCGGCGTCCAGGGATCCTGCCGGGACATCCCGGCGGCGCGGCCCTTGCCCGCGATCACCAGCGCCATCTTGCGGGACGCCTCGTCGATCATCTCGTCGCCGAGCATCGCCGCACCGCGCTTGCCACCGGCTTCCGAGGTGTGCCACTCGTAGGCGTCCAGGATGTTCTCGGCGTGGTCGTAGTCCTCCTGCCGCGGCGAGAACAGCTCGTTCACCGCGTCCACCTGCGCCGGGTGCAGCACCCACTTGCCGTCGAAGCCCAGCGCCGCCGACCGGCCGCCGACCCGCCGCAGCCCCTCCAGGTCCTTGATCGCCAGGTACGGACCGTCGATCGCCTGGATGTCGTGCGCCCGCGCGGCCATCAGCAGCCGCATCAGGGTGTAGTGGTAGGCGTCGCCGACGTCGTAGCCGGGCGGCTGCTCACCGACGACCAGCGAGCGCATGTTGATCGAGGCCATGAAGTCCGCGGGCCCGAAGATCAACGCCTCCATCCGCGGCGTCGCGCCCGCGATGGCGTCCACCTCGACCAGCCCGCGGGCGTCCTCGATCTGCGCCTCGACGCCGATCCGGCCGGGCTCCAGCCCGTTCGCCCGCTCGATCTGGGACAGCGTCAGGTCCAGCCAGCGCACCTGCTCGGCGCCCTGCACCTTCGGCAGCATGATCGTGTCCAGGTTCGCCCCGGCGCCCTCCACGACCTCGATCACGTCCCGGTAGGTCCATTCCGTGCTGAGGTCGTTGACCCGCACCGACCGGATCTTGCCGTCCCAGCCGCCCTCGTTGAGCGCGTCCACCACCCGGCCGCGGGCTTCGGCCTTCGCCAGCGGCGCGACCGCGTCCTCCAGGTCCAGGAAGAACGAGTCCACCGCCAGACCGCGCGCCTTGTCGATCATCTTCGCGCTCGAACCGGGAACGGCCAGGCAACTGCGGCGGGAACGCTGATCCACGAAAACCTCCTCGTCGAGCACGGCATCCGGTATCTATCACGCGCGGCGGCCGCCGGAGGTGTGACGAACGTCTTGGTGCCCGTCCCGGACCGCCACGACATGCGCTCGGATCTCGCTGCGACTGCCCGTGCCCGCCGGGCCGACTAGCCTGATCAGCGTGGCAGCCACCGACAGGGTGTACGCGGCGCGAGTCGCCGGACTCGCCGTGTTCGGGCCGGACGGCGAGTCGATCGGGCGGGTGCGCGACGTGGTGGCCGGGCTGCGGATCGGCAGCCAGCCGCCGCGAGTGCTCGGCCTGGTCATGGAGATGGCCCCGCGCAGGCGGATCTTCGTGCCGATGCTGCGGGTGACCCGGATCGAGCCGAACGCGGTCACCCTCGCCACCGGCTCGGTCAACATGCGCCACTTCCACCAGCGCCCCAACGAAGTCCTGGTGCTCGGCCAGCTGCTCGACGCGAAGGTCACGGTGGCCGCCTCCGGCGCAGCGGCCGTGCTGGTGGACGCCGCGCTGGAGCAGACCCGCACGCGGGACTGGCGGATCAGCAGGCTCGCGGTGCGGGAACGCTCCGGGCGGCTGGGACGGCGCGGAGCGGTGCAGGTGCTGGAGTGGGACCAGGTCAGCGGCCTCGCCGTGGCCGAGCTCAGCGGCCGTCCGCAGGGCGTCGAGCAGCTGCTGACGATGCTGGACACGATGCGCGCCGTGGACGTCGCCAGCACGCTGCACGAACTGCCCGCCAAACGGCGCTACGAGGTCGCCGAGGCGCTCGACGACGAACGGCTCGCCGACGTCGTGGAGGAGATGCCCGAGGACGACCAGAAGGACCTGCTGACCCACCTCGGCGAAGACCGGGCCGCGGACGTGCTCGAGGCGATGAGCCCGGACGACGCCGCCGACCTGCTCGCCGAACTGTCCGAAGGGGACAAGAACCGGCTGCTGGAGCTGATGGAGCCCGCCGAGTCCGCGCCGGTCAAACGGCTCCTGGCGTACTCGTCGGACACCGCGGGCGGGCTGATGACCCCGGAAGCGGTCGTGGTCGGGCCGGACGCCACGATCGCCGAGGCGCTGGCGATGGTGCGCAACGCCGAGCTGCCGGTGGCGCTGGCCAGCATGGTCTTCGTCTGCCGCCCGCCGTCGGCCACGCCGACCGGGCGCTACCTGGGCTGCGTGCACATCCAGCGGCTGCTCCGCGAACCACCGTCCACTTTGGTCGCCGGGGCGCTGGACACCGGGCTGGCGAGCCTGCCGCCGACGGCCTCGCTGGCCGAGGTCACTCGCTACTTCGCCGCCTACAACCTGGTTTGCGGCCCGGTGCTGGACGACCAGGAGCACCTGATCGGCGCGGTCACCGTGGACGACGTGCTCGACCACCTGCTGCCGGAGAACTGGCGGGAGAGCGGGCTGCCGGACCGCGACGATCCCGCCGCGCCGGGTGATCCGCGAACCGGCGCCGCGGCGGCGCGGAGAGCGAGCGACGATGCCTGAACTGCTGCCCCGCCGCCGGCTGGACCAGCCGCGGATGCCGCGCCGGTTCGCCGTGCGGTTCGACCCGGAAGTCTTCGGGCAGGTCTCCGAGCGCATCGCCCGGTTCCTGGGCACCGGGAAGTTCCTGTTCTGGATGACCGTGTTCGTGACCACCTGGATCGCGATGAACCTGTTCGCGGTCGGGCTGGCGTGGGACCCGTACCCGTTCATCCTGCTCAACCTGGCGTTCTCCACGCAGGCGTCGTACGCGGCGCCGCTGATCCTGCTGGCGCAGAACCGGCAGGACGACCGGGACCGGGTCTCGCTGGAGGAGGACCGGGCGCGGGCCGAGCAGACCAAGGCCGACACCGAGTACCTGGCCCGCGAACTCGCCGCGCTGCGCCTGGCCGTCGGCGAGGTGGCCACCCGGGACTACCTGCGCGGCGAGCTGGACCGGCTGCGCGACGAACTGCCCGGCACGGAGAGCGCGGGCGCGCGCCGCCGCCGGGAATCCGCGGAGGGCGCGGGCGAGCGCGACGACGTGCCCTGATGGGGCTCTTCGCCGCGCGCCCGGCCGGCACCGCCAGGTGCAGCACCGCTCGCACCAATTCAGCAGCGCGCGGGCGCCTGCGACGATCGGCGGTCGATCATGCCTGGGCGCGCTGCCCGGGCGGGGCCGGGACGCCACCGGCGGCGAGCTTCTCGCAGATCCGGGCGAACTGTTCCAGCTCCTGCGGCTCGGTCACCGAGAGGAAGTACTGCATCACCCCGGCGAGCTGCGTGTCGGCTGCAGACCGTAATCGGTGTTCACCGGCCTCGCTGATCACCGCGAGCACTCCCCTGCCGTCCGAATCCACCCGGACCCGGTGCACCAGCCCGATCCGCTCCAGCCGGTCCACCAGCCTGGTCACCCCGGACCGGGACAGCAGAACCGCGTCCGCCAGCTCGGTCATTCGCAATCGCCGCTCCGGCGCCTCGGCCAGTGCGCGCAGCACGTCGTAGGCCGCGAGCGTGAGCCGCTGCTGGGCGATCAGGTCCCCTTCCAGGCACCGCGTGACGCGGGCGTGGGCGCGCAGGAAGGCGCGGTAGGCCGTCATCTCGCCACTAGTGGGTAATCGGTCAAGACCTATCTCGGTCACGATGCGTAATACTACGGAGGGCAGTCAGATGAATGCGAAGCGCCCCCGTGTTTGTTCATGTCAGCACGTCGGAGCCGGTGCCTGGAATAATCCAGCGCACGGGACCGCTGCGGCGAGCGCAAGCACGTCGAACCCGGGCGCGACGATCGCCGGGCCGGCCGCCGGGCGGTCACGCCCCGCGCACCCCTCGCCCGCCCCCATGGGGCTACCGGTCCGTAACATCACTTTCCGGTCAGTAGCATGAGGGGCAACCAGTCCCCGCAGGAAGGGTCGGTGTCACCGCAACCGTGACCAGCACGTACTCCGCTCCCACGGAAGAGGCCGTCCGCCAGGCCCTCGGCAAGGTCGATGACCCCGAGATCCACAAGCCGATCACCGAACTCGGCATGGTCAAGTCGGTCACCGTCGGCGAGGACGGCAAGGTGGACGTCGAGGTCTACTTGACCGTCCAGGGCTGCCCGATGCGGGAAACCATCACGCAGCGCGTCGACCAGGCCGTGCGCGAGGTCGACGGGGTGCGCGAGGTGACCGTCGAGCTCGACGTGATGAGCGACGAGCAGCGCTCCGAACTGCGCAAGCAGCTGCGCGGCGACTCCGAGGAACCGCGCATCCCGTTCGCCGAGCCCGGCTCGATGACCCGGGTGTACTGCGTGGCCTCCGGCAAGGGCGGCGTCGGCAAGTCCAGCGTGACGGTCAACCTGGCCGCCTCGATGGCCGCGCGCGGGCTGTCGGTCGGCGTGGTCGACGCCGACATCTACGGGCACTCGGTGCCCCGGATGCTGGGTTCGGACGGCAAGCCCACCCAGGTGGACAAGATGATCATGCCGCCGCAGGCGCACGGCGTGAAGGTGATCTCAATCGGGATGTTCACCCCGGGCAACACGCCGGTCGTGTGGCGCGGGCCGATGCTGCACCGTGCGCTGCAGCAGTTCCTCTCGGACGTGTTCTGGGGCGACCTGGACGTGCTGCTGCTGGACCTGCCGCCCGGCACCGGCGACGTCGCGCTGTCCACCGCCCAGCTGATCCCGAACGCCGAGATCCTGGTGGTGACCACGCCGCAGCAGGCAGCCGCCGAGGTCGCCGAGCGCGCCGGGGCGATCGCGATGCAGACGCGGCAGCGGCTCGCCGGGGTCGTGGAGAACATGTCCTGGATGGAGCTGCCCGACGGGCAGCGCATGGAGGTCTTCGGCAGCGGCGGCGGGCAGATCGTGGCGGACTCGCTGACCCGCTCGATCGGCCACGATGTCCCGCTGCTGGGCCAGGTCCCGCTGGACACCCGGCTGCGGGAGTCCGGGGACAGCGGGACTCCGCTGGTCATCGAGGCGCCGGACGCGCCGTCGTCGAAGGTGCTCGCCGACGTCGCCAAGCGGCTGTCCACCCGCGCCCGCGGCCTGGCGGGCCAGCTGCTGTCCGTCTCCCCCGCTTGATCGCCGCGAGTGGGCGGACCGTTCGGCCAATCCAGCCGGACCAACAGTCCGTTCACTCGATCAGCAACTCCGGGTTCCGCGAGTGGGCGGACCGTTCGTCCGAACCAGCCGGGCCAGCGGTCCGTTCACTCCGGGCGCGGATCAGATCGAGCGGGCGACGGCGAGCAGGCCGTCGCCGACCGGCAGCGCCACTGGCACGAGGCCCTCGTCGGCGCGGATGGCCTGGGTGAGTTCGCGCAGCGCCGCCGCCCGCGAATCGTGCCGGTCCGCGGTCTCGGGCGGGTTGGTGCCTGCGAACACGATCGCCCCGCCGGGCCGCAGCAGCCGCGACCCGGCCTCCAGGTACATCGGATATCCGCTCGGCGCCGCGTCGACGAACATCAGGTCGTAGGCGCCCTCCGCGAGCCGCGGCAGCACCTGATCGGCGAGGCCCGTGATGAACCGGGTGCGCGACCGCGGCACCCCGTCGGCCGCGAGCGCTTCGCGCGCGATGCGCTGCGCGGTCGGGTCGAGATCGATCGAGGTCAGCAGTCCGCTCGGGGCCATGCCCGCGAGCAACCAGCGAGCCGAGTCGCCGGTGCCGGTGCCCACTTCGACGACCGCCTTCGCGCGCAGCACCGCGGCCAGGAAGCGCAGCGCGGCGCCGGTCGATGAGTCGATGAGCGCGCCGTCGGCGGCCACGGCCGCGGCCTCGGATTCCTCGGCGACGGCCTGCCGCCCGGCGGCGTCGCCGAGCAGCCTGCCCGGCCGGTCCAGCGGACCGGGATCGATCGACGTCTCGGGTATCACGGGTAACAAGATTATCTCTGAAGGGCATTCAGTTGTGCGGAACGAGCACATCGTTAGCCGCCCGTTTCTTCCCCGCACCCGCCACTCGCTGGGCCGATCGAGTGAAAACCGGTTTCTCAGGATGCTCTCAGGGCGCTTTCATACCTGCCTCACCCGCGCGCGAAACAGTGGTGCATGACGGGCCGATGTCCCGTGCACACGCCGGCGATCCCGCCGGTACCCCGCCAACAACGCTGCAGCTCGGGAACAACGTCGATGCTCCGCTCGTTCTCCGGATGCAACCGCCGCAGGAGGTGGCTTCTCGTCCGATGCCAACACAGTCGATGAGTCCGGCTCAGCACGCCGAACAACACGCCGGCACCGCGCCCGTGACCGAGACGGGGCCCGTCACCGAGACGGCACCAGCCACCGAGACGACCTGGACGCCGCCGTCCTGGGACGAGGTGGTCCGGGAGCACGCCGACCGGATCTACCGGCTGGCATACCGGCTCACCGGCAACCAGCACGACGCCGAGGACATCACCCAGGAAACCTTCATCCGCGTCTTCCGGTCGCTGGCCTCCTACAAGCCGGGCACCTTCGAGGGCTGGTTGCACCGGATCACCACGAACCTGTTCCTGGACATGGCGCGGCGCCGGTCCCGGCTGCGGATGGAAGGTCTGCCGGAGGACACCGACCGGCTGCCCAGCAGCGGGCCCAGCCCGGAGCAGGTCTTCCACGACACCCACCTCGACCCGGACCTGCAGGCCGCGCTGGACGAGCTGCCGCCGGAGTTCCGCGCCGCCGTGGTGCTCTGCGACGTGGAAGGGCTCTCCTACGAGGAGATCGGCACCACCCTCGGGGTGAAGCTGGGTACGGTGCGCAGCAGGATCCACCGCGGACGGCAGATGTTGAAAGCGACCCTGGAAGCGCGTCGCGCGCACGCTCGGGAGGACTCGGCATGACAGGACGGCGAGGGTGGGGTCTGCCCGAGCAGCACCTCGCGCTGGACGCGCTCGTGGCGTTCGTGGACGGCGAACTCAGCGCCAACGCCCACGACCGCGCGGCCGCCCACCTCGCCAGGTGCCCGGCTTGCGCGGCCGACGCCACCGCACAACGGCAAGCGCGGGCCGCGGTGCAGTCCGCGGGCGCGCCGTCGGTTTCCCCCGGCTTGCTGCAGGCCCTGCAATCCATCCCCTCGAACGCGGAACTGCCCGCGCAACCGGACGGCCTGGCGCTGACCGAGGACGGCCAGCTGGTCACCGTCGACCCCAGTGCCCGGCGCGGACGCTTCGGATCCGGCGCGGCGCTGGGTTCGAGCACGCCGCTGGGCGGCGGTCAGCAACCGCTGGGTTCGAGCACGCCGCTCGGCGAAACCGGTCTCGACTCCCGCGGGCAGGCACGGCCCGGGCGCGGCAGGCGAACCGGGGCGGGCGTGGTGTTCTCCAGCCTCGTGCTCGGAGCGCTGGCACTGGTCAGCATGCCGGACGAGCAGGGGCCACCGCCCGCGGTCGGGCCGCTGCCGCACCCCGGCGGCGCCTACGACTCCGCGCTGATCCCGGCTTCGACCGGGCTGCGCACCCCGCCCCCTCCGCCGGCGCCCAGCTTGGCCGCGGTTCCCGGGCCCGGTACCTCCAGCATTCCGGCCGGCCGACCGGCGATGTCGGCTTCCGTCCAGCCTTGACCCCGCCCGCGGTGCCGAGCACCGCGCTCCTACGCGGATTTCACCGCCTCCGAGGCACGATCGAGTCGGGCACCTGTGCCGCTGCGCGCAGCGCCGTGCCGGTGTGATCCACTCGCACGGGTGCCGATCTGTCGACGACTTCGCAGGCCCGGGGAGCGATGAGCGAGCAGCCGAGGAAACCCGCGCAGGGATCCGATCCGGCGCGGCCCGACCAGGCTCGGCCGCACGACCAGGACGGCGGGACGTTCCAGCGAGCGGACGGGCGGGCCGACGGCCGCCCCGCCGAGAACTCCGGGCACGGGCAGTGGCCGGACCCGACCGCGCAGAACTCCGCCGCGGCTGAGCACGCAGGCAACCCGGACGCGACCGCGCAGCAGCCCCCGGCGATCGATCCGGCTTCGGCCGAGTCGCAACCGCAGCGGCTCGGCGTCCGGCCGGTCCAGCACCCGGAGGTCGACTCGGCGCAGGCCGCCGCGTTCGGCAGGCCGGCGGGCGTCACCGGCGGCTTCGACCCGGAGCGCACCGATCAGCTACCGGCGACCGGTGCCGTTCCCCCTGGCCCCTCCCCGGCTTTGTCGCAGGCGTTCGGCCGACCCCGGGGCACCGCGAGTTCGCTGCAGCGGGAACCGGGCGAGTCGGCGCCTTCCCCGTCCGCCGAGCAGCCGCCCACGTTCTGGAGCGAACGCGGCGAGCACGATCCCTGGCGCAACCCCTCGGCAGGTGCGGTGATGGGGCCGCCCGCGGTCGCCGAGGGCTCCGATGATTCCGACTCGGACCCGGCTCCCGGTCCGCTGCTGAGCGCGCGGGAGATCCTGTTCGGCCGCCGGGTGCGCCCGCGCGCGCTGGCCGCGCTGGGCGGTGTCGCGGTGCTGCTGGCCGTCGTCGGCGGCTTCGTCGGCCGGATCACCGCCGAGGAGGGCAATCCGCTGACCAATCCGGACGTGACGTTGTCCGAGGTGCAGCCGGGCGCGGACCGCCCGGCAGGCGCCGTGTCCGGGGTGGCGAAGCGGATCGTGCCCGCTGTGGTGTCGGTCGAGGTGCACGTCGGCGCGCAGGGCGGCTCCGGTTCCGGCGTGGTGATCGACGGCGACGGCTACGTCGTCACCAACAACCACGTCGTGTCGATGGCCGCGGACACCCCGAACGCGACCGTCTCCACGGTCTTCAGCGACGGCACCCGGGTGCCCGCGCGGATCGTCGGGCGCGACGTCAAGACCGACCTGGCGGTGATCAAGGTCGACGTGGCCAACCCGACGGTGGCGCAGCTGGGCAACTCGGGAAGTCTCGCGGTGGGCGATCAGGTCATCGCCGTGGGCTCGCCGCTCGGGCTGGCCAGCACCGTCACCACCGGCATCGTCAGTTCGGTGCACCGCCCGGTGCGGCTGGCCGGGGAGGGCAGCGACACCAACGCGGTCGTCGATGCGATCCAGACCGACGCGGCGATCAACCCCGGCAACTCCGGTGGCGCGCTGGTGGACGGCAACGGCGCGGTGGTCGGCATCAACAGCGGGATCCGCACGCTCGGCGAGAGTGGCGGTGAGGGCGGTTCGATCGGCCTCGGCTTCGCGATCCCGATCGACGACGTGCGCCGGATCGCGCAGGAGCTGATCCGCACCGGCAAGGCCAGCCACGCCGATCTCGGGGTGAACCCGAAGTCGGTCAGCGACGGCGTCACCGACGGTGCCCAGGTGCAGAACGTGCGGGACGGCAGCGCCGCCGCGGGCGCGGGCATCGGCGAGGGTGATGTGATCATCAAGGTCGGCGACCGCAAGGTCAGCACGGCCGACGAGCTGATCGTGGCCGTCGACCGGCACCGGGTCGGCGAGACGGTCCCGGTGACGGTGGTCCGGCAGGGGCGTGAGCTGGTGCTGAACGTGGTGCTGCGCTGAACGGCCGCGAAGCTGGGAAAAGTGGCGTTTCCACCGCCGTCCCCCGGGTGGGTAGGCTGGCGGCGGCGCACCGTCGCGAGGTGGCCCGTGCGCGGCGGAGCCGCTCGCGGCCGGGTCACTCGCGGGTCCGCTGCGCAACCCGGTTGCGCGTTCGTTGTTGAAGCACTCTTGAGGCGAAGGGTGATCCGAGGTGTTCGAGAGCATCGGCTGGGGTGAGATCCTGGTCCTCATCGTTGCCGGCCTGTTCATCCTCGGCCCGGAACGGTTGCCGCAGGGCGCGGCCTGGCTGGGGCGCACCATCCGCCAGGTCAAGGAGTACGCGACGGGCGCCCGCGATCAGCTGCGCTCCGAACTCGGTCCGGAGTTCGACGAGTTGCGCAAGCCGCTGGAGGATCTGCGCGGCATCCGCGACTTCAATCCGCGCACGGCGGTGAGCAAGCACCTGTTCGACGGGGAGAATCCGCTGGATCCGCCGCTCAACGGCAACGGCAACGGCTCCAGTTCCGGTTCCAGCACGGCCAAGCCGCAACCGCAGCGCCCGCTGGACCCGGGCGAACGGCCGCCTTACGACCCGGACGCCACCTGATCGACTGCGCTGGCTGCTGATCCGGAGCACGCAACCAGCACCGCAACGGGATTCCTACGAAACCGACTGCAGTTCGGGTTGAGACGGCTCGGCCGGTTGCGGCTTCCGCGCCCGCAGCACGGCGACCCCGGCCAGCACCAGCCAGCACGCGAGCACCAGCGTCATCCCAGGCCATCCCCACTGCGCATAGGCCATTCCGCCGAGCACTCCGCCGACGCTGCTGCCGCCGTAGTAGGCGAACTGGTACATCGCGGACGCCTGCCCCCGCGCCGACGGCGACGCCAGGAACCCGACCCAGCCGCTGGCCACCGAGTGCGCGGCGAAGAATCCGCCGGTGAACACCACGAGCCCGATCAGGATCACGACGATGTTCCCGGCGAGCAGCAGCGCCAGCCCGGCCAGCGCGGTGCCGAGCCCGGTCAGCAGCACCGGCTTGCGCCCCCACCGGTCGGCGAGCCGTCCCGCTATCGCGGAGGTCACCGTGCCCGCCGCGTAAGCCAGGAACGCCAGCGCGGCCAGCGCGGGCGGCACCGACAGCGGCGGCGCGATCAAGCGGAAGCCGAGCACGTTGTAGACCGCCACGAACGAACCCATGCCCAGCGCGGCCACCGCGAACGGCGCGCGCAGCGCGGGATCGGTCGCCGCGGCGCGCACGCCGGTCAGCAGCGGGCGCCAGCGGAACTCCTGCCTGCGCTGGTGCCGCTCGGTCGGCAGCAGCAGCACGAACGCCACGGTGCACACCCCGGCGAGCAGCGCCACCGCGATCAGCCCGCCGGTCCAGCCGCCGAAGTCGCCCGCGACGCCGCCGAGCAGCCGTCCGGACATGCCGCCGATGGTGGTGCCCGCGACGTAGAGGCCCATCGTGGTGCCGAGATCACGGCCACCGGTCTCGTCGGCCAGGTACGCGGTGGCGACAGCGGCGATGCCCGCCACCGCGGCGCCTTGCACGAAGCGCAGCACGACCAGCAGCGGGAAGTTCGCCAGCCACGGCAGCGCCAACCCGATCACCTCGGCCACCAGCAGTGAGGTGACCATGACGCGGCGGCGCCCGAAGACCTCGGACAGCGTGCCGAGCGGTACCGCGGCCACCGCCAGCCCCAGCGTGCCCGCCGAGACCAGCAGCGCGACCGTTCCCGGCGCGAGCGAGAACGCCTCGGAGAACTGCGGCAGCACCGGTTGCGGCGCGTACAGCAGGGCGAACAGGGCGAGCGCGCCGACCAGCAGCGCCAGTCGGATGCGCCGGATGCGGCTCACGTCGGTTCCACTCACGACAGCGACCGTAAGCAGGGCTAATCAATGCGTCCAATGCACGAGTGACCGACAATCCATGCTGTGCCGCATGAATCGAGCGTTCCCCGGGAAGCCGCCCAGCTCGCCGCGCATCTGGCGCCGACGCTGGACCTGCTGCGCACCGTCGCCGCGGAGGGGCAACTCACACGCGCGGCCGAGCGGCTCGGCCAGCCGCAGCCCACGGTCAGCCGCGCACTGGCCCGGCTCGCCGAGCACCTCGGCACACCGGTCGTGGCCAAGCAGGGACGCGGCGTGGTCCTCACCCGCGCCGGAGCGCTGCTGACCGAAGCGGCCGAGGAGGCGATGCACGAGCTGGAGAACCGCTGCCGGGCGGTGGTCGAAGAACTCGACCCGCAGCGCGGGCAGGTCGTGCTCGGTTTCCAGCACACCATGGGCCGCGCGCTGATCCCGCAGCTGCTCAGCGAGTTCCGCGAGCACCACCCGAGCGTCCGGTTCGGCCTGGCGCAGGGCTCGCGGGACGACATGCTGGCGCGGATGCGCACCGGCCGGGTCGACCTCTGCCTGGTCTCCCCGGTCCCGTCCGGTGCGGAGTTCGAGGCCGCCGAGGTCACCAGGGAGGAACTGGTCGCCGTGGTCTTCGCCGGGCACCGGCTGGCCGGGCGGGACGACATCCGCCTGGCCGAGCTGGCCGACGACGACTTCGTCGGGCTGCGCCCCGGATACGGGCTGCGCCGCATCGTCACCGACCTCGCCGAAGCGGCCGGTTTCACGCCGCGGTTCGCGTGGGAGGGCGAGGAGGTCGACACCGCGCGCGGCCTGGTCGCGGCCGGGCTCGGTGTGACGCTGCTGCCGAAGGCGCTCTCCGGCGCCGCGCCGGGCACCTCCGAGATCTCGCTGCACCCGGCGGCGCACCGCACCATCGGCGTGGTCTGGCCGGCGCGGCGCCCGCTACCGCCGGCGGTCCGGGCGTTCCGCGATCACGTGGCCGGGCGGTAGCGCACCGCCCGGCCCCGACGGTGTTCAGGAAGCCAGGGAAGCAGCTAGCTCCACGAGGCTGCGCGCGGCGAAACCGGTCGCGCCGGGCACCACCTCGGCGTAGGGCTTGTCCGCCCGGCCCGGACCGGCGATGTCCAGGTGCGCCCACGGCACGCCACCGGTGAACTCGCGCAGGAACAGCGCCGCGGTGACGCCGCCCGGCCCTTGCGGGGCTTGCCGCACGTCGCCGAGTTCTCCTTGCACGTCCGCGGCGTGGTCCTCCAGCAGCGGCATCGGCCACCACGCCTCGCCGACCCGCTCGCCCGCGTCCCGCACCCGCTGCTGCAGTTCCGGCTCGGTGGCGAACAGTCCGCCGGTGCGCAGTCCGAGCGCGACCTTCATCGCGCCGGTCAGCGTCGCCACGTCGACGATCAGGTCCGGTTCGTGCTTGTGCACCGCGTAGGCCAGCGCGTCCGCGAGGACCATGCGGCCCTCGGCGTCGGTGTTGGAGACCTCGGTGGTCTTGCCGCCGTAGTGCCGCACCACGTCGCCCGGCCGGTAGCTGCTGCCGGAGACGTGGTTCTCCGCGGACGGCACCAATGCCGTCACCCGCACCGGGATGTTCAACCGCGCGATCGACAGCAGCGCGCCGATCACCGCGCCGCCACCGGCCATGTCGGTGCGCATCATGTGCATCCCGTCCGCGGGCTTGAGCGACAGACCGCCGGTGTCGAAGGTGATGCCCTTGCCGACCAGCACCAGGTGCGGACCGGACTTGATCCCCTCGGGCCGCCAGGTCAGCTCCAGCAGCCGGGGCGGGCTCACGGATCCGCCGCCGACCGCCAGCACGCCGCCGAAACCCTTGTCCGCCAACCACTTCTCGTCGCGGACGGCGGCCGTCAGGCCGGGCAGCGACCCGGCGAGCTCGGCGGCCGCACCGGTCAACCACGCGGGGTTCTTCACGTTGGAGGGCGTGTTGGCCAGGTCCCGCGCCAATGCGGTGGCGGCGGCCCACTCGTGCGCCTGCGCGACGGCCTCGCGCAATCCCGCCGGATCCGTGCCTTCGGGGACCACCAGCAGAGCTTTGCGCAGCCGGGGCGCGGTGGGCTTGCCGGTGACCCGGAACCGGTAGTCGCCCAGCGACAACCCGAGCGTCAACGCGGCGACGAGTTCCGCGTCGGCGTCCGCGGGCAACCGCACTTGGAGGTATTCGGCCTCGGTCGCGTCGCCGAGGTCTTCGGGATCGTCCTCGCCGGAGCCTTCACCGAGCCGTTCGCGCGCCGCGCGCGCCAGCGCCGCACCGATGGTGCGCCACTGATCACCGGAACCGGCGCCGACGGTCCAGCCGAACCGCCCGTCCGGCAGCGGAATCGTGCGCACGTCGCCCGCGGAAGCCGTCACTCCCAACGCTTCGAGCGTCGCGGTGTCCACTCCCCACGGTTCGGCGGCCGCAGCCAGGTCCGGGCCAGCCAAATCCGGGCCAACAGCACCGTCGAAGACCGGCACCGCCGCGGGCACGCCGTCCCGCCAGCGGGTCACGACGTCCACTTCGACCAGTGCCGTCGGGATCACCGGGAGCACCGCGTGCTCCCGCGACCGCGAAGAATCGAACACCGAGGAATCGGGCACGGATGGCATTCCTTCCTTGCAACGGGGCGGCCGGTGCGGCCCGCCCCACGGACGACGGCCCCGGCATCGCTGGAATGCCGGGGCCGGACCACGACGATCGGGGGCACGCCGGAGGTTTCGCGGCGGCCTCAGCCGGTGGCCGATTCCAGGGCGTCGCCCAGGTTCTTGGCCTCCTCCAGCGACATCTCGACGACGAGCCGCCCACCGCCCTCAAGGGGGACGCGCATCACGATCCCGCGTCCCTCCTTCGTCACTTCGAGGGGACCGTCACCGGTCCGGGGCTTCATGGCCGCCATAGCGTGCTCCCTCCGTGAACTCTTCCCACCCGCTGATCGCCACAATCAGCCGGGTCCTGGTCCATTCTCCCCCATCCGGAACCAGCCGCGAAACCGAGCCGATCAACTCGTGTCGCTGTTGCGCTGGTCGAATGCCTGCGCCGGGTGGCAGACTCAGCCTCCGTGCAGGCATGTTCAGCACTCCCCGGCTTACCGCGCGATGCGCCTTCGGCTAGCGTCGTGCGGCCATGGCGGCGAATTCGGCGGATCGTCCCTTCGGGACCGCTCGCGCCACGCGCCGTCGCCGGACCGGCACCACCAGTGCATGAGTCCACTGTGGAGGAGGCTGCCGCCGATCCGGCGCGGCACAGCTCATCGCGACGAAAGGGCGAGAAGTGTCCGATGTACTGCTGACCCAGGACAACGACGGCGTGCGGTCGCTGACGATGAACCGGCCGGAGTCGTTCAACGCGCTCAACGTGGAGCTCAAGGTCGCGCTGACCGCCGCGTTGCGGGAAGCCGCCGCGGACGACTCGATCCGCGCGGTGGTGCTCGCGGGCGCCGGCCGGTCGTTCTGCGCAGGGCAGGACCTCAAGGAGCACATCGCGCTGCTGGAAGCCGACGACCCGAGTCCACTGCGGACGGTCGAGGAGCACTACAACCCGCTGATCCGGGCGGTGGCGACGATGCCGAAACCGATCATCGCGGCGGTCGGCGGCAGCGCGGCGGGCGCGGGGGCTTCGCTGGCGTTCGCCTGCGACCTGCGGATCGCATCGGCCGACGCGAAGTTCCTGATGGCCTTCGCCAACGTGGGGCTGTCCACCGACACCGGGGCGTCGTGGACGCTGCCGCGGCTGATCGGCTACGGGCGGGCGATGGAGCTGCTGCTGCTGGCCGAACCGGTGGGCGCCGACGAGGCGTTGCGGATCGGCATGGTCAACCGGGTCGTCGACGCCGGGCAGGCCACCGAAGCGGCAGGCGAGCTCGCCGCGCGGATGGCTACCGGACCGACCAGCGCGTACGCCCGGATCAAGGAGACGATGCGCGCCGCGGCCGCCGAAGGACTCGACGAAGCCCTCGACGTCGAGGCGGGCGCCCAGATCGAAGCCGGCCGGACCGCCGATCACCGCGAGGCCGTCTCGGCGTTCGTGGCCAAGCGCAACCCCGACTTCACCGGCCACTGATCCCACCCGGCGCCGAGTGAACGGCCTGCTCGCCTGGCTAGATTGGGCGGGCGGTCCGTTCACTCACGACGAACAGCTCACTCCGGGGCGGTCGCGCGCCAGCAGCCGGCGAGGTGGTCGTCGACCATCCCGGTCGCCTGCATCAGCGCGTAGCAGGTCGTGGGGCCGACGAACACGAAACCGCGGCGCTTGAGCTCCTTGGCCATCGCCTTCGACTCCGGCGTGATCGCCGGGACGTCGTCCGACTTCTTCGGCCGCGCCCGGGAATCCTGCGGCGCGAACGACCACAGCAGCTCGTCCAGCGGGCGGTCCAGCTCCAGCACCGCGCCCGCGTTCCGGATCGCCGCGTCGATCTTGGCCCGGTTGCGCACGATGCCCGCGTCGGCCAGCAACCGCTGCCGGTCGTCCGGACCGAACTCGGCGACCCGCCGCGGGTCGAACTCGGCGAACGCGCGGCGGAACGCCTCGCGCTTGCGCAGGATCGTCAGCCAGGCCAGCCCGGACTGGAAGGCTTCCAGCGTGATCCGCTCGAACAGCGCCGCCTCGCCGCGCAGCGGGACGCCCCATTCGGAGTCGTGGTACTCGGCGTAGTCCGGCTGGTTCGCTCCCCACGGGCAGCGCGCCCGGCCGTCCGAACCGATCACGACCGCGCCCGGCTCAGCCATCGCGCCGATGCTCCACGCAGAACACCGCGAACCGGTCCAGCGACTTGCGCAGCCCCCATGCGAACGCGGGCCGGACCACCGGCCACGCCGGTCCGGTCCCGGCCGGCAGCGACAAGTCCTCCCACCACACGAACGTCGAGCGGTCGTCGTCACCGCGGGAGATCACCCGGAAACCGCCCTCGCCGGAGATCAGCCGCCCGGTGTGCCGGACGCGGCAGCACAACGGCTCGCGCATCTCGACGATCTCCATCGTGTCCAGGAAACCGAGCCCGTAGAAGCCGGTGAACGCGGCCAGCTGCGAACCGGGACCGCCGTCACCGCGGACGACGTGCACCGAGGTCCCCAGCATCCATTCGCCTTGGCGCGGCCAGTCCGTCGCGGCCGCCCACACCGCCTCCGGCGGCGCCGGGACCGGCACTTCCAGCCGCAACTGCGCTCTGCCCACCGGACTCACTCCTCCCGATCCGCCGACCGGGCATCGCGCAGCTCCTCGCCGGCCACGTCGAGCTGCCGCTGCAGGACCGCGATCCGGCCGCGCAGGTCGTCGACCTCGCCCGCCAGGCGGTCCATCGCCCAATCCACCTCGGCTGCCTTGTACCCGCGGGCGACCTGCTGGAACCGCAGCGCCCGCACATCGGCGCCTTCCACGTCGGTGGCGGGCAGCCGGGTCGGCGTGGAGCCGGGGGGCAACGCCTCCAACTGCTCACCGCGGCCGAAGACCAGGGTCGCCAGCAGGTAGATCACCGCGGCGACCACGAGCACGACGAGGAGGTAGATCAGCGCACTAGCCACGGCACCGATCGTGGCACGGACGCCCGACGGCCGAGCAGCCAGCTCGCACGCCGCTCATGCCT
The DNA here is from genome assembly GCF_037023755.1 of Saccharopolyspora sp. SCSIO 74807. Lineage (NCBI taxonomy): Bacteria > Bacillati > Actinomycetota > Actinomycetes > Pseudonocardiales > Pseudonocardiaceae > Saccharopolyspora > Saccharopolyspora sp. SCSIO 74807. The sequence continues at coordinate 2,647,723 of NZ_CP146100.1, read as the reverse complement.
GCGCGGTCGGCTGCACCGGGACGGACCTGTTCTCCAGCACGCCTTCGATGGCGGAGGTGAACTCGCGCCAGGCGCGCCGCTCGTCGTGCAACGCCTCCGTCCCGGACTGGGTGAGCCGGTAGGTGCGGCGCTGCCTGCCGCCGACGGTGCTCCAAACGCTGTGCACGTATCCGGCGCGTTCCAGCCTGCGCAACGCCGGGTAGACGGTTCCCGTGGGCAGGTCCAGCGCACCGCCGCTGCGGTGCTGCAACGCCTCGATGATCGCGTAGCCGTGCAACTGCCTGCCGTCGAGCGTTGCCAGCAGCAAGGCATCCAGGTGGCCGCGGAGCGCATCAGCCTTCACGAGTAGTGACTCTACGGTGATTCGGAACCACTGTCATCGGCCGGGCGCAAGGGGCTGTTGGTCCTTTCCCGATTCGACACGAGGTGAATTGACTCACTAATCATAAGTAGGTGGGCAGCGATCGATCGCCCATCGTGGCCGGTGGACCGCACCGGCAGCCCGTTCGTGGGTGATCACTGCGCCGAATGAGTGGATCGATTCACGACCCTGCTCGATCACCGGGGAAAGCGCCCCACACTTCGGATCACCAGGCACGCCCAGCGGACGCGTGCCCGCGAGGAGGCAAGGAGCTCGGTGTGCGCGACGACAGCGAACGAAACGCCCCCGGTCCGACCGACGGCCGCGAGGTCGTCCTGCCCGCACCGCGTCCCCGGCCGGACGCCGCGGGAGCGGACGCGGACCGCAACGGTGCCCGCCCGGACCTCGCCGAACTGCGCGCCCGGATAGCGGAGCTGGTCGAAGCCGTGCACCGGATGCCGGAAACCGGCTTGGAACTCGACGAGGCGTGGTGGCGCATCGACGAGCTCGCCAGGGAGGTCGCCCGCAGGCACCCGAGCGCGCCGCGGGTTCGGTCGCGCTGGCTGCGGCTGGCACCGCTGCTGCGCGAACTGGGCCCGGAGCTGCCCATCGCGCACACCGGCAAGCTGGTCGAAGACGCTTTCTGAGTCCGGTCGCACTCGCGGCCGAGCGCCTCCGGCGGACCGGCTACCCCCACGGCCACGCGGGCGCCCGACCGCAGGTCACGCCAGCGCCCGCAGCACCTCGGCGGGTGGCCGCGTCCCGGCGATCGAAGCCACCATCTCCAGCACCCGCCGCGTCTCGGCGACCTGGTGCGCGCGGAACACCCGCGCCCCGCCCCACGCGGCGACCGCGGTTGCCGCCAAGGTGCCCTCCAGCCGCTCGGACACCTCGGCACCGAGGGTTTCGCCGACGAAGTCCTTGTTCGACATAGCCATCAGCACCGGCCAGCCGGTGGCGGTCAGCTCGTCCACCCGGCGCACCAGCTCCAGCCCGTGCCAGGTGTTCTTGCCGAAGTCGTGCGTCGGGTCGACCAGCACTCCGGCGGGCGGCACGCCCGCCGCCACCGCGTGCTCGGCGCGCTCGACGAGCTCGCCGACCACCTCGGCGACGACGTCGGTGTAGCGCACCCGGTAGGGATCGGTGCGCGGCGGCAGGCCGCCGGTGTGCGAGCACACCATGCCGACGCCGAACTCCGCGGCGACCCGCACCAGCTGCGGATCCGCACCGGCCCAGGTGTCGTTGAGCAGGTCCGCGCCCGCCTCGCACACCTGGCGGGCGACCTCGCCGCGCCAGGTGTCGACGCTGATCACCAGGTCCGGGTGGCGCTCGCGGACCGCGGCCACGAACGGCACCACCCGGCGCGACTCCTCCGCGGCGTCCACCGGTTCGCCCTGCGCACCGGCCCGGACGCCGCCGATGTCGACGATGTCGGCGCCGTCGGCGATCGCGGTGTCCACGGCGTCCAGCGCGGACTGCGCATCGAAGGTGCTGCCACCGTCGAAGAACGAGTCGCGGGTGCGGTTGACGATGGCCATGACCAGCGGCCGATCCCCGGTCACGTCCTTGTCCCCGAAGCGCAGCGCGGGAAGTGCCTTCATGTCACCGATACTGGCACGCTCGGCGGACGGCCGGACCGGCCGCGGTCAACCGGCGCAGGCGTCCAGCGCCGCGTCGACGTCGGTGACGACGGTGAGCGAGTCCAGCGCGCGCTGCGAAGCGAACCCGTCGGCGACCAGGCCGCGGACCCAGTCGAGCATCCCGCGGTAGTGGCCGTCCGGGTCCAGCAGCACGACCGGCTTCGCGTGCATCCCGATGTAGCGCGAGGTCCACACCTCGAACAGCTCCTCGCAGGTGCCGATGCCGCCGGGCAGCGTCAGGAACGCCGAGGCGTGCGCGTCCATCAGCCCCTTGCGCTCCCGCATGGTGTCCACGACCAGCAGCTCGTCCGCGTCGTCGTCGGCGACCTCCTGATCCACCAGTGCGCGCGGGATGACCCCGACCGAGCGGGCGCCGCCCGCGCGGGCCGCCCGGGCGACCTCGCCCATCATCGACACCCGGCCGCCGCCGGAGACCAGCGTCCAGTTCCGCTTGGCGACCCCGCTGCCCACCTCGGCTGCGAGGTCCAAGTGCCGCTGGTCCACCGGCCCGGACGCGCAGTACACGCAGACCGCGACGTCCTCCCCGATGGCGTCCCCGGCGGCGTCCTGCTCGCTCAATGCGTCTCCTCCCACGCTCGGTATGCCTCCTGCACGATCTCCACGGCGTCGTCGACGTCGTCGGTCAGGTGCAGCAGGGCGAGGTCCTTGTCCCCGATCTTGCCGGAGGCGTGCATGGTGTCCCGCACCCAGTCGTAGAGGCCCTGCCAGTACGACTTGCCGAACAGCACTACGGGGAACTTGGTGACCTTCTTGGTCTGCACCAGGGTCAGCGACTCGAACAGCTCGTCCATCGTGCCGAAACCGCCGGGCAGGCAGATGAATCCTTGGGCGTACTTGATGAACATGGTCTTGCGCGCGAAGAAGTAGCGGAAGTTCACGCCCAGGTCCACCCACGGGTTGAGGCCCTGCTCGAAGGGCAGCTCGATGCCCAGCCCGATGGACAGCCCGCCCGCTTCGGACGCGCCCCGGTTCGCCGCTTCCATGGTACCGGGGCCGCCGCCGGTGATCACCGCGCAGCCGATCTCGGCCAGTGCCTTGCCCAGCTGCTCGCCCACCTCGTACTCGGGGTGCTCGCGGGGCGTGCGCGCGGAGCCGAACACCGTCACCGCGCGCGGCACCTCGGCCAGCGCGCCGAAACCTTCGACGAACTCGGACTGGATCCGCAGCACCCGCCACGGATCGGTGTGCACCCAGTCGGTCGGGCCGCGGGAGTCGAGCAGGCGCTGATCGGTGGTGCCGGGATCCTGCAATCGGGAGCGGCGCAGCACCACCGGCCCGCGTCGCTTCTCCTGCGGGCGCTCCGCGCCGTTGGGTGAGCCCTGGATGGTCATGGCATTGAGGGTATGCAGCGGCGGCGAACGCCGGGTTCCACGGCAGTGACCACGGCGTGGCGCCGCGCGCCCTGCGGCACGAGAGCCTTGTTGACCAGTGCATACGGGCTGAACGGAACCTGCGCCCGGAGTACCGTGAGCAGTGCGACGGCTCCGGTGGAGCCGGGGCTTTCGCGTCCTCGCCGATCGAGGTTGGGAGCCCGCCATGCTCGTCGAACTCATCATCGGGATCGCGCTGCTCGTGGCGCTGTGCACCGCCTCCAGCGTCCGGATCATCAAGCAGTACGAGCGCGGAGTGGTGTTCCGCTTCGGGCGGGTGCTGTCGGCGCCGCGCGAGCCGGGGCTGACCGCGATCGTGCCGGGCGTCGACCGGCTGCAGAAGGTGAACCTGCAGATCGTGACCATGCCGGTGCCCGCGCAGGAAGGCATCACCAGGGACAACGTGACGGTGCGGGTGGACGCGGTGGTCTACTTCAACGTCACCGACCCGACCCGTGCGGTGGTCAACGTCGAGGACTACCTGTTCGCCATGGGCCAGGTCGCGCAGACCTCGCTGCGCTCGATCATCGGCAAGAGCGACCTGGACGAGCTGCTGGCCAACCGGGAGAAGCTCAACCAGGGCCTCGAAGTCATGATCGACAGCCCGGCGCTGGGCTGGGGCGTGCACATCGACCGGGTGGAGATCAAGGACGTCTCGCTGCCGGAGACGATGAAGCGCTCCATCGCGCGGCAGGCCGAGGCGGAACGCGAGCGGCGTTCCCGGATCATCTCCGCCGACGGCGAGTACCAGGCTTCGCGCAAGCTCTCCGACGCCGCGAACGTCATGTCCGGCAGTCCCGAGGCGTTGCAGCTGCGGCTGCTGGAGACGGTGGTGGAGGTCGCCGCGGAGAAGAACTCGACGCTGGTCCTGCCGTTCCCCGTGGAGCTGCTGCGGTTCGTGGAGAACGTGCAGGGCGGCGCGACCGGCAAACCCGCCGAGAAATCCGCTGAACAGCCGCCGTCGGAGGCGCCGCAGCAGGCGCGGACGCCGGAACCGCGCGCCCCGGTGGAAGAACCGGCCGAGTTGGACGGCATTCCGCAGGTCTCCGAACCGCTCGCGGCACCTGACGTGGAGGGCTTGCCGCACGTGCACGACGGCCGCGTCGGCGACTCCTGACGCTGCTCAGCTCAAGAACCGGGTGAGCACGTCCGCGCAATGCCGGACGTCGGCAGCCGGGACGTGCTCCTGCTGGGTGTGCGCCAGCGTCGGCGACCCCGGCCCGAAGTTCACCGCGGGGAGTCCGCGCGCGGCGAAGCGGGCCACGTCGGTCCAGCCGAGCTTGGCGATCGGCTGCCCGCCCGCGGCTTCGACCAGCTCGGCCGCGGCCGGGGAGTTCAGCCCGGGCAGCGCCCCGCCGGAGGCGTCGACCACGGTCACGTCGAACCCGGCGAAGACCTCGCGGACGTGCGCTTCGGCTTCGGCCAGCGACTTGTCCGGGGCGAAGCGGTGGTTCACCGCGACCACGCAGGAGTCCGGCACGACGTTGCCCGCGACGCCGCCTTCGATGCGCACGGCCTGCAGGCCCTCGTGGTACTGCAGCCCGTCGATGACCGGCTCCCGCGGCGTGTAGTCCAGCAACCGCCGCAGGATCGGCTCCGCCGCGTGGATGGCGTTGTCTCCCATCCAGGCGCGCGCGGCGTGCGCGCGAGTGCCGCTGGTGCGGACCTCCACGCGCAGCGTTCCCTGGCAACCGGCTTCGATGCCGGCGTTCGACGGCTCGCCGACGATGGCGAGGTCCCCGGCCAGCCACTCCGGCAGGTCGCGTTCGATGCGGTTGAGCCCGTTGCGCTCGGCGGCGACCTCTTCGCAGTCGTAGAACACGAAGGTCAGGTCGTACCGCGGCGCGGTCAGCTGCGCGGCCAGGTGCAGCAGCACCGCGTCGCCGCCCTTCATGTCCACCGCGCCGCAGCCGTGCAGCACCTCGTCCGCGCCCGAACCGGTGCGGTGCAGCGGCAGGTTGTCGTTGATCGGCACGGTGTCCAGGTGCCCGGCCAGCACGATCCGCGACGCCCTGCCGAGGTCGGTGCGCGCGAGCACGGCCTCTCCGCTGCGCACCACTTCCAGGTGCGGGGCCTGCGCTTGCAGCGCGCGCTGCACGGCATCGGCGATGGCGCGCTCCTCGCCGGAGACGCTGGGGATGTCGACCAGCGCGGCGGTCAGCTCGACCGGTTCGGCGCTCAGATCCAGGGAGTCGGTCACGCTGGCAGGTTACCGGCAGGGAACGCGTGACACCGACCACTCCGCGGAGTCCATAGAGGACGTGCGGCGCATCGGTTTTCCGTTGCTGCGCCGGGAAATCACTCGATCACTCTCGGTATCGATGAGCGCGGAAGACCTCACCCCTGGGCGGCACCTGGGGCCGCCGCCGATTACCGTTTCCGGCATGAGCGGCACCGAGACCCCCGACCCGCAGAACACCGGCGCGCACGGCGTCGGCCTGGCCACCGTGACCGACGACGGAACCGTGCTCGACACCTGGTTCCCCATCGTCAAGCTCGGCTCGACCGGCGAGGCAGGCAGCACCGAGCTGGATCCGGCGGAGACGGCCGAGGCGCTCGGAGCAGCCGGCGCTGCGCTGACCGGCCGGGACGACGCCCGCCAAGTCGAGGTCGTCGCGGTTCGCACCGAGATCTCCCGGCTCGCCGACGCCCCGATCGACGCGCACGACATCTACCTGCGGCTGCACCTGCTGTCGCACCGCCTGGTCCGGCCGCACGGGCAGAGCATGGACGGCATCTTCGGGTTGCTGTCCAACGTGGTGTGGACCAACCACGGCCCCTGCCCCGTCGAAGGCTTCGAGCAGACCCGGCTGCGGCTGCGCTCGCGCGGCCAGGTCACCGTGCACAGCGTCGACAAGTTCCCGCGCATGATCGACTACGTGGCCCCGTCCGGGGTGCGCATCGGCGATGCCGACCGGGTCCGGCTCGGCGCGCACCTGGCCAGCGGCACGACCGTGATGCACGAGGGCTTCGTCAACTACAACGCGGGCACCCTCGGCGCCTCGATGATCGAAGGCCGGGTCTCGGCCGGCGTGGTCGTCGGCGACGGCTCCGACCTCGGTGGCGGCGCCTCGGTGATGGGCACCCTCTCCGGCGGTGGCAAGGAGGTCATCTCGGTCGGCGAGCGCTGCCTGATCGGCGCCAACGGCGGGGTGGGGATCTCGCTCGGGGACGACTGCGTCGTCGAGGCCGGCCTGTACGTCACCGCCGCCACCAAGATCAGCCTGCCGGACGGGACGCTGACCAAGGCCACCGAGCTGTCCGGCTCCGACGGCCTGCTGTTCCTGCGCAACTCCACCACCGGTGCGGTCGAGGTGCGGCCGCGTTCCGGCGGCAAGGTCGAGCTGAACGCGGCGCTGCACGCGAACGACTGAGCCCGCCCGCTCGCCGAAATCACGGCGAACACCGCGTCGGAATGGCCGACACTGGTGGTATGAACCGCACCTCCCCGGCCCTGCCGCCCGAACCCGCGGTGGCAGGGCGGGACGCACCGGTCGCCGAGCACGTTCGCGCCGCGCTCCACACGCGGCTGCGCGGGTTGCTGGCGCACGATCCCGGCACCCGGCTCGGCGAAGATCCCGAAGAACTGCACCAGATGCGGGTGTCGGTGCGGCGGATGCGCGCGGTGCTGCGGTCGGCCCGACCGTTCCTGGACACGAGCTGGTCGGAGCCGTTGCGCGCGGAACTCGGCGCGCTCGGCCGGGCGCTGGGTCCGGTCCGCGATCTGGACGTGCTGCTGGAGCGGCTGCGCCAGGACGCCGCCGAACTGGACACCGCCGAGCGGTCCGCCGCGGCCCGGCTCATCTCCGGGCTGGAGGTCGAGCACGGCGAGGCGCGGTTCGAGATGCTCGCGGTGCTCGATGGCGACCGCTACGAAGCACTGGTCAACGCGCTGCGCGAGGCCGTGCGAGCGCCGCTGCCGACCGCGGGAACCGGCGCGCACGGACGGCGCGAACTCCGCGCCCTGGTCGCCGAGCAGTACCGCAAGCTGCGGCGTGCCGTCGATGCGGCCGGGCGGGAACCGAGCGACGAACGGCTGCACGAGCTGCGGATCCTCGGCAAGCGCCTGCGCTACACCGCCGAGCTGGCCGAGCCGGTGCTGGGCAAGCAGATGAAGAAGCTGCTCAGCGCGGCGAAGGACTTCCAGGACGTGCTCGGTGCGCACCAGGACGCCTGCGTGGCCCAGCAGCGGGTGCGCGACCTGCTCGCGGGACTCGGCGAGCAGGTCGACCCGGCGGTGACGTTCGTGGCCGGACGGCTCGTGGAGCGGGAGAACGCCCGACGCTTCGCCCAACGCGAAAAGTGGTGGGCGGCGTGGCGCGACCTGCGCGCCGCGGCCGCGAAGGTGTGAGCGCGTCTCAGCCCGCGGCGAGGCGATCCGCCGCGGCCTGCACGCGCTCGTCCGTGGCCGTCAGGCCGATCCGCACGTGCCGCTGCCCACCAGGGCCGTAGAAGGTACCGGGAGCGACCAGGATCCCGCGCTCGGCGAACCAGTCCACCGTTTCCCAAGCGTCCGCGCCGCGGCTCGCCCACAGGTACAGACCGGCCTGGGAAAGTTCGATCTCGAATCCGGCCTTCTCCAACGCCGGGCGCAGCACCGCGCGGCGGTGCGCGTAGCGCTCCCGCTGCGCACGCACGTGTTCGTCGTCGTCGAGCGCCGCGGTCACCGCCTGCTGCACCGGGCGCGGCATGATCATGCCTGCGTGCTTGCGCAGCTCCAGCAGCCGGCCGACCAACCCCGGGTCACCGGTGATGAACCCGGCGCGGTAACCGGCCAGGTTCGACGACTTCGACAGCGAGTGCACCGCGAGCACGCCGGTGAACTCCGCGCACACCGACGGGTGCAGCACCGAAACCGGCTCGGCCTCCCAGCCCAGCGCCAGGTAGCACTCGTCGGAAGCCACCACGGCGCCGACCGCGCGGGCCGCGCGCACCGACTCCGCCAGCGCGGCGGCGTCGAGCACCCGGCCGGTCGGGTTCGACGGGGAGTTCAGCCACAGCAGCGAAGTGCCCTCGGGCGGCGCCTGTCCCGGAGCCAGCCGGACCACTTCGGCACCGGCGATCCTGGCCCCGACCTCGTAGGTCGGGTAGGCCAGGTCCGGGATCGCCACGATCTCGCCCGGCCGCACGCCCAGCAGCGTGGGCAACCAGGCGACCAGCTCCTTCGAGCCGATCGTCGGCAGCACCGCTTCCTCGGGAACGGTCACGCCGTGCCGCCGGGACAGCGCCGCCGCGGCCGCGCGGCGCAGCTCCGGCGTCCCGTGCGTGGCCGGGTAGCCGGGGACATCGGAAACCGAGGCCAGCGCCGCGCGCAGCGGCTCCGGCACCGGATCGACCGGCGTGCCCACCGACAGGTCCACCAGGCCACCGGCGTGCGCCTTGGCGCGCGCGGTGGCCGCGGCGAGCGAATCCCATGGGAAGTCCGGCAGCTCCGGGCCGCGCCGGTGCGGCGGCCCGCCCGCCGGAGTCGGCTCGGCGGTCATTCTCCCTGCGGGGGCAGGCTGGTGACCGGCTCGACGTCCTTGTTGATCTTGCCGACCTTGGCGGCACCGCCGGGCGAACCGAGCTCGTCGAAGAAGTCGACGTTGGCCTTGGTGTAAGCACCCCACTCGTCCGGCACGTCGTCCTCGTAGTAGATGGCCTCCACCGGGCAAACCGGTTCGCAAGCACCGCAGTCGACGCACTCATCGGGGTGGATGTAGAGCATCCGTCCGCCCTCGTAGATGCAGTCGACCGGGCATTCTTCGATGCAGCCCTTGTCGAGCACGTCGACGCAGGGCTCGGCGATCACGTAGGTCACGGTTGCTCTCCTGCTTGTTCCGATCCGGGCCAGACGTTCCCACCCGGCTGCTGACAGTATCCCCCGTGCCCGGTTCGGGAGACTAAGCGGTCCCACAGCGCGGGCACCGTTTTCGACCATACGACGGGGAGTACTAGGCGGTAAACGTCGCAAGATCGCGCGTCCGCAGGCGGGTGCGGCGGCCCGTCACACGCCTCGCGGCAGGCCGTCGTCGCTGGTGAAAACAGGGGCTCCGCACCGCGCGGACGCGTCGCGAGCGCGCGGATTCACCGCAGTGGCATGCCCGCGAGTGCTGTTCGACACACCCGCGCAGCGGCCTTCACCACCTGGCCACCTTCACCGCCCGGCGGCCTGCTTGCCGAGCACGATGCCGAGCATCAGCGCCGAGGGCAGCGTGCCCGAGAAGACCAGCAGCAACGTCCGCCAGTCATCGCCGAGCAGCATCACGTCACCGCCCGGCCCGAACAGCCCGAACACGAAGATCGTGGCGAACCACAGCACCAGAGGCGCGCCCGCGACGCTCCGGCGCGGTGCGAGCCGGCCGCAAGCCGCGACCAGCAGCGGAGTCGTCACCGCGGCCACCGCCGTGGTGATCGGGAACTGCACCTCGCCGATCCAGGACGGCAGGTAGAACAGCTCCACCAGCGCCAGCAGCACCGTGTCCAGCAGCAGGAACCCGAACAGCACCCGGTCGAAGAGGGTCACCGCGACTCCACCGGTTCCGCTCCGCTGACGCCGAGCCCGCCGAACAGGTCCCGCTCGCTGCCCTGCGGATCACCGGTGGCCAGCACGTAGTGCTCGGTGCTGGAAAGCGGCTGCGCGACCCCGTTCGACAGCGCGTAGGCGCCCACGCCCGCGCCGTTGTCCCACTCGTCCAGCCACAGCTCGACCTGCGTGCGGTGCGCGCGCAACGCGCGGATCTTGGCAGCGAGCTGGTCCTCGATGTCGATCACAGTGCTGATCGACTCGTCCGCAACGCTGGGAAGTTCGTCGACCGATGGGCGCTCGAACGGCAACGCCTCGACATCGGCCAACGCCTTCAACCCGGCCTCGAGGCGGCCGCGCGATGGCACCGCGTGGAACACCCGCAGCACGTCCGGGACCTGCTCGGCAGCGGCCATGGTGATCTCGTGCGCGCGGACGTGATCGGGGTGCCCGTAGCCGCCGTCTGCGGCGTAGGTGGCCACGACTTGGGGCCGGACTTCGCGGAGGATCTCGGCCAGCGAGCCGGCCTGCGCATCGCGATCACCGGCCGCGAACGCCCGCGGATGCGCAGCGGGCAGCGCGCCGGCCCGGCCCGGTTCCTCCCACAGCATCCCGGAGTCCCGCCAACGCCCTATCCCGCCGAGGAACCGGTGGTCGGCCACCCGCAGCGCCGCGCAGGCCGCCCGCAGCTCGCCGACGCGGTAGCCGCCGAGCTGGTCCGCCCGATCGGAGGCCAGCCCGCGCAAGCTCTCCGGAATGACCTCGCCCTCTTCCCCGAGCGTGCAAGTCACCACGGTGACCTGCACCCCGCGCGCCGCGTAGCGAGCGATCGTCCCGCCGGTCCAGAGGGTCTCGTCGTCCGGATGCGCGTGTACCAGCAACAACCCGGGTGGAGCCGTCAGCGTCACGGCGCCAGCCTAAACGGCCCGGCGCGCTGGTCGAACGCCGCCCGGCGATTGTCAATCACCTTCGATCAACTTCATTCGATCAGGCGGCGAGATCACTTGATATTAATAGCCGTCGTTCTCGCTGGGCGTTCCCCGCCACTGCGCGGCGGTGGAGAACGGCCCGGCCAGCCCGTTGCCCTGCTGCACCCCGCGCACTTCCCGGCCGGACACCAGGACCTGCGCCTGCTGGTACAGCGGCAACGCCACCGCCCGCGACCACAGCACCGACTCGACCTTCGCCGAAGCCTCCGGGAACGGCATCGCACCGCTGAGCGCCGCCTCGATCGTCGGCTGCAGCAACGGATCGCAGAACCCGGTCGGGTTGAACGGGAACGGCTGCTCGTCCGAGTCGACGCCCGGGCAGCCGTAGGAGGCGGCCATCATCGCCGCCGGATCACCATCGGCCGGACGCGGAGCAACCGCCATGTCCACCTGGCTCGCCCCCGGCTCCGCGGACAGCGGGTTCTTCGGCAGCATCTCGCCGAACAGCTGATCGCCGGTCGGGGTGACCACGGTCGCCTGCACGTCCTGCGCACGCAGCTGCGCGGCCGCCGCCTCGGCGATCTTGATGTACTGCTCGTGCTCGAACGGCGCGGCGATCACCAGGTTCAGCGGCCGGCCGTCCTTCATCCACGCGCCCGCGACGTGCTCGTACCCGGCATCGGTCAACGACTGCTGCAGCCGCTCCGGATCCGGGCGGTCGGCGAACGCGCCCGGCGGCTCGGTCGGCTTGTAGCCCGGTTCCGACGGGGCCAGCACCTGCGCGTGCGCCGGCAACTGGTCACCAGGACCCCCGCCGGTGCCCACATCGATCAGCGCCTGCCGGTCCAGGCCCGCGAGCACCCCGTTCCGCACGCGCTCATCCGCCAGCTGCGCGCTCGTCGGCCGCAGCAGCACCTGCATCGTCGCCGGCCGGGGAACCGTGCTGACCTGCACCGACGAACCCATTTCACGCAGCGAGGCCATCGTCGCCGCATCCGCGCCGAACACCGCCAAGTGACTGTCCCCGCTGCGCAGCGCGGCGACCTGAGCGGCCTGATCGCTGGCGCGCAGCACGATCCGGTCGGAAACCGCGGGCGGGCCCCAGAAGCGGTCGTTGCGCTCCAGGATGATCTCACCGCGCTGCTTGTCCACCTGCTTGATCGCGAACGGACCACCGGAGGCGGGGTAACCGCTGTCCAGCGCGGTCGCCCAGCCGCGCGGCGCGTCCCGCAGCAGATGCGCGGGCAGCAGGTTCGTGAACAGGCTCTGCCAGCCCGGGTACGGGCGCTCGAAGCTCACGTCCACGGTCTTGCCGCCGTCGCGCGAGGCGACATCGTCGATCAACTGGTAACCGGCCGGGTCGGACACCCCGGGCTGCGAGCGCAACTGCTCCCACAGGTACAAGAAGTCCTCAGCGGCGATCGGCGCACCGTCGGACCAGGCGGCTTCCTTGCGGATGCGGTAGCGCACCGTGAACTTGTCCGCGCCCGGAACGACCTCGGCCGACTCCATCAGCGTGCTGTCCAGCCGCCTGCTGCCGTCCGCGGCCGGCCGGAACACCGACGGCAGCATCAGGCTGGACAACGCCGAACTGGTCGGCGACAGGTCGGCCAGCGCGTGCGGGTTGAAGCCGCCCTCGAGCGAATCCACCCCGACGACCACCTCCGTCGGCATCGGCTGCCGCGCAGGCGGCGGACCCGGCGCGGGCGGTTCGACCAGCGGCGGCGGTGGTGCGTTGGTGCAAGCCGCCACCATGCTCCCGATCGCAACCAGCAGACAGATCACGGTGCGCGGCCGTCGACCCTGGTGCACGCTGCCGAACCTCCCCTCGTTCCCCAGGCCGTCTCGCGGGCGGCGCGATGCGCCCCATCGGGGGACGCGCGGAAAGACTCATGGTTCCGCGCGTCCGCACCTCATTCGACACCGGGGTGGGACCGCTGGGCGTCCGTTCAGCCTCGCAGCCGGGATTCCCCGCGGCTCAGCCCTGGTCCCGCGCCTTCGCGCGCGAACGCTCGCGGCCGCGGGTGGTGGCGTCCAGCACCACCTTGCGGACCCGGACCGCCGACGGACCGACCTCGACGCACTCGTCGGCGGAGCAGAACTCCAGCGCCTCTTCCAGGCCCAGCGTGCGCGGGCGGGCCAGCCGCTCCAGCTCCTCACCCGCGGCCGAGCGCATGTTCGTGAGCTTCTTCTCCTTGGTGACGTTGATGTCGAGGTCCTCGGCGCGCGGGTTCTCCCCCACGACCATGCCCTCGTACACCTCGGCACCCGGCTCCACGAAGAACGTGCCGCGGTCCGCGAGCTGCAGCATCGCGTAGGTGGTCACCGGCCCGGAGCGGTCCGCGACCAGCGAGCCGCTGTTGCGCGTGCGCAACTCGCCCACCCACGGGAAGTAGCCCTCGAAGACGTGGTTCGCGATGCCGGTGCCGCGGGTCTCGGTGAGGAAGTCGGTGCGGAAACCGATCAGCCCGCGGGCCGGGATCACGTAGTCCAGCTTGATCCGACCGGTGCCGTGGCCGTCCACGGTCTCCATCCGGCCCTTGCGCGCGGCCAGCAGCTGGGTGAGCGCGCCCATGTACTCCTCGGGAGCGTCGATGGTCAGCCGCTCGAACGGCTCGCACAGCTGGCCGTCGATGGTCTTGGTGACCACCTGCGGTTTGCCGACGGTGAGCTCGAAGCCCTCCCGGCGCATGTTCTCCACCAGCACCGCCAGCGCGAGCTCGCCGCGGCCCTGCACCTCCCAGGTGTCCGGGCGCTCGGTCGGCACCACGTTCATGCTGACGTTGCCGATCAGCTCCGCGTCCAGCCGGCTCTTGACCTGCCGCGCAGTGACCTTGGTTCCGCCGTTGCGGCCGGTCAGCGGGGACGTGTTCACGCCGAAGGTCATCGAGATGGCCGGGTCGTCCACGGTGATCCGCGGCAGCGGCTGCGGGTCGTCGGGAGCGGCGAGGGTGTCGCCGATGGTGATGTCCGGGATGCCTGCGATCGCCACCAGGTCGCCCGCGTACGCCTCGGTCGCCGGGACCCGGTCCAGGTTCTGGGTGACCAGCAGTTCGGTGATCCGGACCTTCTGCACCGTGCCGTCCTCGCGGCACCAGCCGACCGTTTCGCCCTTGCGCAAGGTGCCCGCGTGGATGCGGCACAGCGCGATGCGCCCCAGGAAGGAGGAGGCGTCGAGGTTGGTCACCAGCGCCCGCAGCGGAGCTTCGACGTCGCCGATCGGCGCGGGCACGTGCGACATCAGCGTGTCGAACAGCGAGTCGAGGTTCTCGTCGGCGGGCAGCTCACCATCCACCGGCGCGGTGCGGCTCGCCCGGCCTGCGCGCGCCGACGCGTAGATCACCGGCAGGTCGAGGATCGCGTCCATGTCGACGGCGCCCTCGCCGTCGTCGAGCTCGGAGGCCAGTTCCAGCAGCAGGTCGTGGACTTCCTCGACGACCTCGGAGCAGCGCGCGTCCGGGCGGTCGACCTTGTTCACCACCAGGATCACCGGCAGCTTCGCCGCCAGCGTCTTGCGCAGCACGAAGCGGGTCTGCGGCAGCGGGCCTTCGCTCGCGTCGACGAGCAGGACCACGCCGTCGACCATGGACAGCCCGCGTTCGACCTCACCGCCGAAGTCGGCGTGCCCCGGGGTGTCGACCACGTTGATCGTGACCGGGCCGTCCTCGGTCGTGCGCCGCAGGGACGTGTTCTTCGCGAGAATGGTGATGCCCTTCTCGCGCTCCAGGTCGTTGGAGTCCATCACCCGGTCGACCAGCTCGGCGCGCTCGGTGAACGCACCGGACTGGCGCAGCATGGCGTCCACCAAGGTGGTCTTGCCGTGGTCGACGTGCGCGACGATCGCGATGTTGCGCAGATCGGTGCGGACCTGCTGGTTCGGTTCGGCGACGCTGGTGGCGGGCACGCGAGCTCTCCTGATTCGGCAAGGATCTGGGTCGGGCAGTCGCAGCCGCGTCGACCTCGTTGCCGCGGCTGCTGTGCCGCCGCTGCGCACGCGCACGTCACCGGGCTCGGGCCGGGGCGGCCGGCTCCGCTCGGCGGAACGCGGCCGAAGGCGCTCGGCGCTGGTGCAAGGCCCGGCGCGCTGTCGACTAGCGGCCACACCCAGCGTAGGGCACCTGCCGACGCGAACGGGCGGCAGGTGTCGAGAGCAACAGTCCCCCGGCCGACATCAAGTTCGCACCGGCCGACCGGCGGCACCTACGCTGACGCCGTCCGATCCGGCTGCCGGGTGGTCACAGGCAGGGGAAAGACCAGACGTGGGCAAGAAAACGATCAAGGTCAAGCGGAAATGCTGCCATTCGCAACCGCCGTGCAAGCAGTGCCCGATCGTGGTATTGCGAGAAGCACTCAAGGATGCAAAGGCAGCCGAGGTCAAGAAGGCCCAGAAAAAGGCAAAGAAACAGTCAAAGGACAAGAAAAAGTCAGATTGACCCGCCGCCGCGGCGCGGACCGCGGTGGCTGCCTGCGAAATCCGTTATTCGGCCGCCGGAGCGAACTGGTCGGCGAACTTCGCCATCTCCGGCACGGTCCGGTAGGACTGGAACTCGATCACCTCGTGCCTGGCGAGTTTGCGCAGCTCGAAGGGGTCCGTGGCGAGTATGGCCTCCAGCCTGCCGCGGGACATCGCACGTGCGATGAGCACACCGCCGGTCAGCGGCATACCGGGTTCGGGGGTCCGGTGCCCGGTGGCGATGAAGTCTCCGGCCTCGTAATGCCGTGAAACCCACTCGTAGTGATCCACCAAAGCGCCGTCGATGTCGGCTTGCGGAGCGGTGTAGTTCAGCAATACGACGAACATGATTCCACGATAGTCCTTCCCGACGGCCGTTGCCGATACCTTTCTGGTAACGTGCCGCACGTGCACGAAATGTCGCGTACCGGCCGCATCCGCGTATGCATGCGCCATGCAGAAGCAGGCCATGCAGACGCTCGGGTTTGCGCTGCCTGCGCACGCGTGGGCAACTGGTGGGCCGCCGAAGGGCGGCCCCGGCTCGTCGTGCACTGAAGTCAGCACGCGCATCGGTCGCCACCAGGCGACCGGCGCGGTGCGGCGGACCCGGGTGGCGGCCCCGACCATCGGGAGAGATCGTGACCCGCTTGTCCGGCATCACCCCGTCCGGCCACATCCACTTGGGCAACCACCTCGGCGCGATCCGCCGGTGGGCCGCCGAAAGCGAGCCGGACGACCTCTACTTCGTCTCCGACCTGCACGCCATGACGCTGCCGTACCGGCCGGAACGGCTGCGCGCGCTCACCCGCGAGAACCTCGCGGTGCTGCTGGCCGCCGGGATCGATCCGGGGTCGGTGTTCGTGCAGTCCGACCTGGTCGGCGAGCTGGGAGCGCTGAACTGGGTGCTGGAGTGCACCTGCGGCTACGGCGAGGCCGCACGGATGATCCAGTTCAAGGAGAAGGCGGCCGAGCAGGACTCCGCACGGCTCGGGCTGCTGACCTACCCGGTGCTGATGGCCGCGGACATCCTGCTGCAGGGCGCTTCCGAGGTACCGGTGGGCAACGACCAGAACCAGCACGTCGAGCTGGCGAGGACGCTGGCCCGCCGGTTCAACGCCTCCTACGGGGAGGTGTTCACGGTGCCCGCGGCCGCGGTGCCCCGGGCGGCTGCCGGCGTGCGGGATCTTGCGGATCCCGGCCGCAAGATGGCCAAGTCGGCGCAGCAGCAGAACGGTGTCGTGTTCGTGCTGGACGAGCCGGACGTGGTGCAGCGCAAGATCAACCGGGCGAAGACCGACGACCTGCGCGACGTGCGGTACGAGCCGGAGCAGCGGCCGGGGTTGGCGAACCTGATCGAGATCTTGGCGGTCTGCACCGGCGTCAGCCCTTACGCCGCGGCTCGGACGGCGACGACGTACGCGCAGCTCAAGGATGCGGTGGCGGAGGCCGTGCTCGAGGAACTGCGGCCGGTGCGCGAGCGCGCGCGAGAGTTGCTCGACGACCCCGGCGAACTCGAGCGGGTCCGCGAGAAGGGCGCGCGGCAGGCCGCGGAACGGGCCAGCAGCAGGCTCGATGCTGCGTTGCGAGTCGCCGGGCTGCGATGACGCGAAAGCGGGCGGGCCGACATCGGCATCGGTCCGCCCGCTTCGTTCACCAGTTCGAGTGCAATGGGGCTCGGATGGTGGCGAAGCGCTGATCGGCGGCGCCAGTCTGGATCTCATGAACAGGCTTTCGACGGCCATCGCCGACTTCCAGGCACAACAGACAGAGCCGACTTCCAGGCACAACAGACAGAGCCGATTTCCCGGCACAACAGACAGAGCCGACTTCGGGCGCAACGCACAGAGCAGCAGGCCCGAACCGATCTTGCGCGGCCGAGTACCGCAGCACGCGCCGCGGCTGTCAGGCCAACAGCTCCCGCAGGGAGTGCAGCAAGACGCGGTCAGCTTCCAGCCAGTCCAGCGCGGCAAGCTCGGCGGCGGATGCCCAACGCACCTCCCGGTGTTCCACGGCCCGGGGTTCGGCGGTCGGGTCCGCGGGCTCGGCAGTGTGCACGCGCAGCAACATCCCGTTGTGCAGCGGAACGTCGGTGCCCACCCGGCCGGTCGGGACCACGCCGATGCCGAGTTCCTCTTCGCATTCCCGGATGACCGCGTCGCGTTCGCCTTCCCCCGGTTCGACCCGGCCACCCGGCAGTTCCCAACGTCCGGCGTCGCGGGCCGGGTAACGCCGTTGCTGCACCAGAAGCCGCCCGTCGTGCACCAGCGCGGTGCCGACCACGATCGGCCGCTGCGCCCACGACTCGGCGAGCTCGCGGACAGCGCGGAAGCGGTACGCCAGCACTGCTTGCGCTACCCGGCGGCCCACCAGCACGTCGACCGTCCGTCCCAACACCCCCAACGGGCTCTTCCACCGCAGGCAGTCGGTCAACGACGTGGATCGACCGCCGCCCGACCCCCCGATCTCGGCGAGCACGCTGTCGTGCCGCATCTCCCGGAGAGGACCAGCGATGAGCACGGAATCCAGTTCGTCGGCAGCCGCCCGCACGACCCTGCTGCGCAGGCTCGGCCAACCGACCGCGAGCCGGAACGACAGATCATCGCCGGGCACGAGGAGCTCGGCGGCCGTCGTGCTCACCCGCCCCCGGACGCCCAGCGCACGCAGGCCGTCCTCGGCCGTGCGGGTGTGCCGCAAGGCCGCTGCCACTGTCCTCGGCGGGGCATCGACCGACCC
This sequence comes from Saccharopolyspora sp. SCSIO 74807, assembly GCF_037023755.1. NCBI lineage: Bacteria > Bacillati > Actinomycetota > Actinomycetes > Pseudonocardiales > Pseudonocardiaceae > Saccharopolyspora > Saccharopolyspora sp. SCSIO 74807. Next base: position 2,629,711 of record NZ_CP146100.1, on the reverse strand, counting down.
CTTGCTCCGCATCGTCGACACGTGGCGACATCCTGCCGCACCGCTGTCCCCGCTCCGGAAGCCGGCTGCCGCGCTCGTCGCGTTCGCCAGGCGACGGGTTCTTCCGGTCGCGCGGGACACCGGCCTGGCACGGACGGTGTGGCTACTGTTGCCGAAGGGCTGGCGAAGGTCGTACGGCTGGTCGCCACCGACGCACGGTAAAAGCCGACGCGCCGACGGCCGATCGCGACCTACGCTGCCGCAATGGACTACGAGTTCGACGATGACCTGCGGCGGGTCGACCGGGACGCGGTGTGGAACTTCCTCACGACCGAGGCGTACTGGGGCAACAACCGCACCCGCGAGCAGTTCGATCGCCAGCTGGACGGCGCGTGGCGCGTCGTCGCCGCGTACGAGCGCCCGGGCGGCCGGCTGCTCGGGTTCGCCCGAGCCTTCTCCGATGGAGTGCTCAGCGCATACCTGGCGGACGTGTTCGTACTGGCCGAAGCGCGCGGGCACGGCATCGGTGCTGGGCTCGTGCGGACGATGGTCGAAGACGGTCCGGGCGGGAACTTCCGGTGGATGCTGCACACCTCGGATGCGCACGAGCTGTACCGGCGATTCGGGTTCGACGAACCGAACTCCGACTTCATGGAACGGCCCAGGCGGTGAGCGAGCCCGGTCGGGCACCCACCCGTCACCCGACGACGGCCACGCCCTCGGAATCGAGCACCAATCCGGCCCGCTCGCCCACAGCCGGTGCCTCGGCGGTTTGCGCGACTGCCTCCACCTGACCGACCTCCGGGACCGACACGGCGAGCCGGAAATGATCGCGCCGGTACACCCGTTCCCGCACGGTCCCGGTCACCGCGACGTCCCGGTCTCGGTCGTCCACCGGTCGCCGCGCACGCACCCCGGTCGCACGCAGCCCCAACTGCACTTCGCCGTCGTCCGCCCGCACTGCCACCGACCCCAACGCGCACGACGCCACACCGTCCCGGACGCGCGCGGAAAGAAAGTTGCAACAGCCCAGGAACTCCGCGACTTCGATACTGACCGGTCGCCGCCACAGCAGGTCCGGCGTGTCCACCTGGGTGATCGTGCCGCGGATCATGACCGCTACCCGGTCGGCGAGCGTGAACGCCTCGTCGTGATCGTGCGTGACGACCAGTCCCGTCGAGGGTTCCCTGCCGAGCAGCGCGGCGAGGTCGACGGCGAGCCGTTCGCGCAACATCCGGTCCAGTGCCGACAGGGGCTCGTCCAGCAACAACAGCTCGGGGTCGGCGGCCAACGCGCGGGCCAGCGCGACCCGCTGCGCCTCTCCACCGGAGAGCTCGGTGACGCGGCGGCCTTCGCAACCGGCGAGCCCGACGAGTTCCAGCAGCTCGGCCACTCGCGCGCCGCGTTCGGCCCGCGCGACGCCGCGCATCCGCAACGCGAAGCCCACGTTGCCGGCGACGTCGCGGTGCGGGAACAACTGCCCGTCCTGGAAGACCAGGCCGAACCCGCGCCGGTGCACCGGCACCCTGGCGAGATCCCGGCCGTCCCACCGGATCTGGCCGGCAGCCGGCTCCTCCAGCCCGGCGACGGCCCGCAACAACGTCGACTTGCCACAACCGGACGGACCGAGCAATGCCAGCACTTCCCCGTCGCGCAACGCCAGGGAAACATCGCGCACCGCTTCTACCGCCCCGAAACGCACGGTGAGACCGCGCAGTTCCAGCCCCATCAGAATTCCTCCACCGCGTCGGTGCGGATCCGCAACCGTTCGACGAGTACGACCGCCAGCACGGTGACGATCATGAGCAAGGTGCAAGCCGCGTACGCCATCTGCGTGTTCAGCTCGCCCGGCCTGCCCAGCAGCCGCCCGATCGCGACCGGCAACGTCGGCGCGTCCGGCCGGGCGAGAAAGCTGGTCGCCCCGAACTCGCCGAGTGCGACCACGAATCCGAACCCGGCCGCGCCCAGCACGGACCGCGCCGCCAACGGCACGTCCACCTCCCGGTGCACCCGCCAAGGCCCGGCCCCGAGCGTCGCCGCCGCCTGCCGAAGCCGGTCGTCGATGGACCGCAGCACCGGCAACACCATGCGGATCACGAGCGGCGTCACCACGAGAGCTTGCGCGAACGGCACCAGCAGCGGCGAAGTCCGCAGGTCGCCGGGCAACAGGTGCAGCGTGATCAGGTATCCGAAACCGACGGTCACCGCGGAGACTCCGAGCGGCACCATCAGCACCACGTCAAGGGACTCGGCGAGCGCGCGCCGCCGCACGGCGACCAGCACGAACGACGCCAGCAATCCGAGCAGCAACGCCATCCAGGTCGCGTCGACGGCCGTGCGCACCGAGTTCAACCCGGCCTCGAGGCCGGTGACTTCCAACGTCCCCTGCTGCCCGGTGCCCAGCAGCGCCCGATATCCCGCCAGGCCCCAACCATCCCTTGTGGACACCGAGCGCACCAGCAAGCCGGCGATCGGCGCCAGCAATCCGCAAACCACCAGGCCCGCCGCCCCCACCACGAGCCACTGCGCGCCTTGCGGACGGCGCGCAGTGCCCGCTGCGGACCGCAGGCGCAACGCGGTTTCCCTGCGGCGCCGCGCGAACGAGGCCGCTAGCAACGCCGTCACGACCGCCGCCAGCTGCAACAGCGACAGCGCCGCCGCACCCGGCAGGTCCAGCAACTGCACCGTGCGCAGGTATATCTCGGTCTCCAAGGTCCGGTACTGCCCGCCGCCCAGCACCAGCACCACACCGAAACTCGTGGCGCAGAAGAGGAAAACCACGGCGGCCGCGGACCCCAGCGCAGGCAGCAGCGCGGGCAACGTGACCGAGGTGAACGCCCGCAGCTTCGACGCTCCCAGCGATCGGGCCGCGTCTTCGGCCCGACGGTCGAGGTGGCTCCACAACCCGCTCACCGTGCGCGCCACGACCGCGACGTTGAAGAAGGCGTTGGCGAGCACGATCGGCAGAACCGCACCGGAATCGACGTCGAACAGCGCGCGAAAGGCCATGCCGACCACGATCGTCGGCAACACGAACGGCACCGTCACGACCGCACGCAGCACCGCACGGCCCGGGATCAACGAACGAGCCAGCACGTACGCCAACGGCACGCCCGCGATCAGCGCCACCGCTGTGGACGCCGCTGCCTGTCCGAGCGTGAACGCCACCAACCGCCAGGTCGACGCCTCCGCCAGCACCTCGCCGACGTTCCCGTGCAGCCCCATTCCGATGATCGCTGCCACCGGCCATGCGAAGAACAGCCCGAGGAATCCGAGCACGACGCTCGCGGCTGCCGGGACCGCCAGCCGGTTGTGCGGGCTCATCCGCGAACCAAGGTTCGCCACTGCTGGACCCAGCGGTCCCGATTCCGCTCCACTTCGGACGCGGGCAGCTCGGCCGGTCGCGGCGGCAGCGGTGCGCTGGCCGACCAGTTCGGTGGCAGCGGCACCCCGTCCACCGCCGGGTAGACGTACATCTGTTCCGGCGCTTGGCGCTGGAACTCCCGCGACAGCAGGAAGTCGACCAACTGACCAGCGCCCTGCGGGTCCTTCGCCCCGGCCAGCACGCCCGCGTACTCGACCTGCCGGTAGCAGGTGTCCAGCAGCGCCTTGGTGCGCGGCTTGCCGTCGTCGCCGACCTCCGCGGCCGGCGACGAGGCGTAGGACAGCACGATGGGGCGTGGCCCGTGTTCGGCGGCAGCGGAGAAGTCCTGGTTGTAGACCTCCTCCCAACCGGAGGAGAGCTTGACGTCGTTCGCCGCGAGTTCCCGCCAGTACTGCTGCCATCCCGGGTCGCCGAACGCAGCGACCGTCCCGAGCAGGAAGGCCAAGCCGGGCGAGGACGTCGTCGGATCCGGAACGGCTGTCAGGCCGCGGTAGCGCGGTTCGGTGAGGTCTCGCAGCGTCGCGGGCTCCGGCATCCGGTGCGCGGCGAACCACTCGGTGTCGATGTTCACGCACACGTCCGCCACATCCACCGCGGTGAGGCGGTTTTGCCGGTCCTGGGCGTAGCGATGCGGTCCCTGGTCGGCATCGGCGGCCCGGTACGGCGCGAACACGCCTTCCCGCAGCGTGCGGGACGCGAAGGTCGAGTCCACGCCGTAGGCGACGTCCCCGAGCGGCGCTGCCTTGGACAGCACCAGCTTGTTGGCGAGCTCACCGGCGTCGCCGCTGGTGCGGACTTCGACGTGGATTCCGGAACGCTGCTCGAATTCCGCCAGCAGCCGGGGATCCACCACGAACGAGTCGTGCGCGACCAAGGTCACCGTGCGCTGCGCGGGCTCCTGGCCGACCAGGAGCGAACATCCGGCGGTCAACGTGATCACGGCGACCGCCGCGACCCACCGGACCAACGCGGTCCATCGCAACGAGCGGTGCTGCGAGGAAGGGGACAGTGATAAGCGGGGCAACGATCCTCCCGAACGGCGAGCCGATATCGGCCACGCGACGTCGAGCGGATCGCGGTACCTCCCTGCGCCGGCATGATCCGGTTCAGGTGCGGACGGTCGAGGGGAAGAGCCCCTCCTCTCAGCCCAGCGCGCTGGACTCCCGTGGCGCGAGCAGTCTACGTGCCGATCACGCCAACGGATGCCCGAAGGTCGCATCCGGCGCGATCAAGTACCACCATGTGGGCATGACCGGACTATTGAACGACACGCAGGTTTCCGAGGCGCTGCGAAGCCTGCCGGAGTGGGAGCAGGACGGCACCCGGCTGTCCCGGACCGTCGAGTTCGACAGCTTCCCGCAGGCCATCCAGGGCGTGAACCGGATCGCGGAGATCGCCGAGAACGAGGGCCACCACCCCGACTTCGACGTGCGGTGGCGGAAGGTGACGTTCTACTGCAGCACGCATTCCGAAGGCGGCATCACCGCCAAGGACGTGTCCATGGCCGAGGAGATCGACGGAGTCGTCGACGCGCTCTCCCAAACCTGAGCTTCGTCAACCGCGCGCGAGTTCGGCTGCTTCGGTGGCGCAGCCCCAGGACAGCGCCACCCCGCAGCTGCCGTGACCGTAGTTGTGCACGATCTTCGCACCGCCGAATCGCTCCACCTCGACCCGAACCGCGTCCCTGCCGGGACGCAGCCCGACCTTCTCCTCCAACACGACGGCCCCGGACAGCAGCGGGTCAACTCGCGCACAACGGCGAAGAATGCCGTCGGTCGTCCCGCCCTCGGCGGTCCGGGACCAGTCGTGTTCCACGGCGGTGCTGCCGAGCACGACGTGGCCGCCGTGCGGCATGACGGCGACGGGCTCCTCGCCCTGTCCGATTTCCACGAAGTACTCGTCGATCCCGGGATTGCGGACCACGACCTGCTGACCGCGCACCGGGCGGACACCGGGGTCACCGATGAGTTCGTGCGCGCCGACTCCCGTGCAGTTGACCACGACGCTCGCTTCCTCCGCCGCTTCCGCCAGCGAGGACACCGGGCTGTGCAGTAATTCCCCGCCGGCCGCGCGGAAACGTTCGGTGAGGTGGTCCAGGTAGCGCGGCATGTCGATCAGCGGAACGGTCCCGCGGTAGCCGCTGACGAAACCTTCCGGTAGTTCGTCGGGCCGGCAGCGGCGCAGATCCGGCAGCAGTTCCGCCTCGGGTGGCACCTGGTCTCCCAGGTCGAAGCGCGCGGCCATCCGCCCGTACTCGAGGTGCACGCCGGTCGCCGGGTCCGCGGCGAGTTCGACGAACCGGTGGTACGAGGTGGTGACCCAGCCCAGCACCCGGTCGGCAGGTTGCAGCAGCGCCGGTCCCCACATCGCGCCGGCGGCTGCGGAGGTCGTCGCGCGCGGGTGTTCCGACGTGCGAATGCGCACCGGGGTTCCGGTTTCCGCGAGCGTGACCGCAGTGCTCAACCCGGCCACGCCGGCACCGATGACCAGCACAGATTCCTCGAGCGGCATGCTCGGCACGCTAGCAGCGCCGCCGGATGGCGGTGGTTTTCAGCTGATGTGCGCTCGCCGGAACGCTTCGGCGTCGAACGTGCCGCCGAGTTCGGGAGCGAGCGCGGTCCGCGCGATGTCGCGGAACGCGGCTGAAGCCGTCGCGCCGTGCGGCAACGCCCCGGCCAACGGTGCCGCGCTGACTTCCGGCAGATCGGCCAGGTTGCACCGCGTGGCCAAGTCCGGCTCACGCGGCCAGTCGCCGATCACCACACCGGAGCACCGCAACCCGCGCGTGCGCAACGCCTCCGCGGTGAGCGCGGCGACGTTCAACGCCCCGAGGCCGGCGTGCGTCACGACCAGTACCGGAGCTTCCAGTTCGGAGGCGATGTCGGCGATCGTGCCGCCTTCGTCGTCGAAGCGGACCAGCAGTCCGCCTGCGCCTTCGATGAGCACGAGATCGTGCGTGCCGGCGAGTTCCCGCGCTGCATCCGCGACGGCGCTGGGCCGCACTGGCTCCGCACCGGCCCGGCGCGCCGCCGTCGCCGGAGCCAGCGGTTCCGGATACCTGCCGAGTTCGACGGTGGTGACCGGCCCCGTCAACGCTCGCACCTGCGCGAGATCACCGTCTTCGCCGGGTTCGACCCCGGTCTGCGCGGGTTTGACAACTGCTGTGCTCCCCGGCGCGAGCGCGGCGACCGCGGCGGTGACCGCGGTCTTGCCGATCTCCGTGCCGGTTCCGGTGACGATCAGGAACATCTTCAGCCTTCCCGAGCCGCGGCGAGAGCGGCCGCGCAGATAGCGGCGAGGTCGTCGTCCCCGGTCACGTACGGCGGCATCGTGTAGATCAGCTTCCGGAACGGCCGCAGCCACACCCCGCTGCGCAGCGCCGCGCTGCTCGCGGCGGACATGTCCACGTCGTGATCGAGCTCGACGACTCCGATCGCTCCGAGCACCCGGACGTCGACCACTCCCGGCAGGTCCCAGGCGGGAGCGAGTCCGCTGGTGAGCCCGCGCTCGATGCGCTTCACCTCGGCCTTCCAGTCCTGCCCGAGCAGCAGATCGGTCGACGCCCGGGCCACCGCGGCGGCCAGCGGGTTGCCCATGAACGTCGGCCCGTGCGCCAGAACCGGAACGGACCCGCCGGAGATCCCTTCGGCGATGCGCGGCGTGCACAGCGTTCCGGCCATCGTCAGGTACCCACCGGTGAGCGCTTTGCCCAGGCACAGCACGTCCGGGCTGACCCCGGCGTGGTCGGCGGCGAATAGCTCGCCGGTGCGCCCGAACCCGGTGGCGATCTCGTCGAAGATCAGCAGCACGTCGTGCTCGTCGGCGAGTTCCCGCAGCACCCGCAGGTACTCCGGGGAGTGGAACCGCATTCCTCCTGCGCCCTGCACCACGGGTTCCACGATCACCGCGGCGACGTCTTCGGCGTGCCGGGCGAACTGCTCGGCGAGGTGATCGGCATAGGCCGGGTCGAATTCCGCGGGCGGTGCTTCCGCGAAGATCTGCGGCGGTAGCGCGGAGCCCCACAAGTGGTGCATCCCGCCTTCCGGGTCGCACACCGACATCGGGTGCCAGGTGTCACCGTGGTACCCGCCGCGCCAGGTCAGCAGCCGCCGCTTGTGCGCGCGCCCCGTGGAGCGCTGGTACTGCAGGCACATCTTGATCGCGACTTCCACCGACACCGAGCCGGAGTCGGCCAGGAACACGTGCCGCAGCGGTTCCGGGGTGATCCGGACCAGCCGTTCGGCCAGTTCGATCGCGGGTTCGTGGGTGAGGCCGCCGAACATCACGTGGCTCATCCGGTCGAGCTGCCCGCGCACCGCATCGTCGAGCACGGGGTGCCGGTAGCCGTGGATCGCGGCCCACCACGAAGACATGCCGTCGATGAGTTCGCCGACCCCGTCGACCGGTTCGGCCAGCCGCAACCGCACACCTTCCGCGGAGTCCACCAGCAGCGGCTCGGTCGTCGCGGGCATCGCGCCGTAGGGATGCCAAACGTGTTCCCGGTCCAGGTCGAGCAGGGTTCGATGGGACTGCATGCGCCGCATGATTCCGCAGTCCGGGCGCGCGGGCGGACGCCGCCCCGGTAGCGCCGGCTCGGGCCCGTGCTCGCCGCCGGATCGCTGTGGCGCGTCGATCGGATCGACCGCGATGCCGAGTGACAGCCCCGCGCGGGTGCGGTTGATCACCGCCTCCCGCAGTTCACCCGGAACTCCACGCCGGGTTTCTGCGCGGATTCGCGGATTAGTCTTCCAGAATGGTGATCGTGCCGGTGCCCCCGCAGTTACCGCAACCCTTGCCGTTGCAGTCTCCGCAGATGGACGTGATGAGCTGCATGCGCCCAACATAAAGCGGCCGGTAACGCGGTGCGAATCACGAGGGTATTAGGTTCCTGGTGCGCAGCCCCCGATGCGCGCGCTGCGCGACCGGCCGGGCCGAACATTTCACTCGGACGAGCTGAAATGCCGGCGATATTCCCCGTGAATTTGCCGATCGACGCGTGACGTGACCCCGATCGGGGGTCAACCGATCGACAATGAACCGGTCGGGTTGCGCCGCGAAACCGAATTGCCGCGGGACGCGCCACCGCGAAACTCCAGCGGCCTCACACGTTGAAGCGGAACATCTACCCCATATGCTCTGACCTGCAAAGATGAGATGTCGATCTTTCCGGGTCAGCACAGAACCAGCACGGGTCAGCACATGTCAGCTCGCAACTGCCTTGAGCGCTGGCCGTAGAGCATCCTGCATGACCGTCCGGAACCTCTCCGGGGCGTCCGGGGTCAGGTGCCCGTAGGTATCAGCCGTGACCTTGATCGAGCGGTGCCCAAGCCACCGGGACACCTCCAGCAGCGGCACGCCCCCACCAAGCGCAGTCGAGGCGAAGAAGTGTCGTAGGGAATGCGGGGTGAACAAGGGCTTCACCTTCCCGTCTACCAACACGGTCAGGCCAGCAGCCTCCAGAGCCTTCCGCCAGTGGTAGCCATACGTCGTAGCGGTAGGCATGGTTCCTTTGCCTCGCTCACGTGGGGCAAAGAGAACCTGAAACCCTTCCACATCTGTCACACCCCACTGATCAATATGAGCTTCGATCTCAGCGGACAGGAAGGGCGGTAGCGGAACGTCCCGGTACTCATCCTCCGTCCGATGCTTCAGCGGGACCAACCGTGTCCGGCAATCACCTTGATTGGCCTTGGAACTAACCTGCCGCCGCGACCGCAGGAAGTCTCCCCTGTCGCAGTCAACCGAGAAGCCCAGCGCCTCACTGATCCGGAGACCAGCACCCGCCATCAGCCAGATACTCAGCGCATACTGACCGCTGATGTTCCGCGCAATCGCGTGCACCTGCTCCAGTGTAGGGATCTCATCCTCACCTACCGCGCTGGTCCCCCTGCGAGGCAACGTGACCCCTTCACAGGGGCTGTCGGCAATCCTCTTCTCACGAATGGCGGCCCGCATCATCGCTCGTAGCGGATTAAGCCGGTCGCTGATAGTCGAAGCAGCCAGTCCAGAGCGGTGCATCTTGTTTACCAAGCTCTGTACGTCCGACGCGGTAAGACCCGAGAGCGTCTTACGTCCAATATTCGGAACTAGCCACTTCTCAATGAACCCTTCGTAGTTCCTCCGAGTGGACTCGCCTACGATGATCTGTCCTAGCCATTGCTCGGCCCAGGCCCGAAGCGTAATCGCTCCCCGTTTCGGATCAAGGTAGACGCCTTCATTCTTGTCGTTCTCAACCTTCGAGGCGTACGCATCTGCCTCCTTCTTCCTTGGGAACGACTTCTCACGCTGCTTCGCAGTCCGCCCACCCGGTTCCCGATAACGGACAGTCCAAGGGTGCCCGCACTTCGGACCCTCACACGGCGGATCAGTTCTTTTCGGGTAGCCATCTCTGCACTTCTGCCAAACAGTAGCCATTTAGCTTTCATCCTTCATTGAAGCAAGAATCTCCTGAGCCTTACCAGTAAGCTTTCCTCCGGCTCTGCCCTTCACAGCCGTAAGAAGTCCTTGAGTTCGGGCGGATTTGAGGTGGGCACGTATCGTTTCCGGCCGCCTACCGGCAAGTTCTGCAAGGTTCGTTGTCACGGGCTGAAATCCCAGTTGGACAAACTCAACGTAGAGGTATGCCAAGAACGACAGATACTCGTCAGTGACCCCTTCTTTCGAAGCATCCTTTAGCGTAGAGGAGACCTCATCCAGCATTGCTTGAGTTAGCTCAAAGGAACCTTCTGATTTTGAGACCTCTCGCCATTCCTCAGCAGCTTTCTTGAAGTCCAGCTTCCTGAGCACGGTTGAGGACAGCCCTCCGGCTAGCTCCTCGTCGCTAGCCCCAGGGTGGGGGCGAATTGCCAGATACCAGGGTCCTCCTTGGTCTACGTCTTTCGGCCATTCCATGCTCACCTGCCAGGGCCAAATATCTTGTGCGATGCCTACCCGTGGTGGCTGCCTGCGGCTGTTCTCCTCCTCCATGGCTCGCACCGTAGACCGCCATACCTAGGTTGGTCAAGCATGGAAGTAACGACCGCACACGTCTTGACACCCCTAGGTTGGGCATGTCTGGTGGGGGCAGCTCCGGGACACGCCCGGATAGGTAGAGGAGGAGAACAGGCAATGACCAGCCGACTTATGACCGTGGAGGACGTGGCCGAACACCTGGGTGTGGCTCCAAAAACCGTCTATCAGAACTGGAAAATGTGGCAGCTCAAAGGAGTCCGTATCGGTGGCGGAACGAGCGGAGCGCTGAGGTTCAGGTTGAGGGATGTTGAGCGCTTGGCGCAGGAGTGGGAGACCGGCGACTGATGGGCGCCACTAAGAGCAAGATCAGGAGTGCTGTTTGTGCCTGGCCCCCGTGCGGACGGCCATTTTCCTATACATCGAAGGGCGGTCGCCCACCACGAACCTGTAGCCCAAAACACAAAAAGAAGTTGGACAACCTCAATCGCGCTAAGAGTCGTGCAAGAAATCACCAGCAGAGGGAGGGATTCAAGAAAGCAGAAACTCAAGGGCAAGCCTGGCATAACCCACCAGGTGAGGAGTATCCCTGTCGCGTTCGCAGACCGAATGTATCTCGACCGCCACAAACCAAGGAGGGGTATATTGCCCCGAGCGCATACCAACCGATGCCGCTGAAGGAGCAAGTAGAACGAACGAAGGCCACGCAGAGGTGGTCACACGAGTATCGCCATACTCAACGTGGCGACCACCTGCGCGAAGGAGCTAGCTGGATACCGTCAGGGTCAGTCTGGACACTCCCTAATGAGCTAGGAATTGAAGGGCTCCCGCCGTATGATGATCACCGAGATTCAGGCGCCCAACATCGTTTTCCGTTTGCTCGTGATAGGAGTAGGGTTGAAGAATGGTACCGGGAACGTGATGACCATAATCTCCTTGCTCCTCCGCTCGACGTTGGCAGAACAGCCCGTGGCGAACTTCCAGCAGTACAGGGAAGCTTCAGGACGATCTGGGATGACAACCGCAAACGTCGTTACTTCACCTGTACGCGAGATCCTCTGACAGCTCTTGAACCCTTCTGGTGGGACACAACCGCTCCTGAGACTTCTCCAGCTATTCAGCGATGCCTTCCGGAGCCAGGAAGGGAATCCAAGTATGAGACCGATTGGTCCGAGCTACCAGCCTACCTGGATCAGCCTGAGTGGGAAGAGTTGCTGTGCATGAAGGTAGATGCTCAGCGAGCCATGAAGGCTACAGGAGCTGATGATCCTGACGTTCTGAGAACATGGCTGGCGGCACAGATAATTCCAGGTCAGAACCCAAAGTGTCCGAATAATCTATACCTATGGAGGGTGAATACCTCTGGGGACAAGCTCACTGGGCGGTGAGCCTCTGTCACAGCCGTAAGGCTGGGCCTGTTCGAAGTCCAGAGCTAGGAGCTAGCTCGAATGCGGCCACCGGATACCTGCCTGTCATGGTGACACCCTGACACGGATCGGAAGGTGGATTCTCCTACCCCAGCTCTATCTGAGATTTTTTGGGGGTAGGGGGACCTGTCTTCCAATCCGTTGTCCTGTTGTCATACTCAATCTAAGTACTAACTCCTAGTAATGTAGCATCTCCGGCCGTAGGCCGGTTGAAATACTCTGAATCAAATAATCTTGGGTTATGTGAAATATCCGGCCGATGAGAACACGGCCGGATAGAGCGCGAGCAGCCCATGCTGTTGCGCTGCTCCGCAGGAGGCAAAGCCGCGTTTCCTCCTTTAGCGGCCTTGCCCCTGTGTATTCCGGACTTCTGTGCCTGTCCTGACTCCGTAAGGATATCTCACCTTCCTACGGCAGCCCCTTCCGGATCATCGGGCCGGAAGGGGTTTCTCTATTTGTCCAGTGCTGACCATCTACAGGAGCGTGAACATGGATACCTTCCGGTGCGGGTGCTCCCGCACCCCTACAAATACGTATTGGATATATGGAACGGCTCGCTGCCGCCACTGCAAGAACAAGCGGGCGAGGGAGTCACAGGCGCGTAAGCGTGCCCAATGGCTTGCTGAGTACGGCTCAGCTACCGCAGTACCGAACGACCAGGAAAGGAACTCATCATGACCGATATCCAGCAAGCAGCACAGATCCAGACCCTCCAGAAGATCCCGGACATTCTCCGGGAAGCCGATATCGAACCCTCAGCGCGCCTCCTTGAGGCTGTCACCTACGCCAAGGCAGCCGCTGACCGTAGTGCGGTGCCCAGGGCTCAGAAGCGTCTCAGGGAGGCAGCAGCGGAGGAGTTTTCCGAAGCAGCCAATGAGCTTGCCCGTGCCTACGCGGTGGAAGTTCTTGCATGGGACAACTTGAACTTCCAGCAGGACATGCAGACTGCTAAGTTCCGAAATCTCTTTGATGCGCTCTTTGCTGATGAGGGCCGAATCTTTGAGGCGCTTTGCATTAACTTCAATGCTCTGGTGCCGAAGTTCAGTGAGGCCGTAGGCAAGCTGCCCAACATGGAGATCACGTCCACCTGGCAACTGGGTTCGGAGGACTTCGAGAACCTCAACCAGGCAACTACCTCCGCCGCTGAAATGCGGCGCTACTGGAGAGCTTATAACAGCGTCTCTCGATCGTTGGGGTACTTGACTGCCAACAAGCAAGACGGATTTGGGATCGCTGTCTTTCAGCTTGGAGAGCCTGCGTCGCAGCAAGCGTACTTGGACGCAGCTAGGCAGCTCTCCGCGAGTCACCAGGTGGGCATTAACCCCTATAGCCCGCTCGATCCGTTCGTCACGTTGGTTCACAACCACATTCCAGTGAACCTGATTCACCCGGCGGATGCCGCCGAACGTAATCCGGTTGGTAAGGAAGCAGCATGAGTGAGGACCCCAAGGATTTCTTCGCCCGTTTTCTCCGTGACGGCAAGTCGGAGACGACGGCTCCAGAGGAAGAAGAATCTTCCCAAGAAAGTCAGCCCGCACATGATCCAACTCAGGGGTTCGTTGATGATCGGCAGAGGAAGGCATCGGCAGGGCATCTTCTTCGAGTCGAAATAGAGCGCGGACGAGGTGGACGCTGGTAATCACCTCGTCTCTTCGGGGGCCGCTCTAGGTGGGCGGTCCCCTTGCTCTATCAAGCTCTGAGAAGCCCTGAGAGATTCTCTAAACCCCGAAAAACCCACCCAGGCCCACCGCTCCAGTTTAGATCTCGAAGGGATTTAGGGATTCTCTGACCAGGAAGGGAGAACCAGCATTGTGCTAGCTCCACCACTTACCAAGCTTTGCCTCTGCGGACGGGAGATATATACCCACGGAAACCGCCGGTCTCAGTGTGATGATTGCCGAGCGATCCGGAAGTGCCTCCGATGCGGAAAGGAGTACCGCAAACGGAAGCGAGAGCGACTGTGCTCTATGTGTCGGTTCCAACAAGACCCGAAGACATCGCAGTGCCCCTACTGCGCGGAGGTCTACGTCTCTCACTCCGATAAAAAGTCCGACCAAGAAGAACGGCTATGGCACTTCCAAGCCAAATGCTTACGCTAAGAAAGACTCAGTATGCCACTTATCCAGGACCCAACTCAGCGCGTCAATGAGCGTGTGCATCGCTGTCGCATGTGTGCCGTTCGATGGACTGGCGATGACATCAAGCACTGTTCCCGATGTCATGTCTCGTGGTCTAGCTGGGAGCTTTTCAGGGCACATCAACGTAAGTATGGCGGCTGTCTCAAGCCCTCTTGGATGGAGGCTCCTCCAGTGGAGCAGGTTGAAGGAGTGTTTCGAGAGAAGTCGGAGCGTTAAGGGCAGGGGAGGGAGTCCTCCCCGCGTGCTCAGAGATCGGCCTGTATAGCGCCCCCGATCCTGTGTACAGGTCAGAAGGCGATCTGTTGCATATTACGGAACAAGGGTATGCGCCATTTGCAGACTGATCATTCGCTAGAGTTGCCTCTCAACCTGGGAGGCAACTTGGTCGAAGTGGACTATTGCGAAGCCTGGACCTTGTGGGGGTCCGGGGCAAAGCTTGAAGACTTCGCTATGTGGGGACTTCCGTTCCTGTGGTGGGCGCGAATCGGAAAGATTCTCCAATTCGCGGGCGGTGTGGCAGCAGTGCTCGACCTCATCGGCCCGGAACGGATGCTCCGAATCGCGGATAATCTAGAGAGAACCGCTAAGGGGTACAAGAGTTGGGCGCAGAGACTCAAGGGGAAAAACAAGTCAGCCTTAGTTGAGTTTCTTGTAGTTTATGCGATCATGCTTCCTCTTGCGCTCCTTTTTTACTATGAAGTTTCCTCAAGGTCTTCGTTGTTGCTTCTTCTTGCGATTCCTTTAGTTGGGTTCGTCGCAGTTGGCCTCTTAATTGCAATTCCCTACGTCACTAGGCAGTCATTGCGGATACTATCCAAGCTGCTTACAGTCGGACGACATGCAAATACGACTCGATGGCTCGCGTTCTTTGCCGTGGCAATCGGGTTCCACTTCGACCTACTCGGTTCCTAGCGCTGCTACGATCATCACGTGACTGATTGGCTGGGAAACCTACCGTCTTGGGTATCGGCTATCGTCGCGTCCTGCGCTCTGATCTTTACTAGCTGGACGGCATACAACTCGCACTGGAGTGCGAGAGCGGCTAGAACTCAAGCACAGATTGCGCTCGATGCGCAGGAAGAACGTAACGAGAAAGATAAGAGCGAGCAGGCTTCGAAAGTAGCTGCTTGGATCGAGCATCGCGGAGATTCTGTCGCGAGCGAATTATATGTAAATTACTTGAATGCTAGCAATCTTCCAGTGTTCGGCCTATCCTGTCGGTTAACTACTCGAACCAGGCCGGACACCTTGGAAGCTGTTGTGGTGCCCTCCAACGAGGCCAAGGAGGTCAGGTACCGCAGTGCGACCGAGTGGGCAAGAGCCTACTCTTACGATCTTTTCGCTGAAGTTCTGTCATCGCTCGGAATGGACCACCTTGAACACGAAGAAGAATTCGGGCACGAGATCGAACGACTGAAAGGTGCGTGCTTTGAAAGTTTCTGTAGCTTGATTGCCCATCGTGGTATTGAGATTCAGTTCACTGACCTTGCTGGCGTGCAGTGGTGCCGCAATAGTGACGGCGACCTGTGTAACCATGGATTCTTGGTGGAATTACCGTACCCTGATCGCTGGGAGTGGATGGTCGATATGATGAAGAAGCATATAAGGGATGGCTTGCAACCGATAAGGGATGAGTCGCAGCACTCGAATCTAGGCGGTCCCGACCAGATAAGTGACTAGCGAAACAGAGAGCATGACACCTGTCAATCCGAGCAATGCCCAGAGCGTGCGGCGCAGCCATCCAGTGATGGCGACCAGAACAAGCACCAACCCGACCAGCCACGGCACAATCCATAGCGCGAAAAACATGCCGATGAGCTGTTGGTTTGTCACGCCGGGGCCGGAGTCACCAGGATCGAATCCGGTCAGCGACGCACCGAGGTAGGGGAACCAGCCGACCAAGCTGAGCGCCATGATTAGCCCACCGACTACGATGCCCGTGATCCGTAGCGGTTTGTATTTGATGCCTTGATCGGCTTGGTTCTCTGTCGGCATCACGGTGCTGCTGCTCCTCCGCCGTTCGTGCCCGTCATGATCCGCGCCATGCTCTCACGCGAAGGCGCCTTGTCCCAGTAGTCGCCATGCCCGCCGTTCGGATCTGTCGGCATCACCTGTCCACCGAAAGTCGGGTCGGTGGGGTCGACGCCGTAACGTGCATGGTCGGTACCACCGAAAACAGTTGGTCCCCAGTCGAGAGGGTTCGTGGACGGAGTCCAGTCGATGACGTCGCTTTCCGACTTCGCTGCCCATACGTGGTCGCTGGGTACTCCTAGCTCGCTGGCGTCGTCGACACCGACACCGGGACTACCGAGGAACACGACGTCATCTGCGTGCGACCCGCCGTTCGCCGCGGCCTCCCCGGCCACCGTTGAACCGTAGCTGTGGCCAACCAACGTGTTGTGTGAAGGTGTCTCGCCTTCGTGGGTGACTCGAAGGCCCTCTTGGAAATTCGAGAGATCGCCATGCGCATTCTCCGCGTAGCCGCTGAACGCTGCATTGGGCAACAAGTGGTTGGGAGACTCGTAGTCTGCCCAGGTGATCGCAGCGTTCTTGCCACCCGACAGCTCGTTGGCTCGGTCCAACACCTTGTCGTTCTGTTCGACGTAGTCGGTGGCGTCGCCGAGATCGCTGAATGTACCTGGAACAAGGGTCATCGTATTGTCAGCGTGGTCCGGGTTACCGTTGGCGATGATGGCTTGTCCGCGATGTTCGGCTGTCGAGTCGATACCGAGCAAGTAGTAATTGCTTGCATCGGCCGATGTGCCCAGCTTGCCCTGCAAGGAATCGATACCGCTGAGTGCGTCACTCAGCTCGTTGATCTGCTTACCCTTTGCCGTGTCACTGTGCCCATGACGTTCAAAATCTTCACGCATCTCGTTCCGAAGCGCGCTGATCTTTCCAGAGATCGCTTGGCGCTGTGATGCGAGGATGGAGCGGTTGGCAACATCGCGCGTGGCTGAGGGAATGCCGTTGGTGTTGCCGACCATGTGCGGGTATCGGTCCATCAGGTCGGCGCGTTGGGCACTGGTCATCGAACCCCACAAGCCACCAACAGCGGCAGGACCCGTCGCAGCCGCCTTCTCGAACATCCCTTTAGTCGCATTGACCGCGCGATCGTCCATCACTGTTGCCGCCTTGGCTAGAGCCATAGCGGCAGGGCTAGTTGCCGCTGCGGCAGCCTGTGCCCAAGTCCCGGCACTGCTGATGTGTCCGAGTCCGTTAGCATTGGCTTTCAGCGCCGCATTCAGACGTTCGTGGGCTGTCTTCTCCATGCGCCGCGCTTGCTCGATGGTTTCGCGAGCTTCTTTATACGCGGCTTGCTGGCGCTTGTTCTCGTCTGGAGGCAACGGCATCGGACCAGGTTCGAGGATGAGCGTGCTTCCCATCATCTTCAGACCGCCGCCGGTTCCAACCTGTCGCGCTTGGTCCATACGCGCCTTGACGGTCGTCAAATCGTCCGCAAACGCGGTCAGCGCCCGATTGATGCCAAGGAACAACTGATCGAGAGCGTCAGCGTCTCGGGCTGTGGTGCCTGCTTTCGCTCGGAAGCCATCGCCCGCTTGCCCTTCCCAATCGGCTTCTGAGCGACTGCGGGTCTGGTGCCAACCGGTCGCGTTGTCTTCAACCCCGGTTGCGAGCTGACGGACTGCTTCGGCTGTTGCCCGGACCGACCCAGGGTCACCGGACACGAAGATATTCAGCGGCATGTGTACTGCGCTCCCCGGTGCTCAGCGCGGACGGATCTGGTTGATCTGATCTGCGTTGGCCGCGTCAGTGTCGAGGTAGACCGCCTTGCCGGAGTGCAGCGCATCGGCGGTCTTGGCGGTTTCCTCGGCAAGACCTGCGGCGGCGCGCATGAGTTCAGCCAGGGTCTCGTTCACGGCCGGACCGGACGGACCTGCATCGGCTTCTGGCGCGGGCTGTGCGTGGGCAAGCTTGCTGCTGGACTGTTCGAGTTCACCGGCCAGGGCAGCTAGCGTCTCCGGATCGACACGGACGTTCACGCGCTTCCTCCCCTGATCACTGCGCGTTGATCAGGGGAGACTGTATCGAACCTGGTATGTGGCAGGGAGCGTAGAACTACGCATCACCCGGTCAGCCGAGTGATGTGTATCGGTGCGCTATGCGGCTTTAGCTTGCTCGTTCGCTGTTGTGCGCCTCCACGGAATGGGCACTGTCTCGAAGCTGGTTACGGGGACGGGCAGCCACAGAGGCACGCTGCTGTGCCCACCACCATTCGGGGTGCTCTCGCTGCACATGGAGTTCGAGGGCATCCAGGCCCCATGACCCGAAGTCCACGAGGGACCGTCCGCAGTCCGCGCCCTTGGCGGGACACGCCCACCATTCCCGGCCGTCGATCACGACCATGGGAAACTGGGACAACTGAGCCATATGGGCCACCATAGCGCATCTGAGTCAGCAACTGAGACAAGTTGCGCCATTCGTGCCACTTTCGGGCCGTGCCCAGGCCAAAGCTGCTCACGTCCAGCCAACTCGCGGATGAGCTAGGTATCTCGCGCCGCTCCGTGGCGCGGTACGTGCAGGCCGGAATCTTGGAGCCAGAGTTCTACACGCCAGGCGGGCAAGGCCGCTTCGACCTTGAGGAC
Source organism: Saccharopolyspora sp. SCSIO 74807 (assembly GCF_037023755.1). NCBI lineage: Bacteria > Bacillati > Actinomycetota > Actinomycetes > Pseudonocardiales > Pseudonocardiaceae > Saccharopolyspora > Saccharopolyspora sp. SCSIO 74807. The sequence goes on along the minus strand of NZ_CP146100.1, from coordinate 2,611,227 downwards.
TCGAAGCGGCAGCTACGGGAGCACTCCAAGCGCCAAAGGCCGTAGTCGCCCCGGCCGCCACAGCGTTGGATGCCGGGCTACTGGAACGTCCTTTGAGGACTTGATCTAGCTTGCGAACTCATCACCAAGTCAGCACCATCCCGAGCAAAAACAGGAACCCGCCATGACATACCGGGTACGTCAGAGCGGGCTCCCATTTACTGAACAGCGAGTTTGACTTTGTTCACCAGGAGCGGTATAAGCTCGCCGATATTTCGCTACACGTTGAAGCGGAACTCCACCACGTCGCCGTCGGACATGATGTACTCCTTGCCTTCCATCCGGACCTTGCCCGCCGAGCGGGCCGCCTGCATGGAACCGGCCTCGATCAGGTCCGGGTAGGACACGATCTCGGCCTTGATGAAACCGCGTTCGAAATCGGTGTGGATCACCCCGGCCGCCTGCGGAGCGGTGGCGCCCTGCGGAATCGTCCAGGCGCGGGCCTCCTTCGGCCCGGCGGTCAGATAAGTCTGCAGGCCCAAGGTGTGGAACCCGGCGTGGGCCAGCGCATTCAGGCCCGGCTCCGGCTGCCCGACGGACTCCAGCAGCTCGCGGGCGGATTCCTCGTCCAGTTCGATCAGTTCGGATTCGACCTTGGCGTCCAGGAACACCGCGTCGGCGGGCGCCACCAGGTCGCGCAACTGCTGCTTGCGCTGCTCGTCGGCCAGCACGCCCTCATCGGCGTTGAACACGTACAGGAAGGGCTTGGTGGTGAGCAGGTTCAGCTCGCGCAGCTCGGGCACCTCGGTGCCCTTGTTCGCGGCGAACAGGGTGGTGCCACCGTCGAGGATCTCCTTGGCCTCGTACACCGCATCCAGCGCGGGGCGCTTGTCCTTGCGGGTGCGGGCTTCCTTCTCCAGCCGGGGCAGCGCCTTCTCCAGCGTCTGGATATCGGCGAGGATCAGCTCGGTGTTGATCGTTTCGATGTCATCGGCCGGGTTCACGTCGCCGTCCACGTGCACCACGTCGCTGTCGTCGAAGACGCGGATGACCTGGCAGATCGCGTCCGCCTCGCGGATGTTCGCGAGGAACTTGTTGCCCAGCCCCTGGCCTTCGGACGCGCCCTTGACGATGCCCGCGATGTCCACGAACGAGACGGTGGCGGGCACCACCTTCTCGGAGGAGAACATCCCGGCGAGTTCGCCGAGGCGGCCGTCGGGCAACGGCACCACGCCCACGTTCGGCTCGATGGTCGCGAACGGGTAGTTCGCGGCGAGCGCGTCGTTGCTGGTCAGCGCGTTGAACAGGGTGGACTTGCCGACGTTGGGCAGCCCGACGATTCCGAGGGTGAGACTCACGGGCCGTGAGTCTAGGTGGTACGGGCACGATCTCCGCCCACCCCTCCTGACGTGCGCAGCGATCGGAGTGAACGGACTCTTCGCCCGATTCGTTCGGACCAGCGGTCCGTTCACTCCGTCGCATCGGCTCGCGGGGGGAGTCAGTCGTCCTGCTCCTGCTCGTCACCGTCCTGCTGGTCGTCTTGCTGGTCGCCGTCCTGCTGCTCTTGCTGCTGTTGTGGCGGCGGGGCGGGGTCGTTGCAGCCCGCGGTGACGGTCAGCGCCAGCATCGCCGCCGCCACCCCACCGGCGATCTTGAAACCGCGTGCGGTCGTGGAATTTGCCATGAAGCCGACATTAGGGATCAATCGAGCCGGTGTCACCTACTCCGCGCCGAGCGTTCGCGTGCCACGGCATGTCGGTGGCCTTGCCAGAATCGACGCCGTGCCGACCGAGCCCTGCCCGACCTCGACCGACGACGAGCTGAACGTTCGCCTGCCGTTCCGCCCTCCGCTCGACGCAGCGGCCCTGTTCGGGTTCCTGCGCGCCCGCGCGGTCGGCGGCGTGGAGGACGCCGGGGCCGAGCACTACTCCCGTGCGCTGCGACTTGCGCACGGTGCGGGGACGGTGACGCTGCGGCCTCGGCGAGACCACGTCGCCGCGACACTGCGGCTCGCCGACCAGCGCGACCGGGACAGCGCGATCGCGCACTCGCGCAGGCTGCTCGATCTCGACGCCGATCCGGCCGCGGTGGCCGAAGTCCTCGACGGCGACCCGGCACTCGCTCCGATGCTGCGCAAGCACCCCGGCGTCCGGGTCCCCGGAAGCGTGGACGGCGCGGAGATCGTGGTGCGGGCCGTCCTCGGGCAGCAGGTGTCCGTGGCCGCCGCGCGTACCGCGGCGCAACGGCTCACCGAAGCCCTCGGGGAGCCGTTGACCTGCGCGGACGGCACGATCACGAGGCTGTTCCCCACACCCGCAGCGATCGCGTCCGGAGTCACCGGAGTGCTCACCGGGCCGAAGCGGCGTACCGAGGCGTTGCGGCTCGTGTGCGAGGCGTTGGCGGACGGCTCGCTGCTGGTCGAACCGGGCCGGGACGCCGACGAGCTCAGCGCGCAGCTGCGAACTTTCCCGGGCATCGGCCCGTGGACGGCGAACTACGTGGCGCTGCGCGTGCTCGGGGTCGCGGACGTGCTGCTCGACGGTGATCTCGCGATGCGCCGCGGCGCCGCCGAACTCGGACTGCCCGACCGGCCCGGCGCGCTGCGAGCTCACGCGCAGCGTTGGCGCCCGTGGCGTTCCTACGCCGGGATGCTGTTGTGGCTGGCGAACCAGCGACCCATCTGAGGGCTCCGCGGGTCAAGTGTCGAGTTCGATCGTCGATCCCGCCCGCGACTTGCGGATGCGCAGCCGCATCCCGATCCGTTGCCGCATCTCGTCCACGTGCGAGACCAGGCCGATCACCCGCCCGCCCGCGCGCAGCTCGTCCAGCGTGTCCATCACGAGATCAAGGGTGTTCGCGTCGAGCGTGCCGAAACCTTCGTCGATGAACAGGGTGTCCAGCAGCGCCCCGCCCGACTCACCGGCGACGACGTCGGCCAGGCCCAGCGCCAGCGAAAGCGAAGCCATGAACGACTCACCGCCGGAGAGCGTCTTCGCCGACCGCGTCCGCCCGGAGTAGTCGTCGAGCACGTCGAGCCCGAGCCCGCCGCGCGTGCCGCGCGCTCCGGCCGCGTCGGAGTGCACGAACGAGTAGCGCCCACCGCTCATCCGCTGCAGCCGGCGGGTGCCCGCGATCGCGACCTCCTCCAGCCGCGCGGCCAGCACGTACGAGCGCAGCGACATCTTCCGCGCGTTCTGCCCGCGGCCGTTGACCACGTCGGTGAGCGCGTCCAGCTCGTCGTACTCGGCTTTCGCGGGACCGAGTTCGTCCCATTCCTTCCGCAGCCGTTTCGCCAGGTCGGTGAGGTCGCGGTGGCGCTGGTCCAGGCGTTGCTCGGTCGCCATGGCGCGTTCAGCGGCCTCGCGGGCGGCGGTGGCGGCTTCGGCCGCGGCTTCCAGGCCGACCTCGGTGCCCGCGTCCACGCCGAAGAGCTCTTCGCTGCCCAGCGCCGATTGGGCGGCGGCGCGGCGCCGCTCGGCTTCGGCCAGTCCCTCGGCCAGCTCGGCGCGCCGCGCTTCGTCGCGCCCGGCCGCGAGGGCTTCGTCGACGCCGTCGAAACCAGCCTCGGTGGCGGCTTCGGCCAGCGCTGCGCGTTGCCGCTCGAGGCGGATTTCGGCTTCGTCGCGGGCGATGCGGGCCGTGACCAGCCGCTCGAGACGTCCGGCCTGGTCGAGCAGGTGCTCGCGGTGCTCGGCGATGCCCGCGTGCTCGCCGCGTGCCTCGTCCAGCCTGGCCGCACGTCTGTCCACTGTGTCCTGGAGAGCGGCGAGTTCGGAGCGCGCCGCGGCGATCTTCGCGTCGAGTTCGGAGCGCCGCGCGGTGAGCCGTTCCGCCGAGCCCTCCAGCTCGGCGAGGTCGTCGGCGCGTGCCGCTGCTTGATCGGCGAGTTTGCGCACCGCATCACGGTCTTCGGCCGCTGCGGCGGACTCCGCGGCCAGTTCCGCTTCGGTGCGCTCACCTACCCGTTCCCGCAGCCGGTCGAAGTACTGGCGCGCGTCGGCCTCGGCTTTCGCCGCGGTTTCCCGGCGGGACTGGGCCTGCTGCTCGGCGTGCTGGGCCCGTTCCTCGTCATCGGCGCCGACCGGGTCGGCGACGGCTTCGCGCGGCGCCGGATGTTGCGCTGAACCGCACACCGGGCACGGCTGCCCGGTTTCCAAGCCGTCCGCGAGCTCCGCGGCCATCCCTGCCAGCCGCCGTTCCCGCAGGTCCAGCAGCAGGTCCCGCGCCTGCTGGTGCTCGTCCAAGGCGCGCCGCGCGGATTGCGCCGACTGCTCCTGATTCCGCTGCGCAGCGGGCAATTCGCGGGCCGTGCTCAGAAGTTCGGCCAGTTCCTCGACCTTCGCCTCCGCGGACTCGCGGCGGGCTTCGGCCTGCTTGGCCTCGTCGAGCCGCTGCCGTGCCGCGGTGATCCGTTCCGGCAACGCAGCGCGCTGGTCGGCGAGCTCCTGGGCCGCCTGCTCGTCGGACTCGATGCCGCGGCCGAACTCGCCGATCTTCGCCTGGTCGGTTTCCTGTTGCTGCGCCTCGGGAAGGAGCTCTGCCAGCGCACCGGCCCGTTCCCGCTGCGCGGCCGCCGAAGAGCGCAGTTGGTCCAGCTCCGCGGCGGTGTCCACGCCGCTGCAGCGGTCCGCGGCCGCCTGCACTTCTTCGGCGGACTGCCGCAACTCGGTCTCCGCGCCGGCGACGGCGCGGCGCGCGGTGAGCACCGACAACGCCCGCTCAGCGGCGTCCTTCTCGCGGCGCCACTGATCGTGCTCAGCGCGCTGCTGCTCCAGCGCGTCCAGTTCCGCGCGCGCGTTGCGCACTCGGCGCACTTTGTCGGCCAGTTCCCGACGCGCGGTCAGCGTCTGCTCGGCGGAGTCGCGCTGCCGAGCCAGCTCGGTGCGGTTGCGGCGGGCCTCGTCGAGTTCGGCGGTCAGCTGCTTCTCCCAGCCCTCCAACCAGATCCGCTGGTCGTCGCCGTCCTCCGGGTCCTGTCCTACGACCTGGGCGACCCGCGCCAGCACCTCCCGCGCCTGCTGGTTGTGCGCCTCCAGCACACGGCCCCGTTCGCGCCTGCGTTGCACGAACCACTGCTCCACCGCGGCGAAGCGCTCGGTGCCGAACAGCTTCTCCAGCAGCTGTTCCCGCTCGGCGTTCTCGGCGCGCAGGAAGTTCGCGAACTCGCCCTGCGGCAGCATCACCACCTTCGTGAACTGGTGCACGGTCATCCCGAGCAGGCGCTGCACGGTCTGGTTGACGTCCGGGATGCGGGTGAGCCCTTCGGCCGGCTGCCCGCCGGGAACGTCGCCGAGCCAGGTCAGCGAAGCTTTGGCCTGCCGGGTGGTGTAGCCCTCGCCGCGTTGTTTGCGCTGCTCGTACTGGGGGCTGCGCTGGATCCGCAGCCGATGGCCCTGCACGGTCAGCTCCAGCTCGATCGAGGTCGCCAGGTTGTCCGGGGCGGTGTCGCAGCGCAGCCGCTTGGCTTCGTCGCGCACGCCGGGCACCGAGCCGTAGAGCGCGAACGCGACCGCGTCCAGCAGGCTCGTCTTGCCCGCGCCGGTGTCGCCGTGCAGCAGGAACAGCCCGTCCGCGCCGAGCGCGTCGAAGTCGACCCGTTCGGTGCCGCGGTACGGGCCGAACGCGGAGACCTCCAGCCGGTGCAGCCTCATTCCCGCACCTCCGCGACGTCCACCGCGCGCAGCGCTTCGGCCAGCAGCGAGCGTTCCCCCGTGGAGGGTTCGGCTCCGCGGCAGTCGGCGACGAAGCCGTCCGCCAGTGCCACGTCGTCCCGTCCGCGCACCGCCTCGGAGTAGTGCAGTTCGGCGGTCGCGCGCCCGCCCGCGGGTTTCCATTCCAGGTGAACCGCGTGCGGGAAGCGTTCCTGCAGCCTGCGCATCGCGTCCACCGGCCGGACCTCGTCGGTCAGCGTCACGGACAGGAAGCGATCCGCCAGCTCGGCGTGTTCCGGGTCGGTGAGCAGCTGTTCCAACGTGCCTTCGACGGTGCCCAGCTCGCGCGGCACCGGCAGCTCCCTGCGCTCCACATTGGACAGGCCAGGTGCGTCCAGGTCCACCAGCCACACCGATTTCCGTTGCCGCGCCTCGGAGAACGAGTAGGCCAGCGGGCTGCCGGAATACCGCAGGTGCTCGGCCAGTCGCTGCGGCCCGTGCAGGTGGCCCAGCGCGACGTAGTCGACGCCGTCGAAGACCGAGCCCGGCACCTGTTCGACACCCCCGACGGCGATGGTGCGTTCGGAGTCGCTGGCGTCGCCGCCGGTGACGAAGCCGTGCGCGAGCACCACCGAACGCGTTCCGCCCGCTCTGGTGGCCAGGTCGGCGCGGATGCGGTTCATCGCCTCGGTGAGCACGGCGGTGTGCCCGCGCGCGGCGACCTCGGAGGCGCCCGCGACTCCGGCCGTGGCGTTCAGGGCCTGCTTGGCCGGATCCGGTTCCAGGTAAGGGATTCCGTAGCAGGCGACCGGACCGTGCTCGTCGTCGATCAGCACCGGCTGGTGCAGTTCGGAGATGCGGGTGCGCAGGTGCAGCCCCCCGGCCGCCGCGAACTCGGCGAACGCCCCGACGCGGGCGGCGGAGTCGTGGTTGCCCGGGGTGACCACCAGCTGCGCGCCCGCCGCCCGCAACCGGCCGAGGACCCGCACGCAGGTCTCCACGGCTTCACCGGAGGGCACCGCGCGGTCGTAGAGGTCGCCGGCCACGACCACGACGTCGACGTGCTCGTCCGCGACCAGGTCGGCCAGCCCGGACAGCACCGTTTCCTGCTCGGCGAGCAGGTCGCGGCCGTGGAACGTGCGTCCCACGTGCCAGTCGGAGGTGTGCAGCAGCCGCATGGAGGTCAAGTTAGCGGCGTCCACCGACAGCCGCGTCGACCCCCCAGGGCGCTTCGGCGTGTCGGCCGCAGCGGCGCCCGACACTCCCCGGCGTGTCGGATTCCGTTGCGCCGCAGGTGAAACCGGGTGCGACCGGCCGATCACGGAATGCCGCGGACGATCTCGCCCGGATCGTCGGTGCGGTGCGGAATGATCGGTGGCACCTGCAAGCCGAGAGGAGTTCGAGATGGGCACCGGCGTGCTGATCGCCGTCGTCATCGTGCTGATGCTGCTGTGCGCGGCGGCTCTGCTGCTGATCTGGCGGCTCTACACCGATTCCGCGCGCCGCGCGGACGAGGCGATGCGCATGGTGGAGGCGGAACGCGCCCGCGCGGTCGAGCAGCAGGCGGCGCTGCGGCGCTACGAGGTGGCGTTCGCGTCCATCTCCGGCCGCGGCGAGCTGGGCGAGCAGGTCCTGGTCGAGACGGCGAAGTCGCTGGGACTGCGGGAAGGGATCCACTTCAGCGTGCAGACCGACCTCGCCGGCGGCGGTTCCGCGCGGCCGGACATGGTGCTCACCGTCGGCGGCGGGCGGCAGGTCCCGGTGGACGCGAAGGCCAGCCTCGCGGTGTGGGCCGAGGCGATGGACACCGACGATCCGCAGGAGCGCAGCGATGCGCTGCGGGTGCACGTGCGCAACATCCGGTCCCGCGCCACCGAGTTGTCCGGGAAGGGCTACCAGCGCTGGGCGGACGCGATCTACGGCACGATCATGTTCGTACCGTCGGACGCGGCGGTGGTCACCGCGCTGGACAACGATCCGAGCCTGCTGTCGTGGCTGCTGGACAAGCGGGTCTTCCTGTGCGGGCCGACCGGTTTCGCCGTGCTGGCCTCGGCGGCGCTGTTCGCGGCGACCGAACGCACCATCGCCGAGGACATCGATCAGGTCCGCGCGCAGGCGGTCCGCGCGCAGCGCGCGGCCTCCGGCGCGGTCGAGGCGGTGAACCTCTCCAGCACCCACCTGCAGCGGTTCGTCTCCGCCCGCCGCCGCGAACTCGACGCGCTCGAGTCGTTCCGCGGCGCCGTGCAGCCGCTCGCGGAGAACGCGGGCAACGGCAGCAGCGAGCTCAACACGATCCGCAGGGAGGAGGACGGCCTGGTACCCACCGAACAAACCGACAACTGAACACGGCGAGCCTGGTCCGACACCGAGCTGGACGACCGCTTCACCGGCGCGGCACGATGCCGCGTCCCCGCGGAGCCCGTCGCGATTGGGTCCGTCGCGATCACCATTGGCAATTACTAGACCAGTCTCTATAGTTTTGCCCATGGCGACGCGCGGCGAGACTCGAGCCCGGGTGCTGGTGACGGCACGCGAACTGTTCGGCAGGCAGGGCTTCCACGCGACCGGGGTCAACCAGGTCCTGGCCGAGGCGGGAGCTCCGAAGGGATCGCTCTACTTCCACTTCCCCGGCGGCAAGAACCAGTTGGCGGCCGAGGCGGTCGGGCAGGGCGCGGACGAACTGTGCCGGGTCATCGACGAGATCCTGGCGCGCACGCCGGATCCGGCGCAGGCCGTGCGGGAGTTCGCAGCTCTGCTCGCGGCGCGATTGGCCGATTCGGACTTCCTCGACGGCTGTCCGATCGCAACCGTCGCGCTCGATGCCGACGCGGACAGCGAGTCGGTTCGCACGGCGTGCGGGGCGGGCTACGACCGGTGGCTCGCGTCGATCCGCGATCACCTCGTGCAATCCGGCGAGGACACCGCGGCGGCCGAGGAGCTGGCGGTGCTCGTACTGTCCTCTTTGGAGGGTGCACTGCTGCTGGCGCGGACTCGCCGGGACGTGGCGCCGCTACGGCAGGTCGCGGACCGCATCGCAGCTCTGCTCGCGGCGGAGGGTCGGTGATGAAGCGAATCGACGCCTTCGTCACCGGCGGCACCGGGTTCATCGGCCGCTGGCTGTTGCCCGAGCTGACCGGCGGCGGCCGACGGGTGGCGGTGTTGCTGCGCGACAACCCGGACGGGCGCCACAGGTTGGCGGAACTGCGGGAATGGGTGGAAGCGCGGGGCGGCCGGAGCGACCTGCTGCACGGGCTGGCCGGAGATCTGACCCGTGATGATCTCGGGATGGACCCCGCTGACCTCGCGCTCGCCCGCACTGCGAGCCAGGTTTTCCACCTGGGCGCAGCGATGTCTTTCGGGCTGCCTGCCGAGCAGGCTCGGCAGGTCAACGTGCGCGGCTCCGAACGCGTCGCCGAACTGGCCGCCTCCGGCTCGAGCCTCGATCGGCTGGTGCTGATCAGCGGGTTTCAGCACCGGCGCTCGAGCAAGCTCGCCACCAGCCGGTACCACGACTCCAAACTCACGGCCGATGCGCGCGTCCGCGACATCGCCGAAGCGACGGGCGTCCCGTTGACCAGGGTGCATCCGGCTTCGGTGACCGGGGATTCGCGCACCGGGCAGACCTCCCAGTTCTGGGGCTGGCCGGACCTCGTCCAGGCGCTGCACCGCGGACGGCTCCCGATCGTGCCGGGCGTGCGTGATCACCGGTTGCCGCTGGTCGCGGTGGACCACCTCGCGAAGTTCCTGGCCGGTGCGCCGGAACTCGCGGAGACGGCCGGCGGGCAGTACTGGCTGCTGCACGACACTCCGCCGCTGGCCGATCTGCTGCGGATCGTCGCGGACGAGCTGGGTGTCGCCACGCCGCGGCTGCGCGTGCCGATCCCGCTGGCCGCGATGAGCCTGCAGGCCGGTCTCGACCGCTGGACCGGGATCAGCGCCGAAGCGCTGACCTTCCTCACCGCGCAGGACTTGCCGGTCGCCGAAGCTCGCCGCGTCGAGTCGACGCTCGGATTGACCCAGCCGGACGTGGCGGAGCTGGCACGGGTCACGGCACGCTTCCTCGCCGATCACGGCTTCCGGCCGACCGCGAGCTGAACGATCAGCGGGGAGGCCGCTCGCGCGAACGTGGCCTCGGCGTGCACCCGGGGCGCGGTTCCGCGTGCACGCCGAGTTTCACCGGGCCGGCGGCGAACTCGACGCCGGAGCGAGTCGCCGGTCCGGGCCGGGCGCGCTCAGTCGGCGGCGCGCTGCTGGTCGGCCAGGAAGTGCTGGGTGTCCACAGTGGACTTGTAGAGGTCCAGGTAGTGGCGGTAGAAGGCGTCGTAGCGCTCGGTTGCGGAGGGGTCGGGAAGGACGGTGCGCGCCACTGGGTTCCACTCCCGCTCGTTGACCGCCGTGCCCGTGCCGACCCCGGCCATCAGCGCATCGCCGAACGCCGCGCCCACGGTCTCGCTCGGAATCTGCTGCTCCTGCCCGGAGATGTCGGAGACGATCTGCGTCCACAGCCCGCCCTGCGTACCGCCGCCGACCGCGACCAGTCGCCCGGCGCGGCCACCGGCATCGGCCATCGCCTCGAGGTTGTGCCGCACGCCGTACCCGATTCCTTCCAGCGCCGCCCGGTACACCTCGGCACGCCCGTGGCTGGTGGTGAGCCCCATCAGCACGCCCCGCGCGTCCGGGTCGAAGATCGGCGTCCGCTCACCGGCGAAGTACGGCAACAGCAGCAGCCCCCGGCTCCCCGCGGGCGCGCCGGACGCCTGTTGCACCAGCTCCCCGAAGTCCCCGTCCACGAACCGCCGCAACCAATCGGTCACCGCACCGGAGGTCGCCATGCCCGCCGCCAGCGTGTAGGTGCCCGGGAAAACTCCGCAGGTGCCCCACAACGCCGGGTGCGGCCGCGGGTCGGTGAGCACCTGCACGAAGAACATCGTGGTCCCGTACATCAGCATCACGTCACCGGGCTCGCGCACGCCCGCGCTGGTGGCCTCCGCCCACGCGTCGATGGTTCCGGCGGTGACCGGCAGCCCTTCCGGTAGCCCCGTCTCGGCGGCGGCCGCCGCGCCGACGCGCCCGACGACCTCGGTGGGCCAGGCCAGCTCCGGCAGCGGCAGGTCCGGCGCGACGCGCTGCGCCCACTCCTTCGACCAGGCGCGTTCGCCCAAGTCGTAGAGCGGGTCGCACTGGCTGGCCGAGTGGTGGTCGAGCACGTACCGCCCGGTGAGCCGGTGCACCAGGTAGGAGCTGCACATCAGCAGCTTCTCGGTGCGCGCGTAGACCTCCGGCTCGTTCTTGGCCAGCCACCGGATCTTCGGCCCCACGGCCTGGCTGGTCAGCGCGGACCCGCCCCGGCGCAGGATCTCGTCGGCCCCGAACTCCTCGGTGAGTTCGGCGATCTCGGCGGTCGCCCGGGTGTCCACGCCGTAGAGGATCGCTTGGCGCAGCGGATTCCCGTCCCCGTCGGCGGGCAGCAGCACCGGCCCGATCCCGCTGACGCCGAGTCCTTCGATGCTGCGGCCTTCCGCGGCGGGCACCAGCTCGCCGACGATCGCCCGGAAATCGGCCCACCACACCGATTCCGCGTCGTGCTCGACCCAGCCGGGATGCGGGTAGGAGGTCTCGTGCGGCCTGGTCGCCCGGGCCAGGATCCGCCCGTCGGTGCTGACCAGCACCCCTTTGGAACTCGAGGTCCCGATGTCGATGCCGATCAGCACGCCCTCAGCCATGGCCAGTTCCTCCCGCTCGTCCCGGTCGTCCACGCAAATCGTAGGGATCGCCGCGCGCCGAATTCCTCAGAGCCTGGCGAGAAGGCCGCTGAGGTTCCGCTACCCGAACGCCTACGCAAAACAAGCGCAAAAACAGGCCCTAGCCGCGGGTCCACTCGTCGAGGCGCACCCCGAGCTGCTCGGCCACGGCCCGCATCTCGGCGCGGTAGTCGCCGGGCACCGCGTGGATGTGGTTGGCGCCGAAGTTGGACAGGAACACTTCGCCCGGGGTGTCCAGCCGCGCGAAGGCGTGCGGCCATTCCGGCGTGGACTGGTCGACGAGCTGCTGGTTGGTCGCCGCGTCGTAGTTCTCGAACTCGCCGAGCATCAGCTGCAGCCGGTACTCACCGGATTCGCGGGTGAGCCTGCCCAGCGTCATCTGCCCGGGCGCGGCGATGTGCTGCACGGACGCCCCACCGGCGGGGAAGAAGAACACCTCCGGGTAGAAGTTGACCTTCGAGAGGTTCTCCGCCGGGTCGTCGCTGCGCCCGGCGAACCAGGTGGCGTGCTGCCCGGAGTTGCACAGGTCCCAGATGTCCCGGTCGCCGTGGTAGTGCCGCACGTCGGCGAACAGCACCGGAGTCCGCGCGACCTGCTTGAACAGCTGCATCGTCAGCGCGCCGTCCATGTCGGCCTCGGTCGCGCACACGTGCGTGTCCTTCGGCCCGTTCCAGTCGTACGGGTCGTTGAGGAACGCTTCGGTGACGTCCATCGTCGCGAAGTTCTCGGTCAGCTCGGGCTGCGCCTTGATCCCGGAGAAGTCGAGGTTGCGCTCGGCGATGATGTCCCGCACCGCCTGGTAGGACCGGATCTGGCGCTCCAGCAGCTCGGGGGTGAGCTTCTTGCCGTCGTAGTGCACCCCCGCCGCGTACTGCTCGATCCACTCGCGGCCCTTGCGGGCTTCGTTGGCGTCGGCCTTGTCCGCGCGCAGCACGAGTTCGTACTGGTCGATCTCCTCGACGTCGATGCCGAACTGCCGCGCCCACTGGTCGGTGTTGGCGACAGCGGTGTTCATGCCCATCGGCCGCCCGCCGAACCGGCCGAACGTGGACCCGTGCAGCGATTTCACCGCGGCGGCCGCGGTGGCTTGGACCCCGATGGTCTCGGCGAGCGATGCGTCGTCCGGCGCGCCCCACGCGCGTGTGTGCTTGCGCCCGATCTGGTCCAGCGCGCCGCCTGCGGCCAGCATCCCCACCAGGCCGGGCTCGGTCGGGTCGGTGCTGGCGACCAGCACCAGCGGGCTCCGCGTCGCGTCCGCTGCCAGCATCGTGAAGTGCGGGAACGCCCAGACGGTGTAGTAGAAGACGGTGACGTCGACGTCGGCGGCGGCGACTTCCCGGGCCACCGAGCTCGCCTGCACGTTGGTGGCGACCAGCGAGCGCCCGGCGACGACCTCGTGCCCGGCGGACTGCAGGGAACGCACCAGTGCGTCCTGCTTGGTCTGGATGAACTCCGCGTTGCGCGCGTGCACGTGATCACGGCCGTCGGAAATGCCGACAACACCGATGCGGGCCACGGTCCCTCCCGAGATGTTCCGGCCAGGGCGGGCTGGGCATCGATCCGGACGCGACTACCCGGAGTTTCGTGCACCGTTGACCGACCGGGCTATGAGCAATCGTTTTCTCGGAAGTTATTCTGAGGTCAGCAGGGCTGTCAAGGAATCCACGCCGCGACCGCGCGGCCAGGTTGAAAGCAGGAGGTCCGGTGGCGACGATCAGCGACGTGGCGGCGAGGGCCGGTGTCTCCACGGCCACGGTCTCCCGCGCGCTCAACGGCAAGAGCACGGTCGACCCGGAGCTCGCGGCGCGGGTGAGCGCGGCGGCCGACGAACTCGGATACCGCCCGAACGGCCCGGCCCGCAACCTGCGCAAGCAAGAGACCGCGGTGCTGGCACTGATCATCTCCGACGTGGAGAACCCGTTCTTCACCGCGATCTCGCGCGGCGTGGAGGACATCGCGCACGCGGCGGGCTACTCGGTGGTGCTGTGCAACTCCGACGACGATCCGGCCAAGGAGCGCGAATACATCAACGTGGCGTTGCAGGAGCGGGTCGCTGGCGTGCTGCTGTCCCCGACGGGGCGCGGCGACAGCGCGTCGCTGCTCAACAGCCATCAGACTCCGTCGGTGGCGCTGGACCGGCCACTGCCCGACGGGGGCGGCGACACGGTGCTCGTCGACTCCCGCAAAGCCGCGGAGAGCGCGACGCTGCACCTGGCCGGGCAGGGCTACAAGCGCCTCGGCTGCCTCACCGGGCCGTACGGGGTGCCCACTGCGGACGACCGGCTGTCGGGTTTCGAGGACGGCTTGCGGACGGCGCGGCTGACCGGTGGACCGGAGTGGGTGCGCCGCTCGGAGTTCCGCGCGCAGGGCGCCGCGCGCGCCGCCCGCGAGCTGCTGGTGCAGGACGAGCGCCCGGACGGGCTGCTGGTGGCGAACAACGCGATGGCGGTCGGGGTGCTGCGGACCCTCGCCGAGCTGGAGCTGCGGCCCGGCAAGGACGTCGGGGTGATCGCGTTCGACGACGCGCCGTGGACGACGCTGCTGGATCCGCCGCTGACGGTGGTCGCGCAGCCCGCTTACGACATGGGCGCCATCGGGGCGCAGCTGCTGCTCAGCCGCATCGGCGGCGACCACATCGAGGCGACGACCAAGACCCTGTCGGCTCGTCTGGTCACGCGCGGCAGCACGCAGCAGGAGCCATGAGGACCTGATCTCGCAGAACCCGGACCGCCCACGTCGAAAAGGCGCCGCAGGAGCACTACTGCACCGCCGGACGTGCGGCGCCGGGGCGACCGGCCCGATCACCCCCGCTACCGTGCCGCCTCAGCGCGGCGCCGCGGTGACGGTCTTGCTCAGCCCGTCGATGCTCGCCGAGAGTTTGCGCTGGTCGGCGGGTGCGACGGTGAACCATTCCTGACCGTCGCCGGACTCCTTCTTCTGCGTCAGGTAGCAGCCGTCGGCGGAAGTGAAGAACGACAGCGAATTCGGCGCGCGATGCGTGCGGCCCACGCGGTGGTCGTGCGCGCGGACCGTGAACACGCCGTCGAGCTCCCGCTCCGCGGTGAGCACTGTGGACAGCACGCGCGCGTCCGCGCTGCGGACGCCGGATGCGTTCAGCGCGGATAGCAAGCTCGCCGACGGGTTCGCGCGCATCCGCTTCGAGACATTGTCCAGCAGGCGCGTCGGCACGCTGGCACTGCCGCTCTTGCCCGCGCTGGGCTTGCCGATCAGCTCGACCGCGTTGCCGGTCGGGCCGCCGAATTCGTGCAGGCTCAGCACGATGTCCCGCAGGTCGTCGTTGTCTTCCCCGTCTTCCTGGTAGGCGCGCACGGTCGCGCGGCCGTGTTCGACGTGCACGGCGTTGAACGATGTTCCCCGCGCGGCGCGCACCGCGAGTCCGACCGCGAACGGCGGCCGGGCCAGCAGGTTCCACGCCTGTTCCAGGAACGGGTGCAGCTCGTCGCGATCCAGGTAGCCGCGCTCGACGAGGTCTTGTCTGCCGAGTTCGGAAGCCCGGGAGCGATCCGCATCGCTGGGTTCGCCGGCCAGCCGCCCGACGCGCAGCAGCGGGTGCAGGTGGCTGTCGAACCGCTCGCACAAGTAGGCGGCGGCGAGCGGTCCGATCGACATCCGGCCGGTGCTCAATCCTGGTTCCCCCAGTCACCGAACACCGGCGGGGCGACTGCGCGCATGTCGTTGGTGAACACGTCTTCGTCCTCGACGAGCCAGGTGGGGCGGTCGTGCTGCTGCTCGTCGTCCTGCTGGCCGCGCTGAGCACCACCCATGCCGCCGGGCGCGCCCGCGCCACCGCGAGCACCGGCCGCTGCGCCCTGCGCACCCGCGCCGCCAGCGGCGGGCGAACCGCCGACGCCTCCGACACCGGAGCGTCCACCAGCGCCGACGCCACCACCGGCACCGCCGCCCGCACGAGCGCCCGCGCCGCCACCGGCACCACCACGAGCACCACCGGCACCTTGACCGCCGGGCCCACCGCCCGGAGCGGGAGCCCACCGGCCGTTGTAGGGGTTCTGCCGCTCCCACGCGCCGGTCTGCGGGTTCTGCCGATAAAGCGTCCCGTCCGGACCCCGCATCACTCCCGGCGGCAGCGCGCCCGGAGCCCACGCCGAACCACTACCGGCGGGCGGAGCAGCAGCACCCGGCGCCGCACCACCCGGAAGCACGCCACCACCGGACGGCCCCGACGCCCACGACGACGAGTTCCCGGCCGGTTCCCCGCCGCCCATGGACGGACCGCTGCTCATCGAAGTCCCGGCCATCGCGTCGTTCGCACTCGGCATCCCGGAACCGGGCGCGGACTGCGGCGGCGGAGCGGGCTGCTCCATCGGCTTGAACTCGGGGGTTCCGGCGAGGTTGGACTGGGTGTCGTTCTGGTACTGGCGCTGGGCATCCGCGGCGCGATCATTGGTCGCCTGGAAATCTTCCTGGCGCTCCTCGTAGTCGCTGGCCCAGCCGAGGTACCAGGTCTTGTCCCAGCCGCCGTTCTCGACCCAGCCCTTCTCCGGCGGGTCGAGCTGGACCTCGCGGCCGTTGGGGAGCGTGTCGCCCTCGCCGGGAATCTGGTGGAACGTCTTGTTCTGGATCTCCGCCTGATGGGTCAGCGCTTTCTGCACGCCCTTCGCGGTTTCGGCCGCGGCGTCGAGGTGCGGCGTGATCTCGCCGATGGACGCTTTCGCCGCGTCAGCCGCTTTACCTTCGTGAGCGCCCTCGGCCTTGTTGATGGCCGACTCGATCTGCGCGCGGAGTTCGTGGAACTCCTTCTCGACACCGGCCCACTCCTTGGCACCGTCGTCCAACGCCTTCGGCAGGCTGGTCGCGTTACCGTCACCGGCCATGTTGGCCCGCAACTGACGCGCACCTCCCGAGTAGCACATCGACGCGCTCAGGTCACTCGAAACCGATCCGGACAACTCCGAAACCCCCTCAGTTACTTACTTAGCCGCAGGCCAGGACGGAACAGCCGACTCCAACGTCTTCTTGGCCAGGTCGCACGGGTCGGCCGTGCGCGGGTCGGGCACGTCGCTCGCGGCCTGAACAACTTGATCCGGTTTGGAAGCAACGAAGATCGAGCACATCCCGTCCGACATCGGGTCTTTCTCATTCGCCCGAACTGCGGGATGGCCAGCGATAGTTAGCTTCTGAAAGTCAACGTATTGACCGGAATTTCCATAATAGTCTTGCAGCGTGCGATCAGCGAAAACAGCAAGCGAAGCCCCCGCTGCTCCATCAGGACTGCTCCATAGGCAACGATTGTCATCGTCGTCACCAAAGGAGCTCGAGGATTTCCGCCCCTGATGCGCCAACCCAACAGACTCAGCCCCCTGAGCGGGAAGCAGCGAGCACGAGTCCACAGTGGCGGGATCCTTCGGATCGCTGACGCTAATGCCACCAGGATTCGACGCCTGCGGCTGCGGGGGCTGGCCAGCTTCCTGCCCGGGAGAACAAGCCGACAAGAGCGAGCCGAGGAGCACGGAGCCGACTAGGGCCCATGCGCGAAGTTTGTTGCCCGCGTTTACCACAGTATCAAGCCTGCCTGTTGATTCGATCAGAATCGACCGTTGCATTGTCTTCAGCGCGGCGGTACTCCTCGAGCGTCGCCCGATAAGCTTCGATCTTTTCGGTCAATCTGTCTTTAACCGCGTCAGCGGACGCGCGCAACGAAGCCGAGTCGCCACTGGCGCGTTCGATGAACTTCTGCCGAGCCGTCTCCGTCGTCGAATCCTTAGCTGTCAACTCGCCAGGCTTGACCGACATCGCCTTATGCGCGGCTGCGCGAGCCCGGTCGCGGGCGTCCTCCAGCTCCTTGATGGCGCCCTCTAACGCCTCCGGGTCGATCCGGAAACCGGTCATGCTTCCTCCCCTGGCATGTCCACGTCGGCAGAGCATAATGCCCGAGTCGAGCCGCGCGCGTGCGCGCACTTACTCACTCGTTGCCATGATCCACGTCACATTTCAGCCGTGCTCCGACCTTCGTGCTCACTCGGATAGAGCAACGATTCGAGTCACGGGCCCGCGACAGCACGCGGCGAGGATCAGCGATCGTGCCGACCGGCCTTCACGGCGTCCAGGAACGAGGCGAACGCGGCCGCGTCCAACCGCAGAACCGGCCCCGACTCCCCCAGCTTCGAGTCACGGACAGCAGGGCCATCAACACCGACAGCGATCTCGACGCACTCGTTGAGGTTTCCGCTGTAGGTGCTCTTCCGCCAGGTGGGTTGCTGATCCATCAATCCTCCATCGCGCGCAACCAGTCCGCCGACTCCTTCGGAGTGAGCGCTGCCGCGGCGACATCCTCGAAAGTCAGCGTGAACGCATGAACGTCATTTGCATTCTCCACCCACGTACCGCCTCCCGGGTACTCCAGGTAGACGGCGTCCGGGTCGTCCTCGTCGCGGAAACCGAGGATGGTGACCGGTCCGGATGAGGTGCCGTAAGCACCCGCTTCCAGCGGGACCACTTGGATGGTGACGTTGTCCTGTTCGGACATCGTGCGCAGGTGCCGCAGCTGTTCGCGCATCACGGACTGCCCGCCGACCTGCCTGCGAAGCACACCCTCGTCGATGAGCGCGTGCAGTTGCACCGGGTCAGGCGCGTCCAAGCGCCTCTGCCTGGCCCGTCGTGATCGGACAGCGCGCCGCGAGTCCGTGTCAGTGCCGAAGTGCCGCGCCGCTGCATGGATCGCGGTGGCGTAGTCGACCGTCTGCAACAGTCCGGGAACCGCCAGGGGCGCCAGCGAACGCACGCTCACCGCCTCCGCTTCAGCCCGTACGAAAGCGCGGTACTTGGTCGGGTGCGCAGTGGACACCTGAATCCGGGTGCCATCAGCCCGCGCGTCGTCCCACATCGCTTGCGCTTCTCGACGTTGCTCGTCGGAAGCTCCGTAGAACGCCAACAGCGCGCCGAGTTCGGAGAAGTTGCAGAGGAAGTAGCCGTTCTCGATCTTCGAGATGCTGGTCTGCGATTTGCGCAGCAGCTCCGCGACTTGATCATGCGTGAGGTCCGCAGTTTCCCGTAGTGCCAGCAAGAACTGACCGAGCCTGCGCTTGCGGCGGGTCTGCGTACTGGGCATCGGCGACTCCCTTCGGTCGCCAGGAACCTTATCCGCGAACACCCGGCGAACATGATCACTCTTCCGGGTACTGTACGGGGCGCATAAAACCCCCTTAATCTTCACTGCGGCGATCCCCTCCCATCGCCGTCGCCGGGCCGGTGGCCGAATTCCTCCTCCCCGACAAGGTCACCGGCCCGGCGTCCCCTCTGGTCCTCGGGGGTTGCATGGACGCAGCAATGGATCAGGCGCGGAGCTGGCGCGGGGTGTTCACCGGCGATCGGCTGCACCACGTCACAGCGGCGAACGCGCGGCGAGTCCCGGCGGGCAACGGTGTCCGATTAGGACTGGCCGAGTGCGGATCCGTCTGCGTGCCACCCGTCCCGGAGCAGTGGCCGCTGCCGCCGTGCGCGCACTGCCATCCCGAAAGTCCTTGGCACGCATGAAAAAGTCGTGCCCGGCGGTCGGAACCACCGGGCACGACTGGAAAAGCGGGCTCAGTGCCCGAACACGGTGTACCGCGCCGCCGTCCACGCCGGAGCGCCGCCGACCGGCACCAGCTCGACCTGCACCGAATCCTTGCCCTGGGTCAGCGCGGGCGGCAAGTCGAACGAATCCTGCAACCAGCGGTGCGTGCCGTTGCCCAGCGGCTGCATCCAGGTCCCTGCGGGCTGACCGTCCACCCGGACCTCCACCTGCTGGTACGCCTGCGCCTGGTCGGCGAGCCTGGTCAGCCGCGCCCCGGAGTTGTCCGGGTTCAGCCCGACCTGGAACCGGATCGGGCCCGTCGCGGACGCGACCTGCCCGTTGTGCTGCTGGTCGTCCGCGTCGCCCTCGAAGGTCGAGGTCAGCGGGGCCGTCGTCTCACCTTCCGCGGTGTAGCCGTGCTGCTCGCGGCTGCGCGGATCGGCCAGGTCGATCTCGTCGACCTGCTGCTGCGAAGCCGGTTTTCCGCCGTACCAGTAGGCAGTGGAGCTGTAGTCGCCCGGCTCGTCGTTGTCCGGACCGTGCTCTATCCCGGCTACCAGGCCGTCGTTGAACGGCACCGCGTCCGGCACCTGCTGGCGGTACGCGCCGGTGCAGTCGTACTGGCAGCCGTCACCGTTGACCTCGTGCGACGGATTGCCCGCCAGCGGCATCGAGAACGTCGTGCCGTCCCGGAAGTACCAGCCCGACTCGTAGTAGTCCTCGCTGCCGGTGCCGTGCCAAGCCGGGCTCGGCGAGCCGTTCACGTAGAACCGCTCGTCACCCTCCAAGTAGTTGCGCTGGTTGGCGGCCTCGTCCGCCTGCGACATCGACATCGGCTGCTGCGGGTGCCGGTTGGTCTGCGGCGGAATCAGGCCGCGCATCGAGTGCGTGACGCCGTAGAACGTTCCGGAACCCTGCGCCTGGACGAAGTTCCAGTCCTGGCCGGGCGTGGTGTTGCCGCGCTTGTGCGTGGCGTGGAAGTAGCCGGTGTTCTCGGTCGCCTCCGCCGGTGCGGTGGTCACCTCGGCGGTCATCCCGTCGATCGGCACGCCGCCGCCGTTGACGATCTCGACGGTGGCGCTGCGGTTGAACGGCATCGGCCACCAGGCCGTGTACCAGCCGCCGTCGCCCGGGTCGATCGAGCTCATCATGCTGCGCACGTCGAACTCGCCGAGGCCGGAACCGAAGAACTCGCCGATCGGTGCGTCCACAGTGGTCTGGCCGTCGAAGGTGATGCGCACCCGCGCGGTCTCCAGCAGGTGCTCCGAAGCGGTGACCTGCTCCGGCGCGAAGGCGTAGCGGCCGACCAGCTTCTCCCGCGCGAACACCGAGTTGTCGATGCGGTAGCCGTGCGCCGCCTCCTCGCCGGGATGCGCGGGGCCGACGTCGAGCACGTCGGTGCGGACCCACTCGCCGTTGACCTTGCTCTGCACGTCGTAGCGGAACTCGTTGACGTCCTTCGAGGACGAGACGAAGCGGTTCGCGACCTCCACCGTGGACTGACCGGCGGTGATCTCCGGCGGAACGTCGATCGCCTGCACGCCCCACCCGCCGGGTTCGGCCGCGCCGCTGCGCCACTCACCGGCCGGAGCGCCGTTCACGCTCAGGCCCGCCACCTGGTCGGCGACCTGCGGGTCGAAGCGGCGCACGATGCGCACGCCCTCGTTGTCCGGATGCACCGCCGCGTCGAACCTGCTGCCGCCGCCGGCGCCGAACGCACGGCCGTCGTCGACGACCCGCGGGCTCGGCACCACCTGCGGAATCCGCAGCCGGAACTCGTTGACCTGCCCGGGACCTTCGAGCTGCGCGACCGG
The DNA here is from genome assembly GCF_037023755.1 of Saccharopolyspora sp. SCSIO 74807. Taxonomy (NCBI): domain Bacteria; kingdom Bacillati; phylum Actinomycetota; class Actinomycetes; order Pseudonocardiales; family Pseudonocardiaceae; genus Saccharopolyspora; species Saccharopolyspora sp. SCSIO 74807. Next base: position 2,590,487 of record NZ_CP146100.1, on the reverse strand, counting down.
AGCGGCCGTGCCGGGCGCGACGGAGAAGTCCCGGCGCGTCGGCTGCGCACCTTCCGCGGGCCCCTTCGGGTCGGCGATGCCGAACCGGCGCAGCCGGTCGATCACGTCCTGCGCCGGATCGGCCGGGTCGAAGGTCTGCACGCCCTCCGCATCGGCGAAAGTGCGGTAATCGACGTGGTAGAAAGCCGGATTGTTCTGCACCGTGACCCGCATCGACTCGCGGTACGGCATCGGCACCTTGATCACCGCGCCGCCCGCGGAGTCCTCGGCGTTGCCCACCAGCGGCCAGACGAACGGGGCGCCGACCCGGCCGCTGACCACGTCGATCAGCGGCGCGTCCAGCACCGTCCGCCCGTCCAGCTCGATGGTGATGTTGCCGGTGCCGGTCACGTCACCCCACGGCTCGCGGGTGAACCACATCGACGAGATCTCGCCCGCACCGGCCCGCTCCGCGATCACGCAGCCGCGTTCGGAATTGCGCAGGCACGAGTAGGTCCCCTCGAAACCGTCGTCGTTGCTGCCGTCGCGGGCGAAGCTGGAGAACTGCCCGCTCTGCTCGCTACCGCGCAACTGCGTGAGCCCGCTCGGATCGCGGTAGGTGTCCCATCCGACGCTGCCCTTGTTCGCCGCCGGTGCTTGCTGGGCGTGCGCAGGGCCGGTGTCGGCCACCATCGCGGCGGCGGCCAGCGAGGCGGCGCCGAGGTAGGCGCTGAGCCGCACGGGCAGCCCGCGCTCGGTAGTGCCGGGCCTGGATCTGCTGCGAGAACTCATCAAAGCTCGCCCTCCCCACATCGCTGCCCGCATTGGACAACGGTGTCCTGTCGTTCGACGCGCGGTTGGGATAG